>JAFPTC010000131.1 GCA_017400455.1 Prevotella sp. | reverse complement strand
TTGCCCGGACTCCCGACGACCTCTGGATCAACAAGCACCGGGGGCTCAAATCCATCATGCTCGGCATCGAAAACGGCATCGCCCTCGACGGACAGCTGCAGAACCTGCAGCACTTCCACGACCGTGGCATCGTCTACATGACCCTCTGCCACAATGGCGACAACGACATCTGCGACTCCGCCTCCCGTAGCAACGCCACCCATGGCGGTGTCAGTGCCTTCGGCGAGCAGGTCATCCACGAGATGAACCGCCTGGGCATCCTCGTCGACATGAGTCATGCAGGAGAAAAGAGCTTCTACGATGCCCTCGACATCAGCCGTGTGCCCATCGTGTGCAGCCACAGCAGCAGCCGGGCGCTCTGCGACCATCCCCGCAACCTCACCGACGATCAGATGCGGGCCCTCGCAGCCAAAGGCGGTGTGGCGCAGACCACCATCTACAATGGCTTCCTGCGCCGCGACGGTCAGGCCACCATCCTCGACGTCCTTGCCCACCTCGAGCATGCCATCCAGGTGATGGGCATCGACCATGTGGGCCTCGGCACTGACTTCGACGGCGACGGTGGCGTCCCCGGACTCTCCAACAGCTCCGAGCTCCTCAACTTCACCCGTCAGCTCCTTGCCCGCCGCTACAGCGAAGCCGACATCCAGAAGATCTGGGGCGGCAATTTCCTCCGTGTCATGGCGCAAGCACAGGCGCAGCGCGCCAGTGCAATGTAAAAATGAAATAATGAAATAATGAAAAATCTATTTTTGCAGAAAGTAAAAACGCCAAAGGTAATAACCTTTTTACCTTTTTACCTTTTTACCTTTTTACTTTTATCCTCCTGCGGCCTTCGCCAGCAGACGTCCGTCGTTGCTGCCGAAACCACCGAAGAGCCCGTCGGCCCTGCTTTCTGTGCCGACAGTGCCTACGTCTTCTGTGAACAGCAGTGTGCCTTCGGTCCCCGCATCATGAACAGCGAAGCCCACGACCGCTGTGCCTCCTGGATAGCCAACAAATTCCAGCGTTACGGCCTCACGGTCACCACCCAGCATACCAACCTCCGCGGCTACGACGGCACCACGCTACGTGCCACCAACATCATCGCCAGCTACCGTCCCGACCTCAGCGAGCGTGTCCTCGTCTGTGCCCACTGGGACAGCCGTCCCTGGGCCGACAACGATCCTGACCCCGCCAACCACCGTACGCCCGTCATGGCGGCCAACGATGGTGCCTCGGGCGTTGCCGTCATGCTCGAGCTGGCCCGTCAGCTCAAGTCGGAGAGTGCAGGCATCGGCATCGACTTCATCTGCTTCGATGCTGAAGACTGGGGCACGCCTCAGTGGAGCGATGTGGCCGACGCTGGCAACACGTGGGCCCTCGGCTCGCAATACTGGGCTGCCAATCCTCATGTCGCCAATTACAAAGCCCGTTATGGCATCCTGCTCGACATGGTAGGCGGTCAGGGCGCCATGTTCTTCAAGGAGGGCATGTCGATGCAATATGCCCCTGATGTGGCCGACCGTGTATGGCGTGCAGCCCAGGTGGTAGGCTTCGGCAGCATGTTCCCCAACAAGCCCGGCTCCTATATCACCGATGACCATGCGCCAGTCAACACCATAGCCAAGATTCCGTGCATCGACATCATCCCCTACTATCCCCACTGCGATCAGAGCAACTTCGGTCCTACGTGGCACACCGTCAGCGACGACATGCAGCACATCGACCGCACCACCCTCCAGGCCGTCGGTCAAACGCTCATCCAAGTGCTCTACTCAGAAAAATAAAATTTTACCTTTTTACCCTTATATCTGTCCTGCCTCTACCATCAGCACGATGCGTTCTGTCAGGCGGTCCACGCCCTCGGGTTCATACTCCTTCTTCAGGCTGGCGCCGAATCCCCAGGCAAACACCTGCCAGAATCCGGCGCGCAGTGGTCCCATAAAGGCCTTGATCATGTCGTAGCTCGACGAATGGCACTCGCGGTCGATCAGTTTGATCAGCAGCTTGCCTTG
>JAFPTC010000130.1 GCA_017400455.1 Prevotella sp. | reverse complement strand
TGATAATGGTGATATCGTTTCTTCTGACGTAGGTGTTATAGTGAATGATATTATCGGTGAAGACTTATAACCAATAAAGACAAAGAACATGAAACAGATACAATATATTCTTTTTCTAATTACCGCTTTGGCGATTGTTTCCTGTACAGATGAATACAGCGCATCCAAGTCAAGCCGATTAGTGAGTCTTTCTGTGAATATGCCAGGAGGAGAGATGACAACCCGCGTCGGGGTAAGTCTTGTTGAGGGCTCTAAAGATTTGTTGGTGTCGTTTAACGCAGACGACAAGTTCTCCATCTATGTCCGTCAGGGAGATGTGATCCAACAGGTGGAAAATGTCACATTCACTGTCAATGGAGATAGAAGTAAAAAAGGCATGCTTTCCTTTGTGATGCCAGAATTCGTTAACTTGAATTTAGCATATACCATGTATGGGGTTTGTGGGGCTTCCAGCAGGATTGATAATTACAGGTTAATTATCGATGACAACTCTAAGATTGACCCTCACTTTGAGTTTAACGCTCCTGTCTGGTTTGAGTTTACTGGACAAGGAACTCCCTCAGCAGTACAATGCCAATATATAGGTACTTTCATCGTTATACATATTGACAATCAGGATGATGATGATAATCTTTTCAAAATATGGGGTATTAGCAGTGATGCACTGTATGAAGACATATATTGGGACGAGAAAACGAAGTCGTTCTCTGAAGTCTTTGGCGTCGCACCAACATCTAAAGCTGTGTCTATTCCAGCAGGTAAGAAGGCAGCATTTATTTACAATGGTATTCCCAATGGAAAAATAATGGAAACATTAAACATCTCCATGCTAATAGGCAAAGAGATAACATGGGGAATGGAGACAAAAAGACCCAGCACTCCTAAAAACGTCAACAAGGTGCTTGAACAAGGTAGAGCCTACCATGTTTATCTAACATGGGATGGCAAAGATTTGAAGTTTACGGATGGTAGTGATGATCTTCCTAATCCCGAGAACTCAAAAATAATAATGACCACAGCTAAAACGCCTGGAGAACAGCTGGAGTTCGGTTATTTCTACGGCAAAAATATCTGGTTCGACATGAACAACAATGGGGTGCGCGAATTGGGCGAATATCCCGAAGGGGGTAGCGATCATATAACATTCCGCCCCACAGTACAGTCGCAGACCTTCACCATCTATGGCAACATTACTGGCAGCTTTGATTGTGGCAGTGACAATTTTGAACACGGTTACAATCGTCTTACAAGCATTGACATGAGCGAGTTCTATGGCGAAATGGAGCAGATTTTCTGTGCCTACAACGAACTCACGCAACTCATACTACCTAAAAGCACGCTACTGAACTGGGTATGGTGTTCAGACAACCAACTCACAGAACTCGATGCTTCGGAACTACCTTCCCTAAAAGCGCTATATGCTAATAACAACATTCTAACATCGGTAAAATTACCAAGGACTGTCAATTTGGAAAAGGTTGACATTCAGCGGAATTACAGTTTAACATCGCTTGACGTGAGAGGACTAACCTGCCTAAATGAACTCCGCTGTCAAAACTGTCGCATCGATATGCTCGACGTAAGTCAAAACCCAGAGCTCTTACTTCTGCTCTGTGATGGCAACCGTCTTACTTCGCTCGACCTCTCTGCTAACCAGAAACTCCTTGCGTTGGGCTGCAACTACAACTCTCTAGACAAACAGGCTCTCGAAACCATCTACAGCCAACTTCCCGATGTCACTCATGAGATTGAGAATATAGAGAATATAATCAACGATCCTCAGCTTTTTCGCATGCTACGAGCTGACCACAATCCTGGCTATGATGAGGCAGACCAGACTATTGCCACCCGCAAAGGATGGGAGTTTGAAGACAAGTGGATTGCAAGCAGCAGGCAACGCGGTTCTTCGGGGGAGGGAGGCCAACGCTGATTATCATAGTCGTTCTCCATAAACATTCGACATTTTTATTTATCAAAAGACAATACTCGTCTTTGAGCCTATAATAGTTATACAGTAATGGAAAAAAAACTATTGTACTTAAATATCCAGATTTGGAATTTTGCCGTGATTACGGTTTTGGCAATTAGTCTTGCATCATGCGCTACTACATTGGATTTTGACCAAGGAACTGAAGAAAACTATACAATGCCAAGAGAGAAGGATGTGATGACACAGGAAGATATTAAGACTTTTGAGGCACAATTCAGCAGTAATGAACGGCTAAAAGCGAACACTGCAGCTGATAATCAACTATATAATGATATTGAAAAAGAAGTTGTGTACTTCCTGAACCTGGCCCGCCTGAACCCCAAACTGTTCTCACATACATTTGTCTCTCATTACACGCATCGACCAGGATATCCGCCCAGCAATACTTTTGCCGAACGTAAGCAGTCGCTGATGAACTATCTTTCCACGATGGAGCCACTACCGCCCCTTGTGCCAAATGATACATTATGGCATTTCGCTACAGACCTTTCGATTGCTATACCTTATGAATCCAAGATTGATAACCTTCCTTTCGACCGTTCAAATTCAGATTGTATAAGTCTTGAAGAGGGCAAGTTTTCTGAAAGCATCAGTAATGGCTTTGTTGACAATGGTCTCTGGTATGTACTTGACATGCTAGTTGACGCCACAGATAACAGTACCAATTTAAAGAATCGCCGAAATTTGTTAGACATGGATGTCAACAATCATCAAGACACAAGAAGACATATAGGCGTAAGAGCTTATAATCATCGTAATTATGGATATGCCATTGTAGATTTTTGGAGCGACCGACAGAGATACTTGTATTGGCTAGGCGATGCCTTGTCTGGTTATGACATTGAAGTGTTGGAGTCACAATTCAACGAAGACTTGCTACAGAAGGCTAATACAGCTGCTAATGCTGATTATCTCACGAAGGACGAGAAGGAGTTATATTATTACCTGAACTTGGCCCGTCTTGCCCCTCAGCTCTTCGGGAAAGTTTTTATCAGCAATTACAAGCATTTGCCAGGTCATAATACAATACCCGAAGATTTCGCAGAACGAAAACAGTCGCTTATAGACTACTTGGCTACAATGGCCCCTTTGCCTGTATTAGTACCCAACGACACCCTTTTTGAATTTGCTGACTGTTTCGCCACTGCGCAAGGGGAACGAGGTGACATGGGTCATGAACGAGGTGACACGGGGTGCATGAGTTACAGAGATGGAATGTTTGCTGAATGTATCTGTTACGGACGTCCAGGCTGTAGTTTATGGTCAATCATGGATCTTCTTATTGACACCGGTACAGATAACGCATCACTTGGCCACCGGCGTATAATGCTTAATATCGGTGAAACCTCACCCGAAGGCTATTACAAATACATGGGTGTAGCCATTCGCCCTCACACTATCTTCAAAAAAATTTCTGTACTCGATTTTTGGAGCGACAATTACAAGACAGTCTATTTGAGGAAGCATCCTTAATGCCGTTATTGGGTAATGTATTGTTCATTCTCATATCACTGATGCTCAAGCATTCGACCGTGTACAGGTATTAACACCTATACGAAATAGGAATAGCAGCTACAATCTCATCCAGACTATAGCTGCTTTATTATTTTCGCTTCTGTTTTTGTGTAAGTTGATGAATAAAGAAGCCTAACGCCCCTACAGCGGATAGTCCTCAAAGGCGTAGAGCACGGTGGAGAGATAGCGCTCGCCCGTGTCGGGCAGGAGCACCACCACGCGCTTGCCCTGGTTCTCGGGGCGGCGGGCCACCTCGATGGCGGCATAAAGGGCGGCTCCGGCCGAGATGCCTACGAGCAAGCCCTCCTGCTGGGCCACCTCGCGGCCGGTGCGGATGGCGTCGTCGTTGTCAACGTCGAAGACCTCGTCGATGAGGCTTCCGTCGTAGGTCTTGGGCACGAAGCCGGCACCGATGCCCTGAATCTTGTGCGGACCACTCTGGCCACCATTGAGCACGGGGCTGCTCTTCGGCTCAACGGCCACAATCTTCACCGTGGGCTTCTGTTCTTTCAGGTATTTAGCCACGCCGCTGACCGTGCCACCCGTGCCTACGCCGGCAACGAAGATGTCTACCTGGCCGTCGGTCTGGGCCCACACCTCGGGGCCGGTGGTGGCATAGTGCTTGGCGGGATTGGCGGGATTCTCAAACTGCTGGAGGATGACGCTGCCGGGAATCTGGCTGCGCAGCTCCTCGGCAGCGCGGATGGCGCCGGGCATGCCGTCCTTGCCGCTGGTCAGCCTTACCTCGGCGCCGTAGGCCTTCACCAGGTTGCGGCGCTCGATGCTCATGGTCTCGGGCATGGTGAGGATGAGATGGTAGCCTTTCACAGCGCTCACTAAGGCCAGGCCCACGCCGGTGTTGCCGCTGGTAGGCTCGATGATGGTAGCACCGGGCTTGAGGATGCCTTTCGCCTCAGCGTCCTCGATCATGGCCAGGGCGATGCGGTCTTTCACCGAACCGCCGGGGTTGAAGAACTCCACCTTGGCAATGACGGGCTGGCTGAGGCCCTTTGCCTGTGAATACTTGTTGAGCTCAAGAAGTGGGGTGTTGCCGATGAGCTCGGTCAGCTGTTTTGCAATCTTTGCCATAATGATTTAGTATTTTCTGTTTAATTCTCTTTTACAATGGGATAGAGTTCTATGAACTCGCCTTGATGGTTTTGTCCGTCGTCAATGAGTTCGGCAAATTTCCGGCCTACTGTCTCAATGTCGTGGAAGCCGGGCAGCGCCATGTTGCCGTTCAGGTCGGTGGTGGTGGGGCCTGGGTGAACCGAGAAGATTTCCAGTTGGTTTTCCAAGGCCATCACGCCCATCATGGCGTTCTGGGCAGCTTTGCTGGCCACATAGGCCAGCGGATGCCAGTAGGGGCTGACCTCTGAGGGCACGGTAATGTTGACTATGCGGCCTTCGTTCTGCTTGAGCAGGGGCGTCAGCGCTTTGGTGAGCGCAAAGGTGCCCACGAAGTTCACTTCCAGGGTTTCGCGCAGGGTGCTGACCTCGGTGTGCAGGCTGTCCACACTCATGTCGCCCGGTATGCCGGCATTGTTCACCAACAGCGTCAGACGGGGGAAGCGCTCACCTATCTCGCTGGCCGCACGCTCAATGCTTTTGATGTCCTTCAGCTCGATGTCCACCCAGCCCAGCACCCTTATGCCTTGAGCCTTCAGCTGGTCAATGGCTTCAGTGGCACGCTGCTCATCGCGTGCGCCAACAATCACATCCCAGCCGTTAAAGCCCAGGTGCTTCGCTATTCCAAAGCCGATGCCTTTGTTGGCACCCGTCACAAATGCAATCTTATCCTTCACTTGTCTTTTTCGTTTCTATACCTGCAAAGGTAATCATTATTCTTTAAACCTTGTCCAGGGCCTGCGACAAATCTTCGATGATGTCGTCGATATGCTCGGTACCTATGGAGAGGCGGATGGTGGCAGGCGTGATGTGCTGCTCCTTGAGCTCCTCGGGACTCATCTGCGAGTGCGTGGTGGTGTAGGGATGGATGACCAGACTCTTCACGTCGGCCACGTTGGCCAGCAGCGAGAATATTTCCAGCGCGTCGATGAAGCGCCATGCCTCCTCTTGGCCGCCCTTGATCTCGAAGGTGAAGATGCTGCCGCCTCCGTTGGGGAAATATTTCCGATAGAGCTGGTGGTCGGGATGGCTCTCCAGGGCAGGATGGTTCACGCGGGCCACCTTCGGATGCTTCGACAGGAAATCGACCACTTTCAGTGCATTTTCCACGTGGCGCTCCACGCGCAGCGAAAGCGTTTCAAGGCCCTGCAATAGTATAAACGCATTAAAGGGCGAAATTGTTGCGCCAGTGTCGCGCAAAATGACGGCACGGATGCGGGTGACGAAGGCAGCGGCCCCCACGGCGTCGGCAAAGACGATGCCGTGATAGGAGGGATCGGGCTTGGCCAGCGTGGGGAAACGGTCGGGGTCGGCCTTCCAGTTGAACCGGCCACCGTCGACGATGACGCCGCCCAGGCTGGAGCCATGGCCACCGATGAACTTCGTGGCGGAATGGACCACGATGTCGGCGCCATGCTCCAGGGGTCGGATGAGATAGGGCGTGCCGAAGGTGTTGTCCACAATGAAGGGAATGCCGTGGCGATGGGCCACCTCGGCCACGCCCTCAAGGTCGAGCACGTCACTGTTGGGGTTGCCGAAGGTCTCGGCATATATTACCTTTGTGTTGGGTTTGATGGCGGCCTCAAGGGCGGCGAGATTGTTCACGTTGACGATGGTGTTGGTGATGCCCTGCGTGGCCAGCGTGTGGGTGATGAGGTTGAAGGAGCCGCCATAGAGGTTGTCGGCAGCCACGATGTGGTCGCCAGCCTGCACAATGTTCTGCAGGGCATAGGTGACAGCGGCGGCACCAGAGGCCACGGCCAGTCCGGCCACGCCGCCTTCGAGGGCTGCCACGCGATCTTCAAACACGCCCTGCGTGGAGTTGGTCAGTCGGCCGTAGATGTTGCCGGCATCGCGCAGGCCGAAGCGGTCGGCGGCATGCTGGCTGTTGTGGAATACATAGCTCGTGGTCTGATAGATGGGCACGGCGCGGGCATCGGTTGCGGGATCGGCCTGTTCCTGGCCTACGTGGAGCTGCAAAGTCTCGAAGCGATAGTTTTTCTTACTCATAGTTCTTTTCCTTTCTTTTATTATTGTATGATTGTTGTTGTTTTGTTTATTTCGACGGTGCAAAGGTACGTAGTTTAGAGAAATCTACCAAAATTCTTGCTGAATTAGGAAAAAATAGCTAATTTTGCACCCAAAAACAAAAAGATTGTCTATTCGAGCCATCATCGGCGAGACGAAAAAGAATAATATTCTAAAAAACAACAACAAATGGAACAACTGGACGAAACTGACCTGCTGATACTGCGCACGCTGCAGCACAATGCCAAGCTCACCACCAAGGAACTGGCCGAGGCGGTACACCTCACACCTACGCCCGTCTTTGAACGGCAAAAGCGGCTGGAACGCCGAGGATATATCAGGAAATACGTGGCTGTGCTGGACCCGGAAAAGATGGGCCAGGGGCTGCTGGTGTTTTGCAAGGTGAAGCTGAAACAAATGAACCGCGAGATTGCCGAGGCCTTCGTGCGCCGCATACAGCGCATACCCGAGGTCATAGAATGCTACAACACCAGCGGCGAGTACGACTATCTGCTGAAGATCAGGGCGCGGGACATGAAACAATATCAGGAGTTTGTGCTCAACAAGCTCGGAGCCATTGAGACGCTTGGATCGCTGGAGAGCACGTTCGTGATGGACGAGGTGAAGAACCAGTATGGAATTAACATATAACGAGAAATGAAGAAAAGGCTGTTATATCTGCTGAAGACCTATGCGCTGACGGTGATACTGTTCATCGTGGCAAAAATAGTGTTCATGCTCTGCTACGCCGACGGGCAGGAGCTGAAGGCCGGCGACTATCTGAGCGTGGTGGGACACGGGCTGTCGCTCGACCTCTCCACGGCGCTCTATTTCCTCATCGTGCCCTTCCTGGTAAGCCTGTTGTCGTTGTGGGTGGGGGTGACGCGCTGGGTGCTGCGCGTCTACTATGCGGTGGGGGCGCTGGCCTTTGCGCTGGCCTTCGTGGCCGACACCAGCCTCTACGCGTTCTGGGGCTTCAAGCTCGATGCCTCGTGCCTGCAATACCTGTCGCAGCCCGAAGGCATCACGCAGAGCGTGTCGGTGGGCTATCTGCTGCTGCGGCTGGTGCTGGTGGCGGTGCTCTCGGTGGTCTTCTACTGGCTCTATGCAGCCCGGATGCCCAAGTTCTGCCCCGCCGGCCACGGCTTGCCGCTGCGCCACCGGATGATGCTCACGGCCCTGTATGTATGCCTGATACCCCTGATAGTCATCGGCATTCGCGGCGGAACGAGCGAATCGACCACCAACATCGGGCAGGTGTACTTCTCCGAAAAACAGTTTCTGAACCACGCGGCAGTGAACCCCGTGTTCAGCTTTCTCTATTCCGCCAGCCATCAGCTGGGCGACCTCTCGCAATATCACTTCATGGACGATGAAGAGGCCTACAGCCTGACCAAGAATGTTTACACCACGCAAAGCCTGGATGCCGACACGCTGCTCACCACCCAGCGCCCCAACATTGTCGTAATACTCATGGAAAGCGCCGGCGAGGAGTTTGCCCACGCCATGCCCCACCTGCAACAGCTGAAGCGTGAGGGCATCTGCTTCAGCCAGTGCTATGGCAACTCGTGGCGCACCGACCGTGGCACCGTGTGTGCCCTGAGCGGCTATCCCTCATTCCCCAGCATCTCAGTGATGAAGATGCCTGAAAAAAGTCGACAGCTGGCTTCCATCGCCCGCTCGCTGAAGGCCGAGGGCTATGCCACCAGCTATCTCTACGGCGGCGATATCAACTTCACCAACATGCGCAGCTATCTCATCGGCACCGGTTGGGACAAGCTGACCTCGATGGACGACTATAGCTCGGACGAACGCAGCAGCGCGCAATGGGGCGTTCGCGACGACATCACCTTCGAGACGCTCTACCAGCAGATTCTGGATGCGCAATCCACGCCTCACCTCTGGGGCTACAGCACGCTGTCGAGCCACGAGCCTTGGGACGTGCCCGTGAAGATGAACGCCGACGAGGTGCTCAACGCCTTTGCCTACCTGGACGACTGCCTCGACGTTTTCATCAGCAAACTGCGCCAGACGCCCGCTTGGGACAACCTGCTCGTCGTTCTCACCGCCGACCATGGCATCAACTACAAGCAAATAGACCAAAGCCGTCCCTTGGAGAAGAACCATATTCCAATGATCTGGTTAGGAGGAGCCGTCAAGGAGCCTCGCACCGTCACGGCCATCTGCAATCAGACTGACCTGGCGGCCACATTACTGGGACAACTGGGCCTGCGCCACGACGATTTCCCCTTCAGCCGCGACGTTCTCTCGAAGACTTACGTCTATCCCGTCGCCGTCCACAACTATTACAATGCGCAGTTCATCGTCGACTCCACGGGCTATTTGCTCTACGACTTCGATGCCCGCCGACCCATTGTCAGCCAAGGCGAGGACAGCGAGCGGCTGCTACAGGTGAGCAAGGCCATGCTGCAGGCGACCACCGCTCACTTGGAGCATGGCTTCACACCATGAACAAACCGAAAGATGCTTATTGCCGCGAGGCTATGCTCTGCGCCACGGTGTAGGCTGTGGTCCAGGCGGCCTGAAAGTTGAAGCCGCCGGTGATGCCGTCGATGTCGAGCACTTCGCCGGCGAAGAAAAGCCCTGGCCGTGTGCGGCTCTCTAATGATTGAGGATTGACGGCCGAAAGGGCCACGCCACCACAAGTGACGAACTCATCGCGATGGGGCGCACGGCCGGTGATGCGATAATCATCGGTAGTGAGCACCGAGGCCAGCCGCCGCTGCTCCTTCGCATTCAGGCTGCCCCACGGAGCCTGAGCAGCGCGATTGCCCAAGGCCTTGCCCGCCAGATAAGCCCACAGACGCTGCTGCAGCGGCTGGGGAGCCACAGTTGTGACGAGCTTTTGCGGCCATTGCCGCATCATATCGCCCACGACGGCCATGGCCTCATTTTCATCGATGCCCAGCCAGTTCACCAGCAAGGGCGATTTATAGCCAGCGTCATGCAGATGACGGGCCGCATAGCTCGACAACTTCAGAATGCAGGGGCCGCTCATGCCCCAGTGGGTGATGAGCAGAGGTCCGCTGGCGCGCAGCTTCGTACCCGGTATCATGGCTTGCGCATGGGCTATCACCAAGCCCGTCAGGCGCGTCAGGCCCTCGTCGCCGATGCTCAGCGTGAAGAGCGACGGCACCGGCTCGGCCAGCTCCTGTCCCAGCCAGCTCAGCCCTTCGGCCCTGGGCTGTCCACCCGTGGTGATACAGATATAGTCATAGGCCGCCAGCTCGTCCAGATGCTGCACCTTGCAGCCTGTCTTCACGATGACGCCCAACCGGCGGGCCTCACTCTGGAAAAGGCGGATGATGGTGTGAGCATCCTGCGAGCGGGGAAACACGCAATGGTCTTCCTGAACCACCAGTGCGACGCCGCGCCGTTCGAACCATTGGAACGCCGAACGATGGTCAAACTGCTTGAACAGCCGTCCCATGAGCCTGTGACCACGAGGATAAACCTCGCGCAGATTGCCCACGTCCTCAAAAGAATTGGTCACATTACAGCGTCCTCCGCCCGATATTTCAACTTTTCTCAGCACGCGGTTGCCACCCTCGATGATGGTTACCTCCAGTTGGGGGCACATTTCCTTCAGGTTAATGGCCAGAAAGAAGCCGGCCGCCCCTCCGCCAACTATTGCTACTCGTCTATTCATAAACTTCCTCCTTTCTCCACAACACCGTCTGCACCCATCCGCGCATGGCCAGATAGGAAACGAGCGCCAGCCAAAGCGCGTGATTTCCCATCGAGTCCGAAAGCAGCAGCCACAGGGCAAAGAAGATCAACGCAGCCCAGAAGCACGACAGCAACATGCCCCGGCTCTTGGTGGTGCCGATATATATGCCATCCCAAACGAATGCAGCCATTCCAGCCAGGGGAATGGCCACGGCCCAGGGCAGATAGCGCAAGGCCTCGGCTATGACTTGCGCGTCGGTGGTGAGCAACTGCAACAGCAATGGGCCGCCCACGGCATAGGCCACGGTGAAGATCAAGGCCACGGCCAGTCCCCACCCGAAGAGTCGTCGCACGGTGAGCCTGAGCATGGTGCCGTTGCCAGCGCCCATGTATCGCCCTGACAGCGCCTCGCCGGCGAAGGCAAACCCGTCGGTCAGATAGCTGTAAATCATGAAAAACTGCATCAACAGCGTGTTCGCTGCCAGCGTGAGCGCACCCTGCGCCGCTCCTGCCGACGTGAACCAAAGGTTTACGCTGACCAGGCAGACGGTGCGCAAGAAGATGTCGAGGTTCAGACGGAAGAATGGGCCCAGCCCGTTCATCAGCTGTGAGCGCGAAGGCCAGTTGGCGCGCAGCAGGGACCCATAGCGCCTCCACAGCAACAGCGGACAGGCGGCGAAGGCCAGCCACTGAGCCACCAGCGTTCCCGTGGCCACGCCCTTCACTCCCCAGTGGAAGCCCACCACCAGCAACAGCGACAGCCCGATGTTGACCACGTTCTGGCCAATGGCGATGAGCATAGGCACGCGTGTGTTCTGCATGCCCACCAGCCAGCCCGTCAGGGCAAACTGCCCCAGCACGGCGGGAGCGCCCCATATACCTATATAATAATAAGGTAAGCACAACTGCGCCACATCGGCCGTGGGCCGCATCAGCCAGAACGTGAGTTGCTGAAGGGGCCATTGCATCACCACGATGGCCACGCCGATGACCACGCCCACCATCAGGCCCCGCCACAGGATGGCGGCCGCATCGCCGCTACGCTGGGCGCCATAGGCCTGAGCGGCCAGTCCGCTGCTACCCATGCGCAGGAAAGCAAACAGCCAGTACATCACGTTGAAGATCATCGATCCTACGCTGATAGCACCAATGCTGGTGGCTCCGCCCACGTGGCCCATGATGGCCACGTCGCACAGTCCCAACAGCGGCACCGTGATGTTCGACACAATGCTGGGCAGTGCCAGCCGCAATATGTCCCGATTCAGTCCGTTCATTTCAGACCACAAAGTTACAAAATAATTTTTTGATTTTTACTTGTCTTCTCGGATTATTTTCGTATCTTTGTAGCAAAACCAAAGACAACGATGAGACTGCAATCCCTTTCGCTATTTTTTCTATTGCTGCTGGCCGACGCAGGCAAGGCTGCGGCACAGTCGGGACTTAACGTTAGCCAGTTTAAGAAATACTGGCGAGTAGAGTCGGAATCGCCCGACTATCAGGTCACCTTCCGTGGCGACACCTGCGAGCTGCTGGCCCCGAAGGGGCTCACCCTCTGGCGGCGCGAGAAGCAGCAGGCCGACTGCGCCGTGGAGTACGACGTGCAGGTAGTGATGGAACGCGAGGGCGACCGCCTGAGCGACATGAACTGCTTCTGGCTGGCCAGCGACCCTGCGGCGAAGGACATCTGGCAGCGCTCACGATGGCGCAGCGGCATCTTCAACCGCTGCTACTCCCTTCAGATGTACTATCTGGGCTATGGCGGCAACTACAACTCCACCACGCGCTTCCGCCGCTACACCGGCACCGCCGCGCCAGATGCCGCCCCGTCGGACACCGCCTTCCTGCGCCCGCCCGTTCTCATTGAGTTCACCGACTCAGCCCACCTGCTACGCCCCAACCACTGGTACCACGTGAAGCTACAGACCAGCGGCGGCCGCACGCAGATGTGGATCGACGGCGAGCTCATCGTCAGCTACCTCGACCCCGCGCCCCTGACCGAGGGATGGTTTGGCTTCCGCACCACCCTCTCGCGCACACGCATCACCGGCTTTCGCCATTATCGCCTGAGCCAGCCTTCCCTTCTTTCGGGCATCCCCCTGCGCTGGATAGGGGCCGACACCGTTTCCATCTACACCCACCCCGTCACCTTCGGCGTTCCCTTTGCGCCTGGCGAGCTGCGGGATGTGTCGCGGCTGACGCTCGCTGGCGAGTCCTCTACCGACGCCTGGGTCAACGCCCGCTGGCCCGACGGGTCGGTGAAATGGGCCGGCATGGCCGCCACCTTGCCCATTGGCAAGGAGGTGCAGGTGATACAATCGGCCAAGAAGCCCAAGGCGGCGCCCTTCGTCACCGAGACGGAAAAGCAGTTCATCGTGGGCGATGGCATCGTTACCTACATTCCCAAGCAAGGCACCTGCCTCATCGACAGCATTGTGATGACCGCAGGCCGCGTGGCCGGAGCCGCCCAACTGGTGGCCACCACGGAAAATGACCACTTCGTCAGCCAGGTAGACAGCGTCTGCCTGGAGCGCAGCGGCAACGAGCTGGCCGTCATCCGCATCAACGGCAAGCACCACTCCGAGCGCCGTTCCTGGCTGCCCTTCACCGTGCGCCTCTACCTGTACAAGAGCAGCCGGAACATCAAGCTGGTACACACCTTCATCTACGATGGCGACGAGCAGCGCGACATGATTACCTCGCTGGGCATCCGCTTTGGCGTGCCCATGCGCTTGGAGCCATACAACCGCCACATTGCCTTTGCCACCGACCAGGGCGGCGTCTGGGCCGAGTCCGTGCAGCCCCTCGACGGCCGTCGGCCCATGACCATTCCCCGTGCGCAGCAGTGGCAGGAGCAGGGCAAGCGCATTGCCCCCTACCGCGAGATGAATGCCACCGACCGCCAGCTCATCGACCACTGGGCCGCCTGGGACGGCTACCGCCTGTCGCAGCTCACCGACAACAGCTTTTCCATTCGCAAGCGCGCCACCACCACCCACTCCACCCCCTGGATAGGCACCTTCACCGGCCAGCGTGCGCCGGGCTATGCCTTCGTGGGCGACGTGAAGGGCGGCCTGGGCGTCTACATGCAGGACTTCTGGCAGAGCTATCCATCGACCATTCAGGTGGACCGCGCCCGTTCGGACGAGGCCCAGCTGACCATGTACCTGTGGAGCCCCGAGGCTGAGCCAATGAACCTGTGCCACTACGACACCATTGCCCACGACCTGCTGGCCAGCTATGAAGACGTGCAGCCCGGCCTGTCCACCCCCTACGGCATCGGGCGCACCACCACCATCTGGCTCGACCCCCAGCCAGGCTATCCCGGTCGCGCCGCCATCAGCCGTCAGGCCCAGCAGCTGGCTGCCGATCCGCGCCCGCTGCCCACACCCCAGTATCTGCACCAGAAGAAGGCCTTCGGCGTGTGGAGCCTGCCTACGGAAGGTCCCGTGGAGCAGCGGCTCACGCAGTATCTCGACTTTTACCGCCAGGCCATTGAAGAACACAAGTGGTATGGCTTCTGGAACTACGGCGACATGATGCACGCCTACGATGCCGAACGCCACTCGTGGCGTTACGACGTGGGCGGCTTTGCCTGGGACAACACCGAGCTGGGCACGCCCATGTGGCTCTGGTACTCCTTCCTGCGCAGCGGCCGCCACGACGTGTGGCTGATGGCCGAGGCCATGACGCGCCACAACAGCGAGGTGGACACCTATCACCTGGGGCCGCTGGCGCCCTTGGGCTCGCGCCACAACGTGAGCCACTGGGGCTGCGGCGCCAAGGAGGCCCGCATATCGCAGTCGGCCTTCCTACGGTTCTACTACTATCTCACCGGCGGCGACGAGCGCACGGGCGACCTGATGCACGCGCAGACCGACGCCGACACGCTGCTGCTACACCTGGACCCCATGCGACTGGCCGAGCCTCGCGAGAAATTCCCATCCACGGCGCCTGCACGACTGCGCTTAGGCCCCGACTGGCTGGCCTACGCCGGCAACTGGTTCACGGAGTGGGAGCGAACGGGCAACGCGAAGTATCGCGAAAAAATCCTCGCCGGTCTGCAGAGCATAGCCGCCTTGGACGACGGTTTCTTCACCGGTAACAAAGCGCTGGGCTACGACCCCGCCACGGGCCGCATCAGCTATGAGGGGCCAAAGGAGCGGAAGAACACCAACCACCTGGCCACCATCATGGGCGGCTTTGAGGTGATGAACGAGCTGCTGGATGTAATGAGTAATGAGCAATTAGGAATGAGTAATGAGCAATTAAGAATTAGTAATGAGCGCGGCCCCGCTCAAAAAAAACCCATTAGCAAAACTAATCATAATTACTCATTACCAATTACTAATTACTCATTCAAAGATATCTGGCTGGACCATGCCCTGCGCTACAAGCAGATGGCGCGCCAGGTGAGCCGCAACAACTTCCCCGTGCGCCGCCTGCAGGCCTACGCCGCCTGGCAGACGCACTCGCCCCAGCTGGCCGCCGAGGCCTGGGCCGACCTGTGGGGACGCATCGAGCACGAAGCGGCCCCCAGCCTGCGCATCGAGCGCGTAAAACCCCCGCTGGTGCCCGCCCCCATCGACGAGTGGCACGGGCTGAGCACCAACGATGCCGCCCTGTGGAGCCTCGACGCCATCTACATGCTCGAAGTGCTGCCGCCTGCCAAAGAATAAGCAAGCGGACCGAAAAGCAACATTTCAGGCCCCCTTTTTCAACAACAAACAGCTGGAAAAACAAAAGCGAGGCTCCGCGTGAAAATTTCTCACGTGAGAAATTTTCACGCGGAGCCTTCCCAGAAAAAAATCTCACGTGAGAAATTTTCACGGGAAGGCCTCCCAGAAAAAAATCTCACGTGAGAAATTTTCATGGGGCGCCACCCCCATGAATTTACTCGCCCTTGACGCGTAATCCGAAATCGCCAAAGGATACTGAACAATAGACACTGACGGGCTTGCCCTTGTAGTCGAAGCCATAGGTGGCCTTGTTGTAGTCGCCGTTGGCTTTGATGAACTTCACATAGTCGTCGTAGTTCTTAAAGGCATCTGTGCCTCGCGACTGGTCCATGTGGAAGCCGTAGATGCTGTTGCCGTCGGCCACCTTGGCAAAGGCATTGAAATAGTCGCGCTGCACGCTCTCGCCGTCGATGTCATCAGTCACGGGCGAGCCGATAAAGAAGTCGTTCTCGGCATCCTTGCGCACCAGAATCTTCGTCATTTTGTCGCTGATGATGGGTGCCACGCCGCAAAACTCCTGCAGCTGGGCCGAGAACTCGTCTACGGTCATAGCCCCGCTGCTGGCTGGTGTCTCAGGGGCTGGTGTCTCTGGGGCAGCGGCCTCAGTGGTCTGTGCCGCCGGTGCAGCGGCTTCTTCTGGAGCTGCGTTTTTGCTTCCATTCCCGCCGCAGGCCACCACTATCGCGAGGCCCGCCATGCACATCAGTGCCTGATAAGTTTTTTTCATAAGCTTTTTGTTGAAAGGTGAATGTTTTGGGTTGATTAATAAGCCTATATAGCCATTTTCCATTATGTTTTCTTGGTGCAAAGATAGCAAATAACAGCCTAAACAGCAAGCATTTGGAACAAAAAAACCATCGGGCCCCATCAGAATGTTCATTATTTACATCCCAAGCGCGGAAATTGACAAAAAAAACCATAGGAATATTCTATTTTGGTATATCGCATTATTACATGTACTTTTGTATCAATTATGGAAAAGAGTATTTACAACAAGCAATATCGTATTTTGATTGGTATCATACGCCAAGAACGCGAATCACGTCAGATTACGCAGGAGCAATTAGCCTCTATGCTATCTGTTCAACAAGCAATTATCAGTAAGATAGAGACGTGCGAGAGACGGCTTGACCTGATTGAATTGAGGCAGATTTGCACAGCCTTAGGCATATCTTTAATTGACATCATCAACAAATTTGAAGAAAGAATAACAAAATGAAATCACCTTACGAAGGAGTACCAGAAGAAAAATGGCTGGCCCTAACTACAAAACTCATCAACAAGCATCCACTGAAGAAGGAGATTGTTGAAACTGTGATGCAATCATGGGAAGATATTTTTAATTCAAAAATAGGATCCTTTTCCATTGGCAAAGAAATATTCCCATCGCCTCAGATAATGAGTTTCTTTTTGCACGAATTAGTAGCCCACAATCTGTCACTGAAGTACCCCGAAATCTACAAAGTTGGAGAGGCGAAAAGTGAAAAGGACATCCATCATATACAGAATCCTGCCATGGGCATAGAGATTAAGGCCTCATCTAATAAGAATAAGATATTTGCCAATCGGAGTTATGCCCAGCCATCATCCGATAGTGAGGCAAAAGATAAGAATGGCTATTACTTAGCTATTAACTTTGAAAAATTCTCAAAGCAAAACAAGAAGCCCAAGATAACACTTATCCGATTCGGTTATTTGGAGCACAGAGATTGGATTGCACAGAAAGCAAGCACGGGCCAACAGGCCCATCTGTCGCCACAGGCCTACGAAAAAAAGCTGATTACACTTTACCAAGCAGATAAAAAGTCGGGCACTTCAAGGTGAAGTGCCCGAAAAACGTTTTCTATTCCCCAAAGGCGAGCATTGACTCTTTTTCTTGAATTTTATGGAAGATGCGTTTCTTTGCAATTTCGCAGAAAGACTTATCAATCTCAAAGCCAAGGAAACGCCTATTGAGTTCTACAGCCACAGCCCCTACCGTACCACTGCCCAAGAAAGGTTCCAGTATTAAGTCTTCTGAATTGGTAAAGCCCAGCATCAAACGTTTTATCAAGTCCTCAGGAAATTGGGCGGGATGAGCCGTTCGTTCCACGGAAGAACGATCTTTTCCCGATGTGACCTTTGCTATGTCCCACACGTCGGAAGGATTCTTGCCAATAGTGTTACACCGAAGTTTTCCATTCTTTTTTTGATTTGGGTATTTCACATCGGGATCTCTGATGGCATCAAGATTAAACGTGTAATTATCTTTATCCTTCACATACCACAGTATTTTTTCATTGCGTGGTGAAAGATACTTCTTTGCGGACACACCTGCTCCATAATGCCAAACAATTTCCTGATTGAGGAAGAACGGAGACTTGTCCCACAACAGGTACGAAATAGGAACAGCCCGTCCCTTTTCCGGAACAGAGAGATAGCCGACATTTAACAAGAAACTTCCATCAGGTTTCGTAAGCCTGAAAATATTCTCAGAAATGCCCTCAAGCCAACTGATATATTCAGTAAGCGGCATTACGTCCTCGTATGATTTTCCTATATTGTAAGGTGGACTGGTGATGGTGGAAGAGAAAAAAGCATCGGTCAACAAAGAAAGTGCTTTTGCACAATCCATATTGTAAATCATCCCGTACTTACATTCATAAAACGGAACACCCAAAACTTCTTTTATTTTGTCGAACATGACTGCAAAATTACAACAAAAAGGGATAAACAGGATAAGAATTCTGTAGTTTATTATTTTTTTAACTTTTCCCAGCCCGATTTTACCTAAAGCCCATCTGAACAATATAACGAGTTTACACATAAAACTCACGTGAGGATATTTCTGCGAAGCCGCCCATTTATTTACTCGCCCCTACTATGCAAAGAGAAATAACGGATAGGCCCGAAAGAACCAAAGTGCGGCGCAACTCGGGCCCCACTTTGTGGTGTTTTTGAACTTTTTCGTTCAAAATTCGCTATAATTGGAAAACTATTCGTATATTTGCATCGAAGTAGCGTTGGGTGCCCTACATCAAGTGCATACCCGAAAAGGACTACGCACGCTTCTCCTCTTACATGAAAGGGAAGGAATCGCAATCGACCATGTTCCCCGACTATTTCAAATGGTCACGGCTGACTGAGAAAAAGCTGGAGAGCAGATCGCTGGTGTCGAAAGAGGTTCCCAGCGGCAAATTCCACGTCTGCGTGATTGCCATGCACTGGACGCACGACTATTATGAAGGTGCCGGCGACATGCCATGCTATATGCTCCTCGACTTCACAAAGGATTGGATTAACCATCCGCGTTCTTACATCAGCGAAAAAATAAAGGCCAATCCCGATTCGTGGCTTCGTCGCAACATCACCAGCAATGAAATCACCTTCAGCGACAACGGCATGGCGAAAAAGGATTATATTGAGATCAGCATAAAGGGACGTAAATGATAGCCCGCTGATACGGCTTATACTTATCTGCAAAAGCGAGTAGCGCGCAAACAATTTAGGAGGCTCCAAAAACTTTTTGGAAGCCTCCTAAATTGTTTTTGCGCCGTTCTTCCTGGCGCTTAGAAGCGTCTGTCCTTATTTCACGCGGTACAGGCGGAAGCTCATGGCAGGCAGCTGGTCGCTGAGGATAGCCTGCTTCTTGTCGGCCTGCAGCTGCACGGTGCCGGGCTTCGGGGTGATCTTCTCGGGCTCGGCGATGGTGTTCTCGTCGTCCATCGAACCGTTGTGGCTCAGGGTCAGGGTCTGAGCGGTGTGCTCGCCCTTCATGCCCTGCAGGTTGATGGTGACGGCCTGGGGCTGCTTCGAGGTGTTGACCACCTTGATGAGCACCTCGCCGGTGGTGGCGTCAAAGACGGAGGAGGCAAAGAGGCCGTTCTGGCCTTCCAGTCCAGCCACGGGCACACCCTTCTTGTTCTTGGCGTCGGGAGTGGTGATGCTGAGCACGTTGGTACCCTTGTTCATGGCATAGAGCTGCTGCACGTAGTAGCTGACGGACTTGAACATCTTGAGGTTGTCGTACCAAATCATGTCGGGACGCCACTGCCAGCCCTCGACATGGGCGAAGAGGGGTGCATAAGTGGCCATCTCGACCACGTCGGCATTGCGCTCCAGGCCGGTCATGAAGGCAGCCTCATAGAGCGAGGTCTCGAAGTGGTTCCACTTCTTGCCGCGTCCGTGGCAGGCATATTCGCCGGCAAACACCTTCGGGCCTTTGCGGGAATAGCTGTCATAGCGCATGGCACCGCAGTTGCCGTAGCGCTCCTTGGCTTCGGGCGTGGCCAGGAACCAGGCCTCGGGACGATAGAAGTGCTCGTCGACCAGGTCGGCCTTCTGGGCGCGCATGGCCTCCCAGCCCTTTTCAAACATCTTGCCCTCGCTGTCGGGGCCGCTGGTGCCGATGATCTTGATGTCGGGGTACTTGGCGCGGATGGCCTCGACGAAGGGCTTCAGGCGCTCGAAGTAGGGGGTGTCCCACTGCTCGTTGCCCACGCCGATGTACTTCATGTTGAAGGGCTCGGGATGGCCCATCTCGACACGCTTCTTGCCCCACTCGCTGTCGGCGGGACCATTGGCAAACTCAATGAGGTCGAGGCAGTCGTCGATGAAGGGCTGCAGCTGGTCCATCTGGGCATGGGCGTCGAGTCCGTTCTGGAACTGGCAGGCCAGGCCCACGCTGAGCACGGGCAGCGGCTCGGCACCGATGTCCTCGCAGAGCTGGAAGAACTCAAAGAAGCCCAGGCCGTAGCTCTGGTAGTAGTCGGCAAAGTAGCGGTAGTCGAAGGTGTCCTCCCAGCGGTTGCGGTTGGTGGGACGGTTCTCCACCGGGCCGATGGTGTTCTTCCACTGGTAGCGGGTGTCGAGCGTGGTGCCCTCGACGATGCAGCCGCCGGGGAAGCGGAACACGCCGGGATGGATGTCCTCAAGCGCCTGGGCCAAGTCCTTGCGCAGGCCGTTCTTGCGACCCTTATAGGTATCGACAGGGAAGAGCGAGATGTGTTCCAGGCAGGCGGGGTTGCCGCTGCTGAGGAAGATGCGCAGCTGGGCCTTGGGTTCGGTGCGGGGCGACTTGATGACCAGCTCGTACTTTTTCCATTCGGAGGAGGTGATGTCGAGCTTCTGCTGGACAAATTCCTGGTGCTCATCCATCGTGCTCACGTTGATGAGCTGCACACGCAGCTGGGAGTTGCCCTTAGGGGCCTTGGCCCACACGCTGAAGCGGTATTCCTTGCCCTGTTCAACGCCAATGCCGAAGTAGCCCTCGTTCTCCAGGCCGGTGCGACGCTCGCGGTGGCCGGGGTTGTTGAGCACCACATAGTGGGGGCAGCGCTCGAAGGGGCCGTCGGCACGCAGCTCGACATTGCCAAAGACGCGCCATCCCATGTAGGGCTGGGCAAACTCGAACGAGCGGTTCTTCACCAGCTCGCCATAGAGGCCGCCGTCAGCAGCGAAGTTAATGTCCTCGAAGAACAGACCGTACATCGTTGGCGATACGGCTGCGCCCAGTTTTTTCGTGTTCACGTTCATGACGGTCTGAGCCTGAACGGAAAGTGCACCTGCAAAAGCCAGCGCAGTTGCGAAAAGTTTCAGTTTCATGTGTTTTTAAGCTTTTAATATTGATACAAAATAGTTCATTGATGCAAAATTAGTTAATTTTTCAGCAAACAGCAAAAGAAAGTGAAAGAAAATCCGTACTTTTGTAACTCTTTAACAAGAAAGGCAAAAAATCTACATACTATCATGAAGAAGATACTTGTTGCAGAAGATAACGACAGCAACTATGTGCTAATGACCTACATGCTGAAGGATGTCTTTGAACTCGAACGTGCACACAACGGCGAGGAGGCACTGGAAAAACTCAGCAAGGACACTTTCCACTTGGTGCTGATGGACTTGAAGATGCCACTGATGGACGGACTTGAAGCCACACGGAGAATAAAGGCGCTATATCCCGACATGCCCGTGGTAGTGGTGACGGCCAACGCCTTCGACACCGACAAGCAAAGTGCAAAGGAGGCCGGCTGCGACGATTTCCTGCCGAAACCCATCAACAGGAAAACATGTATTGAAACCATCATGAGACTGGCTAAGTAGGTGCCACGCATGAACACACTATTATCACAATAACTAAAGTATGGAACAACAGAAACGCTATGGCCACTTTGATGACGAGCATCGCGAATACGTCATCACCGACCCACAAACCCCATGGCCCTGGATAAACTATCTGGGCAACGAGGATTTCTTTTCACTCATCTCAAACACTGCCGGCGGCTACAGCTTCTACAAGGACGCAAAGTTCCGCCGCATCACGCGTTATCGCTACAATAACGTGCCCATGGACAACGGGGGACGCTATTTCTACGTGAAGGACGGCGACACCGTGTGGAACCCTGGCTGGAAACCCTGCAAGACGCCGCTCGACTTCTATGAGTGCCGCCACGGCATGAGCTACACGCGCATCACCGGACGCAAGAACGAAGTGGAAGCCAGCGTGCTCTTCTTCGTGCCGCTGAAGAAATGGTGCGAGGTGCAGAAGCTGACACTGAAGAACCTCTCCGGCGAGGCGAAGACGCTGAAGCTCTTCAGCTTCGAGGAGTGGTGCCTGTGGAACGCTGCCACGGACATGGAGAACTTCCAGCGCAACTTCTCAACGGGCGAGGTGGAGATTGAAACAGCCGCCGTGGCCGACGCTTCTTCGTCGGGCGGCACCACCATCTACCACAAGACGGAGTATCGCGAGCGCCGCAACCACTACGCCTTCTACCACGTGAACACCGCCGCACAAGGCTACGACACCGACCGCGAGACGTTTATCGGCCTCTATAACGAGTTTGCTAATCCGCAGGCAGTGATGGAGGGCAAGCCGCGCAACAGCCATGCCCACGGATGGAGCCCCATCGCCTCGCACTACATCGAAGTGACGCTGCAGCCCGGCGAGCAGAAGGATTTCGTGTTCCTGCTCGGCTATATCGAGAACGAACAGGACCAGAAGTTCTCCGCCCCACAGGTAATCAACAAAGAAAAGGCACACGCCCTTATCCAGAGCCTCAACACCACGGAGAAGGTAGACCAGGCCTTCGGCGAGCTTTGCCAATATTGGGACGCGCTGCTTAATATATATAATGTATGCACGGGCAATGCGAAGCTGGACCGAATGGTCAACATCTGGAACCAGTATCAGTGCATGGTGACGTTCAACTTCTCGCGCTCGGCCAGCTTCTTCGAGAGCGGCATCGGACGTGGCATGGGCTTCCGCGACAGCAACCAGGATCTCGTGGGCTTTGTACACCAGATTCCCAGCCGCGCCCGCCAGCGCATCATCGACATCGCCTCCACGCAGTTCCCCGACGGCGGCTGCTACCACCAGTATCAGCCGCTGACCAAGCGCGGCAACAACGACATTGGCGGCGGCTTCAACGACGATCCCTGCTGGCTCATCTTCGGCACCGTGGCCTATATCAAGGAAACGGGTGACTTCTCGATTCTCGACGAGATGGTGCCCTTCGACAACCAGCCCGGCACCGAGGTGACGCTGTTTGAGCACCTGAAAGTGTCGATGGACCACGTCATCAAAAACCTCGGCCCCCACAAGCTGCCGCTCATTGGCCGCGCCGACTGGAACGACTGCCTGAACCTGAACTGCTTCTCGTGGGACCCCAACGAGAGCTTCCAGACCACCGAGAACAAGAGCGAGGGCTCGAAGGCCGAGAGCCTCATGATAGCCGGCCTCTTCGTCGTCACCGGCAAGGACTATGTAGCCCTCTGCAAAAAGATGGGCAAGGACGACGAGGCCGCCCGCATGCAGCAGGCTGTGGACAACATGATTGCCGCCGTGGAGAAGGACGGCTGGGACGGCGAGTGGTATCTGCGGGCCTACGACTTCTATGGCCGCAAGATAGGAAGCCACGAGTGCGACGAGGCCAAGATCTTCATCGAGAGCCAGGGCTGGTGTACAATGGCCGAGATTGGCGCCGACAAGGACATGGTGGCCAAGAGCCTCGACTCCTGCAAGAAATATCTGGAGTGCGAGCACGGCATGGTGCTCAACAATCCCGCCTTTACCAAGTACATTTACGAATATGGCGAAATATCTTCTTACCCCGAAGGCTACAAGGAGAACGCCGGCATCTTCTGCCACAACAACCCGTGGGTCATCATCGGCGAGACGCTGGCCGGCCGTGGCGACGACGCCTGGAGCCACTACTCGAAGATTCTGCCCTCGTACGTGGAAGAGAAGTATCAGACGCTGCACAAGGTGGAGCCCTACGTGAACTGCCAGATGGTGGCCGGCAAGGACGCCTACCGACCGGGCGAAGGAAAGAACTCATGGCTCACCGGCACCGCTGCCTGGATGTGGTACACCGTGTCAGAGTTTATCCTGGGCATCAAGCCCGACTACGACGGCCTCTGCATCGACCCCTGCCTGCCACGGACGGCCAAAGACTACACCGTGAAGCGACGCTTCCGCGACGCCCAGTACGACATCACCATCCACCCCAACGGCCATCAGAAGGGCGTGAAGGCTATCGTGCTCGACGGACAGCCCATCGAGGGCAATACCGTTCCCTATAGCCCTGGCCACCACACCGTTGAAGTGACCATGTAGACATGACATAAAACAGAAAAACGCCAAGGCAATAAAAAATTATTGTCTTGGCGTTGTGTTAGTTCAAATCTTTTCCGTACCTTTGCAGCTCAATTCATTTTATAACGTTATAAAGTAAGGATAATATGGCTGAATCGAAGAAGATTAAGACCGCATTGATCTCCGTCTTCCATAAGGACGGGCTCGACGAGCTGCTGAAGAAGCTCCATGCGGAGGGCGTTAGCTTCCTGTCGACAGGCGGCACGCAGAAATTTATTGAGGAACAAGGCTACGAGTGCCAGAAGGTAGAAGACGTGACCACCTACCCCAGCATTCTGGGAGGCCGCGTGAAGACGCTCCATCCAAAGGTGTTTGGAGGAATCCTTGGCCGCCGCGACAACGAGGGTGACCAGCAGCAGATGAAACAATACGACATTCCCGAGATAGACCTGGTCATCGTTGACCTCTATCCCTTTGAGCAGACCGTGGCAAGCGGTGCCTCGGAGGAAGACATCATCGAGAAGATCGACATTGGCGGCATCTCGCTCATCCGTGCCGGAGCCAAGAACTTCAAGGACGTAGTCATCGTTCCCTCAAAGGCCGAATACGGCCTGCTGCTCGACATTGTCAACCAGCAGGGCGCTCAGACCACGCTGGAGCAGCGTCGCCAGTTTGCCGAGCGTGCCTTTGGCGTCAGCTCCCATTACGACACCGCCATCCACAGCTGGTTTGCCAAGCATTAAAACTTAGAGGAATATGGGATTTTTCAGTTTCCGACAAGAGCTGGCCATGGACCTTGGCACAGCTAATACCATTATCATCAGCGACGACAAAGTCGTTGTCGACGAGCCATCGGTGGTGGCTCTCGACCGCCGCACCGACAAGATGATTGCCGTGGGCGAGCGCGCCAAGATGATGTATGAAAAGACGCACGACAACATTCGCACCATCCGTCCGCTGCGCGATGGCGTGATAGCCGACTTCTCTGCCTGCGAGCAGATGATGCGCGGCATGATCAAGATGGTTCACACCGGCCATCACCTCTTCTCGCCCTCCCTACGCATGGTCATCGGCGTGCCTTCGGGCTCTACCGAAGTAGAGCTGCGCGCCGTGCGCGACTCAGCCGAGCATGCCGACGGCCGCGATGTCTACCTCATCTTCGAGCCCATGGCAGCCGCCATTGGCATTGGCATTGACGTAGAAGCCCCCGAGGGCAACATGATTGTCGACATCGGCGGCGGTTCTACCGAGATTGCCGTCATCTCGCTGGGTGGCATCGTGAGCAACAACAGCATCCGCACCGCCGGCGACGACATGACCGCCGACATTCAAGAGTACATGGCTCGCCAGCACAACGTGAAGGTGAGCGAGCGCATGGCCGAACGCATCAAGATCAACGTTGGCGCCGCACTGACCGACCTGGGCGACGAAGCCCCCGAGGACTATGTGGTCCACGGCCCCAACCGCATCACCGCCCTGCCCATGGAGGTGCCCGTATGCTATCAGGAGATAGCCCACTGCCTTGACAAGACGGTGGCGAAGATTGAGAATGCCGTGCTCAGCGCCCTGGAGCATACGCCTCCCGAGCTGTATGCCGACATCGTGCAGAACGGCATCTACCTCACTGGTGGCGGTGCGTTGCTGCGCGGCCTCGACAAGCGCCTCACCGACAAAATCAGCATTCCCTTCCGCGTTCCCGAAGACCCGCTCCATTCTGTGGCCAAGGGAGCCGGCGTTGCCTTGAAGAACGTAGACCGTTTCACGTTCCTTATGAGGTAAATGCAGAACCTGATAGCGTTCCTCACAAAGTATTTCCACTGGTTTCTCTTCCTCCTGTTGGAAGTCATCAGTGTGGTGATGCTGTTTCGCTACAACAGCTATCAGGGCAGCGTATGGATATCTTCGGCCAACGCCGTCACAGGAAAGGTCTTCCAATGGCAGTCGGCCGTAGAGCACTTCTTCAGCCTTCAGCAACGCTCCTGGAACCTGGAGCAGCGCAACATGGACCTTGAGCAGAAATACTGGCGAGCCCGCCAGCGGCTGCTCGAACTTGAAGGCGACACCGCCGCCGTGGACAGCAGCATGCAGCAGGCCCTGGCCGAGCTGAACATGCTGCCGGCTAAGGTGGTGAACAACACCCTCGACCGCCGCGACAACCTCATCACCATCGACCGAGGCAGTGCCGACGGCGTTGAGCGCGACATGGGTGTCGTTTGTGGCACCGGCATCGTAGGCATTGTCTACATGGTGGGCAGCCACTACTCTGTGGTGCTGCCCGTGCTCAACAGCCATTCTCGCATCAGCTGTGCCATCCGTGGCAGTGGCTATTTCGGCTATCTGAAGTGGGAAGGCGGCAATCCTGCCGTGGCCTACATGGAGGACGTGCCACGCCATGCACAGTTCAAGAAAGACGAATGGGTGGAAACGAGCGGCTATTCCAACATCTTCCCGCCAGGCATCAGCGTAGGACGCATCACCGACATCGGCAACTCTGCCGATGGTCTGTCCTATCGGCTGAAGATTGCCCTTTCCACCGACTTTGGCTGTTTGCGCGACGTGCGTGTCATCACCGACCACAACTTTGCCGAGCGCAACCAGCTGCTCATGGCAGCACGCGACTCCATGGCGCTGGCGAATTAGGGGTTGAGGGTTAACAGACAAGAGATGAGAGCTTTTTGTTGAGAGATAGAGATGACCATTAGTTTCATAAGACGACTACTCCTCTTCCTGGTGCTCTGCCTGGCGCAGGCGCTGGTCCTCGGACGCATTCAGCTGTTCGGATGCGCTTCGCCTTTGCTCTATGTCTACTTCACCATCATCTTCCAGCGAGGCCATCCACGCTGGTCCATCCTGCTGTGGAGCTTTGCGCTGGGCCTGACGGTCGATATGTTCAGCAACACGCCAGGCGTGGCCGCCGCCTCGATGACGCTCATTGGCTTTCTCCAGCCCTATCTCATCGAGCTGTTCCTGCCCCGCGACGCCGAGGCCGACATTCCCTCCTCAGCCAAATCGTTAGGCATCGGCCGCTTTGCCTGCCTTGCGGGTCTGCTCACGCTGGCCTACTCGCTGGTGTTCTTCGCCCTCGAATCGTTCTCGTTCTTCAACTGGCTCTACTGGCTCCAGTGTTCGCTTGGCAGTGCACTGCTCACGTTCCTGCTCATCATGACCATTGAAAGCCTGCGAGTGAAGAGTTAAGAGTTAGGAGTTGGGCGTAGAGCGATACTAATAAATAAATTGGATGAGCGATGAAAGAGCGTGAGCTGGAATACAGGAAATTCGTCATTGCCGGAGTGGCCACCGTCATTGTGGTGGTCTACATCATCCGCCTGTTCACGCTCCAGCTCATGAGCGACGACTACAAGAAGAACGCCGACTCCAACGCCTTCCTCAAGAAAATTGACTATCCCTCACGCGGCGTCATCACCGACCGCCAGGGACGCCTCATGGTCTACAACCAGCCCAGCTACGACATCATGGTGGTGGAGAACGAAGCCCGAGGCCACTTCGACACCCTGGAGTTCTGCCAGACGCTGGGCATCAGCCGCGAGGACTTCGACCGCTACGTGGCCACCATGCACGACCGCCGTCGCAACCCCGGCTACTCCCGCTACACCCAGCAGCTGCTCATTGGCCAGCTCTCCGACCAAGACTTCAGCCTCTTCCAGGAAAAAGCCTACCGCTTCCCCGGTTTCTACGTCCAGCGGCGCAGCGTCCGCCAGTATGAGTACGCCTATGCCGCCCACGTGCTGGGCGATGTGGCCGAGGTGTCGCCAGCCGACATCGAGGCCGACGACTACTACCAGCCCGGCGACTACATTGGCAAGCTGGGCGTGGAGCGCTTCTACGAGAAGCAGCTGCGCGGCGAGAAGGGCGTCGAGATTCTTTTGCGCGATGCCCACGGCCGCGTGCAGGGCAAATACCAGAACGGTGCCCTCGACCGCAAGCCCGTGCCCGGCAAGAACCTCACGCTGGGCATCGACCTCGACCTGCAGGCCCTGGGCGAGCGTCTGCTTGAGGGCAAGATTGGCAGCATCGTGGCCATCGAGCCCAGCACCGGCGAAGTGCTCTGCATGGTCAGCTCGCCCAGCTACGACCCCCACATGATGGTGGGCCGCCAGCGCTCGAAGAGCCACCACGACCTCAGCCTCGACCCCTGGAAGCCCCTGCTCAACCGCAGCATCATGGGCCAGTATCCCCCCGGTTCTACGTTCAAGACCACCCAGGGCCTGACCTTCCTGAGCGAGGGCGTCATCACCGACAAGACCCCTTACCCCTGCTACCACGGCTTCGTGTTCCGAGGCCTGCGCGTGGGCTGCCACGGCCACGGCTCGCCCCTGCCGCTGGTGCCCGCCATCAGCACCTCGTGCAACGGCTTCTTCTGCTGGGGCCTGTACCACATGCTGGGCAACACCACTAAGTACGGCACCGTGCAGACGGCCATGAACACCTGGCGCGACTATCTGGTGAGCATGGGCTTCGGCTATCCGCTGGGCGTCGACCTGCCTGGCGAGAAGCGCGGCCTCATTCCCAACGCCCAGTTCTACGACAATGCCTACAAGAGCGGCTGGAACGCGCTGACCATCATCTCCATAGCCATCGGCCAGGGCGAGGTGAACGCCACGCCCCTGCAGATTGCCAACCTGGGCGCCACCATTGCCAACCGTGGCTACTTCGTCACCCCCCACGTGGTGCGCCAGATTGAGAACGAGCCGCTCGACACCCTCTACACCCATCGACGCTACACCAAGGCCCCGAAGTGGGCCTACGACCTCATAGTCAAGGGCATGCGCTCGGCCGCGCTCGGCGGCACCTGCAAGGCCTTGGCCCACTACGACTTTGCTCCTTGCGGCAAGACCGGCACGGCCCAGAACCGTGGCCACGACCACTCGGTCTTCATGGGCTTCGCCCCCATGGACTCGGCTAAGATTGCCGTGGCCGTCTACGTGGAGAACGGCGGCTGGGGAGCCACCTACGGCGTGCCCATCGGCGGCCTCATCATGGAGCAGTATCTCAAAGGCCAGCTCTCGGAGGCCTCCGAGCGCAAGGCCACGGAAATACAAAACCGACGAATAAACTATGGCACCGACGACCGATAAGAAAAAGAAAGGCGTGCTGCGCAGCATCGACTACTGGACCATTCTCATCTACGTGCTGCTGTTGGGCATGGGATGGATGAGCGTGTGCGGCGCCAGCTACGACTACAGCGTCGAGACCGACCTGCTGTCGCTCTCTACGCGCAGCGGCATGCAGATTGTGTGGATAGGCACGTCGCTGCTGCTGGCCCTGGTCATCATGCTGCTCGACGAGCGCTACTTCGACATGTTTGCCTACTTCCTCTTCGGCCTGACGCTGGTGCTCCTCTTCGCCACCATCTTCAACCCACACACCATCAAAGGCTCCCGCTCGTGGCTGGTGCTCGGCCCCGTGAGGATTCAGCCCGCCGAGTTTGCCAAGTTCACCACCGCCCTGGTGCTGGCCAAGTTCATGTCGCGCTATGGCTACGACATCCACCGCTGGCAAGACTTCCTCAAGACGCTCGGTCTCATCTTCCTGCCCATGTTCTTCATCGTGATGCAGCGCGAGACGGGATCGGCGCTCGTCTTCCTCAGCTTCTTCCTCATGCTCTATCGCGAGGGCATGACCGGCTCGGTGCTCTTCACCGCCGTGGCGGCCGTGTTCTATTTCGTGGTGGGCATCCGCTACAGCCAAACGGAGCTGCTCTACACCCCCATCCTCACGGGCCGCTTCGTAGTGTTGCTGGCCATTCAGGTGTTCTGCTGCGTGCTCGTGGGCGTCTACACGAGCCAGTGGAAGAAGGCCCTTCAGGCCCTGGCCGCCTGCCTGGGCGTGACGCTGCTGGCACTGGCCTTCTCGCTCTACGTCATTCCCTTCGACATCTACCTGGTTCAGCTGGCCCTCTGCCTGCTGCTCACGGCCTGGCTCACGTGGCAGGCCTTCCACACGCAGCTGCGCCAGTTTCTCTGGATTGCCTTCTTCGCCGTGGGCTCGCTGGTGTTTTTCCACGGAGCCGACTACGCCCTGAATAACATGCTGCAGGAGCACCAGCGCACACGCATCAACGTGCTGCTGGGCCTGGAGGAAGACCTCAAGGGCGCCGGCTACAATGTCCACCAGAGCGAGATAGCCATCGGCTCGGGCGGACTGCAGGGCAAGGGCTTCCTCAACGGCACGCAGACCAAGCTGAAGTATGTGCCCGAGCAGGACACCGACTTCATTTTCTGCACCGTGGGCGAGGAGGAAGGGTTCATCGGTGCGGCCGGCGTGCTGGTGCTGTTCCTGGCCCTCATTCTCAGGCTCATCCACTTGGCCGAGCGCCAAGTGTCGCGTTTCGGCCGTGTCTATGGCTATTGCGTGGTCAGCGTCTTCCTTTTCCACGTGTTCATCAACGTGGGCATGGTGCTTGGCCTCACGCCCGTCATCGGCATTCCGCTGCCTTTCTTCAGCTATGGTGGCTCCTCGCTCTGGGGCTTCACCTTCCTGCTCTTCATCTTCCTCCGCATCGACGCCGGCCGCAACCTGGCGCAGCAGCAGTAGGCTTTTTTAGGGGAAGATACAGACCCCACCCCCAAAAGCATCCTTTCGCGGAGAGAAGATACAGACCCCACCCCCAACCCCTCCCCTTGAGGGGAGGGGAGAAAGTGCACCATACCAAAAAAGCGACTCCGTAGGCTCTCCCCTCCCCTCAAGGGGAGGGGCTGGGGGTGGGGTCTGTAATCATCCCAACAAACAATAGCACAGAGGCTAAAAGAAAGAAGCTCTGTGCCTCTGTATCTTTGTGCTTAATAATAAAAACTCGGGATTCAGCGCACGCCCACACCTATAAGCCCGCCCGCTCACATTAATAAGGGCGGCCGCCCTTATTAATGTGGGCGGCCGCCCGAATCAGGCTACTCGGTACCTTTTCCCCTATTAACCAGTGCCTTATCCCTTTTTCTCCCGTGTCTTTCTCCCTTTTTCCTGTGCTCCCTTTTCAGCAGTCAGGGGCTTCTCAGTGAAAAAGCATGGCCTTTTGCAAAATCTTCTTTGTTGGCGGCTCAGACTCATATCTTTGCACCGTGTCCCCCAAGGATCACAGACATTTCCTCACGTGAGATTATTTCACGCGGCGCCTCCCCTTGCGAAGAAAACTTTCCGAGCTTTTCCTTGGCAGTATGGAAAAGATGTGACAATAAAGAAAAGGAATTTTCTGGCAAGTATAAACATTGAACCATGGTTTTACACGGTTCAACACGGCATTTCCACGAATGCTCACTGTAATGCCAAGACATTACTGAAGAAGACAACCGGGGACAACTTTGGACAATTAATGAATACTGAAAAGGCGTACCTTCAGCATGCAGAACGCTCACGGAAAAAAAGATTGTTGTCCTAAGTTGTCGTTTATTCACCTCTCAACGGTGATGCCTACGTCGGCTATGCCTGGGAGCTGCTGGGCGCTCATGATATGCACCACGGAGAGGCGCAGCGTGTCGCCACGCTGGAGCGTGACGGGCGGCAGCTGGGCAGAATGTTGGAAGACGCTGATGCCGCGTCCCTGCAGGTTGCCGTCGGCATCGGTGATGCTGAAATGGAGGGTGTCGGCCTGCTGGGCGACTGAGCCCGTGGACTGCCGGCTCACGCGGAGTGCCAGCTGAGTGTAGGGATAGTGGCTGGTGGTGCGCAGGTCGAGGCGCAGGCGATAGGTGCCAGCGCTGTCGACGGGTACGACGAAGTGGAGCGAGTCGCCGCGTGCCCATCCCTGCTCGCTGACGGGCAGGAAGTGGCTATAAACGGGCAGACGGCTGCACCCGGCCAAGGCCAGTGCAACCGCTGCTATGACTGAGGTGAAGAAGCTAATCCTGTTTCGGCTCCTCATTCTTGTTCTCATTCTTCTTTGGCTCTTCTTTGCGCGGCCGTTCGCGGCGGGCAGCGTCCCTGCGGGGCTGGTCCTTGCGCGGGGCGTCCTTGCGGTTGTCGTCGCGACGGGCCTCGTCCCTGTGGGCGTCGCCATCGGCCGAGGCGGGCTTGGCCTTCTTCTTCTTTTTCTTCTTGGTCTTGTCGAAGCGGGTGATGCTGTCGCCGGCCAGCAGGTCGACGGGGCCTTCAGGCTGCTTGCGCTGGTCGTCGGCCTGCAGGTCGAGGGGCTTTTCGCCTCGGCGGTTCATGTCGATGATTTCCTTGGCCCGCTGGGCGCTGATGGTTTCGAGGTTGGCAGCCACGCGCTTGTCGGTGCTGTAGGTCACCAGTCCGGCCAGGATGTCGCTCTTGAAATAATAGTAGTCGGCGTCCTGGGTCTGCAGCACGATGTCGCGGTTGGGCAGCAGGCGTCCGTGCTCAATATAGTCGTCCACCTCGTAGTTCAGGCAGCACTTCAGCTTGGCGCACATGCCGGCCAGCTTCTGGGGGTTGGGCGAGATGTCCTGGAAGCGGGCGGCACTGGTGCTGACGCTGACGAAGTTCTTCATCCACGTGGCGCAGCACAGCTCGCGGCCGCAGGGTCCGGTGCCGCCAATGCGTCCGGCCTCCTGTCGGGCGCCAATCTGCTTCATCTCTATGCGCACGTGGAAGGCAGCAGCCAGGTCCTTGATGAGCTGGCGGAAGTCCACGCGCTCGTCGGCAATGTAGTAGAAGATGGCCTTCTGTCCGTCGCCCTGGTACTCCACGTCGCCAATTTTCATCTTCAGATCCAGTCCTTTGGCTATCTCGCGGCTCTCGATCATGGTCTCGTGCTCGCGGGCTTTGGCCTCGTGGAACTTGTCCATGTCGCTCTGGCGCGCCAGTCGGTAGATGCGCTTCAGTTCCTCGCCGGCCTTGAGGTTGGCCTTCTTCAGCTGCAAGTTCACTAAGCGTCCGGTGAGCGTCACCACGCCAATGTCGTGGCCCGGGCTGGCCTCAACGGCCACGATGTCGCCCTTCTTCAGCGGCAGGTTGTTCACGTTGTGATAGTAGCCCTTGCGGGTGTGCTTGAACTGCACCTCCACCAGGTCGGTGCTCTCGGCGTTGCCGGGCACGTCGGCCAGCCAGTCGTAGGTGTTCAGCTGGCGGTCCTGACGGCCAATGGCTGCTGAGCAGAGTCCTCGGTCACAGCCGGTGCGTATGGGGTATTCTTTCTTTTTTTCCATGTTCGGTAGGTAATGTTGGTGGTGTGGATTATATGGTTTATTTTTGAATGAGCAGGACAATCATCTTCAGGGCCATGTCGAAGAATACGATCTTCGAGTTGGCGTTCTGGCCAATGTCGCGGATGGCCAGGTTGGCCAGGTCGGTAATGGCCAGGATGTTGTCCTCGTTGACAAAGCGTGCAAAGTTGCGGGTGAAGTCTTCCTCCTTCTGCGTCATGTAGCTCAGCTCGGGCTGGTGGAAGTTGTAGACGAAGCTCTCGCGTATCATGTGCAGGAAATATTGCAGGAAGCGTTTCTGCTTCTCGCGGCCGAAGGAGGCCATCGTCTCGCTCCAGCGGCGCAGCTCCTTCACGTTGCGCATGTAGGCCTGGCGCATGAGGAGGATGAAGAGATCGAGAAACTGCTCGTTCTCAGAGTCGGCCCGCAGCTCGTGGAGGGCCTTCAGCCAGGAGCCGGAGGCCAGGCGGCTGATGCGCTGGGCCAGCTCGGGTGCCACGGCGCGACGGGCAACCAGCTCTTCGCGAATGATGTCGGCGGGCAGGCGCTTCACGTCAATGCGCTGCACGCGGCTGCGGATGGTTTCGAGCAGCTGGCCCGGGTCTTCGCACACCAGGAGGAAGAGGGTGTGCTGAGGCGGCTCCTCAATGAGCTTGAGCAGCTTGTTGGCACAGGCAGTGTTCATGCGTTCGGGCAGCCAGATGATGCTCACCTTGTAGCCGCCCTGGCTGGACTTGAGGCTGAGCTTGCGCACCAGCTCGTCGCTCTCGCCGGCGGTGATGATGGCCTGCTGGTTCTCGGCATCCATGGCCAGCAGCCACTCGTCGAGTGAGAAGTAGGGTCCCTGGGCCAGCAGCTCGTGCCACTGGCGCACGAAATCGTCGCTCACAGGCTGGTGGTCGGAGCCCATAGAGGGGAGTTTGATGGTGGGATAAGTGAAATGGAGGTCGGGATGTTCGAGCTTGCGCACCATGGCATTGTCCTCGCCCAGCAGGTGGCTGGCAAAGGCAATGGCCAGCGCCAACTTGCCCACGCCGACAGGGCCACAGAGCATGATGGCATGGGGAAGACGGCCCTCGCCTTCCATCTGCAGCAGCCGCTGCTTCACCTCGTCCTGTCCTATGACGTCATTAAAGGTCATAACTTATCACTTCTCACTTATCACTCATCACTCATCACTCCTCAACTTCTCAACGATTTCCACCACGGCATCGACGGCTCCCATAGTGTAGAAATGAATGTCGTTGATGCCATGGGCGTAAAGCTCGCGGCACTGCTGCGTAGTCCACTCTATGCCCAGGCGGCAGGCATCCTCATCGGTGTGGCAGCGGGCAATGGCAGCGGCCAGCGGCTGAGGTATGTCGCAATGGAACGTGCGGGGCACCACGCTGAGCTGGCTGAGCTTGGCCAGCGGCTTGATGCCGGGAATGATGGGGATGGTGATGCCCATCTGGCGGGCACGCTCAACGAACGAGAAATATTTCTGATTGTCGAAGAACAGCTGGGTCACGGCATACTGGGCGCCCAGACGCTGCTTCTCTAAGAGCCAGTGCATGTCGCTCTCCATGTTGGGAGCCTCCTCGTGCTTCTCGGGGTAGCAGGCCACGCCAATATCGAACTTCGTACCGGGATGCTTGATGGGCGTGCCGTCGGCAAAGAAACCGTCGTTGAAGCGCTGCACCTGGCGGATGAGGTCGGTGGTGTGCGCATGGCCGCCGGGAGTGGGCTGGAAGGTGCGGTCGTCCTTGGCCTTGTCGCCTCGCAAGAGGAGCAGGTCGGTGATGCCAAGGAACTGAAGGTCGAGCAACTCGTACTCGATGTCCTCGACGGTGACGCCGCTGCAAATGACATGGGGCTGGACGGGCACGCCGAAGCGCTGCTGAATGGCGGCGGCCACGGCAATGGTGCCGGGACGGCGGCGCTGGCGCAGACGTTCGAAACGGCCGTCGGTCAGCTCACGATAGACGTATTCGGAATGGTGGGTGGTGATGTTGATGAACGCAGGTTTCAGCCGGCACAGCTTCTCAATGTCACGAAACAATCCGTCGGTGCCCGTCCCCTTCAGCGGGGGGAGCACCTCAAACGAGAACTGGTGTTGCACCTGCGGCTCACTGATTAGTTTTGCTACTGCCATGAATGATGATAGCCTTTTAAGCCGCAAAGTTACAAAAAGTAGCGCGCAAAACAAAAGTTTTAGCTCAGTTTTTTTGTCCCGCTCCAGTTTTTTCGTATCTTTGCAGCATATTGCACGGGCACTGAACGCCACATAAGCATCATCAACAAGAAAGAAGACATGAACGAAGCTCCACAGGAACACACCGCAGGCAGGGCACTCACGCTGACAGGCTCGGCCTCCCTACTCCACTTCCTGGTAGACGCACTATGCGCCTGCTGCCTGATGCAACTGGCAGCACAGGCCACATGGGCCGACATGGTGGGCGTGGTGATGGTCTACAACGTGATGGCGTTTCTCACGCAGCCACTGACGGGCATGCTGGCCGACCGCACAAAGCAGCCCGGACTGATGCTCGGTGCCTCGGCAGCGCTGCTGGCAATGGGTGTATCGGCCATGCTCTGGGCCTGCTCCGGGGCTCCGCTGACGGGGCTGCTCTATGTCGTGGCCTCACTGCTGGGAATGGGCAATTCGATGTTCCACGTGTGGGGAGGAAAACGGGTGGCCGTGGCCACGGGCAACGACGCCGCCGCTCTGGGCCTGTTTGTGGCCCCCGGCGCATTGGGACTGGCCGTGGGCATGCTGTTTCATTCGTGGTGGCTGCTCGTAGTGCTGCTGACGATGACGCTCTTCCTGGCTGGCTGCCAGCTGAAAGTGAGGCCGGTGAGCAAGGAACTGACATACGGCACGCCGTCGGCCCACGTAGTGTGGCTGTCTGTGATGGCGCTGATGGCGCTGGTGATGATACGCTCGCTGCTGGGCGAAAGCTTTTCGGCCGACATGGGCAAGGCAGGCTTCACGGTGCTGGCTATCGGCGGCGTGGCCATGCTGGGCAAAATAGCTGGCGGCGTGGCGGCACGATGGATAGGCGTGGTGTGGACACTGGTGGCGGTGGTCATCCTGCTGCTGCTCTTCCGCTCAAACAATCCACTCCTGTCACTCTTGCTGGTGAATATGACCATGGCTGTCACGCTGTGGCTGGCCAACCGCGTGATGAACGGCAGGGAGGGACTGGCGTTCGGACTGCTGGCTGCGGCGCTGATGCCAGGCTACCTGCTGGCTCAGTTTGGCGACGAGAGGGGACAGCTGGCCCTATGGCTGATGCTGACGCTGGTGCCAACGGTGGTCATAGAGCTGGCGGTGCTGTGGTGCCTGCGCGAAAGGCGTGCCGACGTGCTGTGGTCGTCGGTGGTAGCGAACGTGCTGACCAACGTGCCGCTCCACGTGTTTATCATCTTTGTCAGCGACAGCCTCTGGGCAATGGTAGCCGGCGAAATGCTGGTGGTGCTGGTGGAAACGGCGTGGTACCGCTATTTTGCCGGCCCCTGGCGACAGGCTTTCATCTACAGCTTCCTGTGCAACAGCATCAGCTGCGTGGCGGGAGTGCTCATGCAGCTGGTGGCACAGCTCGTACTTATGCAAATGTAACAATAAACCTCAATAACACAGTATGATGATATCAAGACTATTGATGGACGTTCTGCCCTACGACCCTGATCGCGAGCGCAGAATAAGGGAGATTCACGAAAAGATTGCCAACGACACGATCGACACCCTGAACGTAGTCAGTCAGCAGGTGGGCGACGGTGTGTCGTCGGGGGGTGGCAGTCACAGCACGCCTTATATCCTGGGCGCCATCCTGGCTGCCCTGGTGGCGCTGGGCTTCCTCATCTTCATGGTGCGCAGCTATCGCGAACGCGGCGAGCAGCAGCTCAGTTTCACGCGGTCATAGTTTCAGGCTGCGGGCCTTGCCTGCCTTGACCTTGATGGTCTTTAGAGAGCCGTTGCAAAGGATGTCGACGGCTCCGCTTTGGCGTGCCGTGATGGTGGCTGCAGTCACCCGGCCGTCTCGCCACTTCATGCTGATCTCGTAGCCCCCACGGGCACAGAGGCCGCTGACTTCGCCATCGGCCCACTGGCGGGGCAGGGCGGGAAGCAGCTCGATATGGTTGGAGTGGGATTGCAGCAACATCTCGCAAACGCCGGCCGTGCCACCGAAGTTCCCGTCGATCTGGAAAGGTGGGTGGGCATCGAAAAGGTTGGGATAGGTTCCGCCACCGGGTCTGCGGCGGTCAGCGCCCTTGTACTGGTCGGGGCTGACATAGGTCAACAGCTTCTGATAGATATGGAAGGCCTCGTCGGCACGATGCAGGCGAGCCCAGAGATTAATGCGCCAGCCCGTGCTCCAGCCCGTGGTCTGATCGCCCTTTTGCTCCAAGGTCTTCTGGCAGGCAACGAGTAGCGGATGCGATGACGACGCGGAATATTCCGAGGCCAGATGATGGCCGGGATAAAGGCCTATGAGATGGCTCTGATGCCGATGATGCGGATCGTAGTCGCGCCAGTCATGGTACCATTCGTTCAAGTCGCCGTCGCGCCCCACGGTGTAAGGATGCAGCCGGGGCAGGGCAGCCTCGATGGCCTTCACCACGTCGGAACCATCGTTCACAATGGCGGCAGCCCGCAGGGTATTGGTGAAGAGCTCGCGGATGATGGCCATATCGGCCGTAGAGCCGTAGCAGGTCATGCCGTGGTAGCCTCGGTCGGTGACATACTCGTTCTCAGGCGATGTGGCGGGAGCCGTGATCAGCTCGTCGGGATGGGCGGGGTTGGGAATGAGCCAATCGAGCAGGAACGCTGCGGCGCCGAGCATCAGCGGGTAGGCCGTCTGCTTCAGATATTCGTCATCCTGGGTGAAAAGATATTTCTCCCACAGCGTTTCCACCAGCCATGCGCCGCCCATGGCCCAGTTGGCCCATTCGGGCTTCTCGTTCTTCTCGCCCACGGGGTTGGCCATGGCCCAGATGTCGCTGTTATGCCCGGCGCTCCAGCCTCGGCTGATGCCATAGTAGTTCTGGCTGGTGTGGCGTCCGTTCTCGGCCAAGGCTTTCACAAAGCCGTCCATGGGCAAGGCCATCTCGGCGAGGTTGCAGTTGAAGGCAGGCCAATAGTTTTCCTCCAGATTGATGTTGATGGTGTAATTGCCGCGCCATGGTGCCCACAGATGGGGATTCCACAGGCCCTGGAGGTTGGCGGGGACGCCTGGCGTCCGCGAACTGCTGATGAGCAGGTAACGGCCGTACTGAAAGTAGAGCGTTTCCAAGTAGCGGTCGGCCTCGTCATTGCCGCTGTTGTAGTTCTTGACAAGAACGTCAGTGGGCAGGGAACTGCACTGCTGGGGTTTCCCTGACAGGGCCAGCGCCACGCGTGAGAAATACTGGCGATAGTCGGCAATGTGGCGCTGACGCACGTCGGCGTAGCTTACATTTTGCGTGTGCCAGGCTCGGTTGTTGGCTAACTCAATGTAGGGCGCGCCCTGGCTGACGGGATGGCGGTCAAAGCCGTTGAAGCTGGTGGCGTTGACCAGCCAAAGCGTGGCCTCGGTGGCTCCGCGCAGCACCAGCGTGGTGTCATTGGCTGAAAGCTGGCCCCCGTCTTGACGGACGCGCAGGATGGTGCAGAAGTGGATGCTCTCCGAGGCATCGCCGCTGGCGTGGCCCAGCATGGTCAGTTGTCCGTGACTGCTTCTCACTTTGTGGGGCAGCAACGAGCCGAGGCTCAGCTCCACGTTCAGCTGGCCAGGCTCGGAAGCCTTGAGGCTGATGGCAATCAGGCTGTCGGGAGCGGAAGCCAGGTACTCGCGCTCTAAGCTCACGCCACCTTTCTTATAATATACATGCGCGAGTGCTGAGTCGAGGCTCAGCGCTCGCCGGTAATCGGTCACGTCGCCTTCTTGCAAGTCCTTGATACGCAAGGTGCCCAGCGGCTGATAGTGGCTGGAGTTATGGCCCTGCACATGAAGCTGCAACGAGTCGGCCAAGGCATAGTTCTCCGCAAAGAGCGCCTTCCTTATCTCGGGAATCCAGCGGCTGGCACCGGCATCCTCCTGGCGGTCGATGGGCTTTCCCGTCCACAACGTGATGTCGTTCAGCTGCACGATGTCTTCTTGCGGATGGCCGTAGACGAGGCCTCCCAGCCGGCCATTGCCAATGGGCAGCGATTCCTCGAAATAGACGGCAGGCTGGTCATACCAGAGCATCATGGGGGCTTGCGACTGAGCACTGGCAGCCAGCGGAGCAGCCAGTATCAAGGGAAGAAGGATTCGTTTCATACTATTTGGCAGTCTTAGTGGCACGAATGAAGTAGCAGATGAGCAAGATGTAGGCCACGAGTGCTGCAAACTCCGACAGCTGGTTAGCCAACCACTCGGCATTGACGAAGTTCAGCCCGCCGAATCGCATCAGCGCGCTCACCACGCCCATCAGTGCGCCACCGGCAATGAAGCCCGAGGCGATGAGGGTGCCGCGCTCGCCGCGAGCGTCGTTCACGGCCTTCTCCTTCGAGCGGCTGGTGACATACCAGTTGATGGCGCCGCCCACCACCAGCGGAACGTTCAGCTCCAGCGGGATGAACATGCCCAGCGCCACGGCCAGGGCAGGCATTCCGCAGAAGTTGATGATGAGGGCTATCAGCGCGCCGATGCCATAGAGCAGCCAGGGGGCTCCCTGTCCGTTCATCACTGGCTCGATGACGGCCGCCATGGCGTTAGCCTGCGGTGCCACCAAGTGGCCTTCCACGTTGGGGTCGAAGCCGTAAGTCTGGTTCAGCAGCATCATCACGCCGGCCACGGTGGCTGCCGACACCAGCGTGCCCAGGAACTTCCACTGCTGCTGCTTCTGGGGCGTGGTGCCCAGCCAGTAGCCAATCTTCAGGTCGGTGATGAAGCAGCCAGCCATGGAGAGCGCCGTGCACACCACGCCGCCCATGATCAGCGCGGCCAGCATGCCGCCAGGGCCACTCAGCCCCACGGCCGAAAGCACCACCGAAGCCAAGATGAGCGTCATGAGCGTCATGCCGCTCACCGGATTGGAACCCACGATGGCAATGGCGTTGGCCGCCACGGTGGTGAAGAGGAAGGCGATGAACGTGACCAGCAGGATGCTGACCACGGCGAACAGCAGATTATGCATCACGCCCAGCCAGAAGAAGATGAACGTGATGAGCAGTGCCGTGATGGAGGCAATGGCAATGAAGCGGAACGAGAGGTCGCGCTGTGTGCGAACGGCCTGCTCGCTGGCTTCGCCGGCACCACCCTTCAGCTCCTTGCCGGCCAAGGAAACGGCCGTACGGATGATGCCCCACGACTTCACGATGCCGATAATGCCGGCCATGGCAATGCCGCCGATGCCTATTGAGCGTGCATAGGTCTTGAAAATCATCTCGGGCGACATCTGGCCCACGGCCTGCGTCACCGTCTCGCCGCCGATGTTCAGCACCGTGTCGTGGAACAGCAGCGACATGCCCGGCACGATGAGCCACCACACGGCCAGCGAGCCCAGGCAGATGTAGAGTGCATATTTCAGGCCGATGATATAGCCCAGGCCCAGCACGGCGGCGCTCGTGTTCACCTTGAACACCAGCTTGGCCTTCTCGGCAATGGTCTCGCCCAGGCCCACCATGCGGGTGGTCACCGTTTCGTTCCACCAGCCAAAGGTGGCCACGATAAAGTCGTAGAGTCCGCCCACCAGTCCGGCCACGATGAGCGGCTTGGCCTGGCTTCCGCCCTTGGCGCCGCTCACCAGCACCTGCGTGGTGGCCGTTGCCTCAGGGAAGGGGTACTTGCCGTGCATCTCCTTCACGAAATATTTGCGGAAGGGAATGAGGAACAGGATGCCGAGGATGCCGCCCAGGGCCGAGGCCATGAACACCTTGATGAACGAGGCCGACATTTCGGGATACTTGGCTTGCAGGATATAGATGGCGGGCAGCGTAAAGATGGCGCCGGCCACCACGGCTCCTGAGCAGGCACCTATGGACTGGATGATGACGTTCTCGCCCAGCGCCTTCGAGCGCTTGGCAGCCGTGCTCACGCCCACGGCGATGATGGCAATGGGGATGGCGGCCTCGAACACCTGGCCCACTTTCAGGCCGAGGTAGGCGGCGGCAGCCGAGAAGAGCATGACCATCAGCACGCCCCATGTCACCGACCATGTGTTCACTTCGGGATACTCGCTGCGCGGCGACATCAGCGGTTCGTACTCCTCTCCTGGCTTCAGCTCGCGGAAGGCATTCTCCGGCAGCTGCGTCTTTATTTCTTCCATAGATGCTTGATTAAAAAGCCTAACCTGCATGCACGATGGAGGTTAGGCTGTCATTTGTGTGTCTGCTATTCGTTTTATTACTGCTTCAGGGTGGTTACCTCGGTATGCTTCTCTGTCTGGCCCATCATGGTCTGGGTCATCTCGCTCGTGATAGACAGGGGCCAGCCGTTGTCCTGCATGGTGTAGGTGACCTTTGCCGAGATTTCGGGCTTCATCTGATCCATCACCAGGTCGATGTTCTGCTTCACCATCTCGGCCTGATCGGGAGCCTGCTCCGCAACTTTCTTGACGATGAGGTCCTTCAGTTCCTCCTTGGTCATGTCGAGCGTGGAGTTGACGATAATTTTCTTTCCGGCCACGAAGAACATGCGCTTCGTCTTCATGCCTTCAATCTCGCTGCTGTCGGTGGCACCGTTGGCAATGGTCTTGCCGTTCAGGCCAAGCACAGAGTTGGTGGTGACGCTGGCGATAAAGGCTTTCTCGCTCATGGAGTCGGCAAACTGCTTCTCCAGTCCTTCGCGGGGCACCATGTCGGCTATCGAGGGGTTGTTCTCGAAAATCTTGTCGATGAGGGTCTTGGTCATGGCGCTGGCCTTGGCCTTCACCTCGTCCAGATTGGCCACGCTGAGCACCTGTCCGTCGGCATCGGTATTGAATTTCACGGCCACGCCCTCCAGCATTTTGGAAGCAGCAGTCATGATGGCCATCATGGGGTTGCTCTCGTCGGCATCAATCTTCACGCTGGTGGTAGTGACGGTGATGACGGCACCATTAGGTGTGACGTTGCTCACGGCATACTCCGTTTCCGAGGTCACCTTGATGGGCGTTTGGGCAGCCTCGATGGTCGATACATCAGTGTAGACAGCCTTGAAGCCGTTCTCCAGCTTCGGGGCGATTTTGGTCTGTGCCTGGGCCACGAAAGCCATAAGCAGCACAGCAGTTGTCAAAAACAGTTTTTTCATTCTTTCTTTTCTAAATAGTTATACTAAGTGAGAAATAAGGTCTTCACGGTCGCCGGGCAGCATGTCGATGACGGGCAGCTCGATCATGGTGTAGCAGCCGGGCTGCTGCAGCATGGAGGCGCGAGCCACGTTGACCAGCACCTGGCCGGTGAGGGCGGGGTTGTTGATGCTCATGTTGAACTCCATGCGCTGGTTCTGCGTCTTTCCGCTGACGCCCTTGCGCACCAGGTTCACGCCATGGCCCATGTCGCGCACGTCGTCCACGCTGTCCACCTGGAACACGTGGGTCTCGTCGCTGGCAAAGTAGGGGTCGGCCTTGATGGCAGCCGTCACCTCGTCGAGGCTGGCGCCGGGTTCCAGCTCCACGTAGACCATGCGGCGGTGGATGCCCTCACCCAGGGGAATGGTCATCGAGAGGGCGTTCTTCACGCCCTTCTTCGAGCGCACGCACACGCTGTGGCCCATGGACATGCCGGGACCGAAGTTGGTGTAGCTCAAGCCCTTGGGGGCCAGGCTCTGCATCAGCGTACGCACGATGCTGTCGCTGCCCGGGTCCCATCCGGCGGCAATGACGCTCACGGTGCCCGTCTGTCGGTTCAGCTCCATCAGCGTGCGGCGGTAGTCGCGAATCATGGAGTGGATGTCGAACGAATCGACGGTGTTGATGCCCAGCGGCAGAATCTGCTTGGCATACTCCTCGCACGAGCGCGTAGGAGTGGCCAGTATGGCCACGTCAACATGGCCCAGCTCGCGGATGTCCTTCACCACGTCATAGTCGGCCAGCTCGGCGGGTTTGTTCTCTGCGCCTTGGCGACGCACGATGCCGGCCACCTCAAAGTCGGGGGCGGCCTCCAGGGCCTGCAGGGCATAGCGCCCAATGTTGCCGTAACCAACGACGGCTGCTCTGATCTTCTTCATGTTCTCTTTGTAGTTTTGTGTTTGTTGAATAAACGTTTGAAAGCGCGGACTCAGCTCATGGCTGTCAGTCCGCGCATGTGGGTATTGTCAGTCGCGATGTGCTCACTCCTTTGCAGCATTCTCGGCATCGATGGCCTTGATCTTGTCCTTCACCAGCTGGATGTCGTCCTTGAGTTTCTGCACCTTGCGGTTCATCTCATCGATGAGCGAGTTGCCCTTCTTCGAGCTGGCGCTGAGGAAGCCGAGGTTGTTCTCATAGGTCTGAGCCTCCTGCTTCAGCTGCTCGTACTGGCGCATCAGTCGGGCGCGCTCGTTGTCCAGTGCTGCCTCGCCGCGCTCGGCCACCTGCTTCAGGTTGTCCTTGAACTTGCTCAGGCGGCGGCGAGCCACCGAGATGTTCAGGTCCTTATAGAGCTTGTCGAGCACTGCGTGATACTCCTCGTAGAGCTTGTCCTTCTCCTTGAAGGGCACGTGGCCAATGGCGTTGTATTCCTCCACGAGCTGCTGCACCTTCTGCTGCACGTCGTCGCCGGCCTCCTCGGCCACGGCCTTCATGCGGCTGATGACGTCGCGTTTCTTCTCCAGGTTCTGGCGCTCCTCGCCGCGCTGTCCGGCGCCAGCGGCATTGCGGGCCTCGAAGAACTTGTTGCAGGTGCTGAGGAACTCCTCCCACAGCTGGTCGCCCAGCTTCTTGGGCACCATGCCAATGGTCTTCCACTCCTTCTGCAAGGCGATGAGCTTGTCGCTGGTCGAGCGCCACTCGGTGCTGTCCTGCAGGGCTTTTGCCTTCTCAATGAGTGCGCGTTTCTTCTCGGCGTTCTCCTTGTAGGAGTCCTTCAGCGAGCGGAAGTGCTCGGCCTTGCCGGCGAAGAATCCGTCGCAGGCAGCGCGGAAGCGCTCGAATATCTTGACGTTCATCTTCTGCGGAGCGAAGCCAATGGTCTTCCACTCCTGCTGGATGGCAATGATTTCCTGTGTGTGGCGGTCCCAGTCGGCGCTGCCCTTGTTTTCCTCGGCGGCGATGGCTTCCACCTTCTCGCAGAGGGCGGTCTTCTTCTCCAGGTTCTCTTCCTCGCGGGCGCGCAGGCTCTCGAAGTGCTGCTGGTGGCGCTTGTTGATGACGGTCGAGGCGGCCTTGAAGCGCTGCCAGATTTCCTCGCGCAGCTCCTTGCTCACGGGGCCTATCTCGCGGTATTCCTGGTGCAGCTTCTGCAGCTGGTGGAAAGCGATGATGACGTCAGGCTCGTCGGCCAGCTTCTCGGCAGCCTCGCACAGGCGGGTCTTGGCCTCAAGGTTCTTCTTGAAGTCCAGCTCGCGGGCCTCGCTGTTCAGCTTCAGCAGGTCGTAGAACTGCTCAACGTAGAGCTGGTAGTTGCGCCACAGCTCGTTGGCCTTCTCGGCGGGCACGGCCTTGATGTCGCGCCACTCCTGCTGCAGGGCCTTAAACTCCTGATAGGTCTTGCTGGCCTCCTCGGGCGAGGTGACCATGGCCTTTATCTTCTCGATGATGGCGAGCTTCTTCTTCAGGTTCTCCTCCTTCTCAGCCTCCTGTTCGCGGAACAGCTGCTGGCGGCGCTCCTTGATGACGCCCATCTCGGCCTTGAACACGTCCTCGGCTTCGTCGGGGGTGATCTGATAGGCCTCGGGGTCGCCGCCGCCATCGATATACTCCTTCAGCTTGGCTTCGCGCTCGGCAATGTGGAGTTTGTAGAATACCGTCTTCAGATAGTCAACCTCTTCTTTCTGCGGTGTTTCCTCGCCGTGGGCCAGCTCCTTCACGCGCTCCAGCACCTCGGCCTTGGTGGCATAGGTCTTGCGCTCGGGCTGGGATTCGGCAGCCGGCTCCTCAGCCTGAGGCTGCGCCTCGGCAGGTGTTTCGGCCTTGGGTTCTTCCTCTGGGGCGGGAGCAGCTTCCTCTTTCGGGGCTTCTTCCACGGTTGTTTCAACTTCAGAAGGGGCAGCGGGTTCCTGCACCTGCTCTTCTGCTTTCACTTCCTCTTGTTTTCCCGTTTCTTCGACTGGCGAGTTCACGAGGTTGTTCTCTTGAGAGTCCATCTTTTAACTTTTTTAGTTACGGTTATGGGTGAGTACACACATGATTAATAACGTCGCATGCTGACGCAAATCGACATTTTAGGCGGTAAAATTACAAAAATCTTTGGAGTTGAACAGAAAAACGGATATTCTTTCTGCGGAAATTACTTTTTTTTAACACTTAACCTGCTCTAATGGAGTTATTTCTATATACCTTTGCGGCCGAAGATGGAAACAGAAGTGCTAATCATTGGAGGAGGACCGGCCGGAGCCACCTGCGGCAGCCTGCTGCGCCAGAGGGGCGTAGACTGCCTCATTGTGGACCATGCCGACTTTCCGCGAGACAAGGTTTGCGGCGGCGGACTCACCCCCAGGGGATGGATGCTGCCAGGGCTGGAATATGACTACCACGGGGTGGGCCCCGCTGCTTAGCCCGACACGCCCCAAAATTCTGCGGAGGCCTCCCGTGAAAAAATCTCACGTGAGATATTTTCACGGGAGGCCTCCGCAGAAAAATTTCTCACGTGAGATTTTTTCACCGCCCGTTGCCGCCTGTTTCCGGCGGCTCTTGCGCCCGTTCCCTGGGGCTACACCAGCCGCTTGTGGCGGAAGTACCACCAGGCGGCGGCAGCCGTGCCCACACTGATGATGAGCGCCAGGCCAAAGCCGAAGGGCTTTTCCTCCATGCCGTTGACCAGGTTCATGCCAAAGAGCGAGGCAATGAGCGTGGGGAACATCATGATGATGGTCACGGAAGTGAGCGTACGCATCACGGTGTTCATATTGTTGTTGATGATGCTGCTGTAGGTGTCCATGGTCGATTCCAGGATGTCGGAGTAGATGGCGGTGGTCTCGCGGGCCTGCGTCATCTCGATGTTCACGTCCTCAATCAGGTCGGCGTCCAGCTCGTCAATCTGCAGCTTGAACTTCAGCTTCGAAAGCAGCGTCTCGTTGCCACGGATGGAGGTCTGGAAGTAGGTCAGCGAGTCCTGCAGGCGGCTCAGGCCAATGAGGCTCTCGTTGTTCACGTCGCGGTCCAGATTGCGCTTGGCCTTGTCTATGAGCGAGTTAATCTGCTTCAGTCGCTTCAAGTACCACACGGCCGAGGAGTAGAACAGGCGGAAAATCATGTCCACATAGTCAGTGAAGCCTACGCCGCGCTTCTGCTGATAGGAGACGAAGTCGATCATCATGTTGGTCTCGTAGTAGCACACGGTGATGGTCACGTCGCGCTTGTGGATGATGCCCAAGGGCACGGTGGTATAGGGTGTGCGCGAGCGTATCTCCTTGACGTAGGGTATGCGCAGGATAATGAGCATCCAGCCGTCGTCATACTCATAGCGGGCGCGCTCGTCGGTATCGCTGATGTCGGTGATGAAATAGTCGGGTATGCCAAACTGCTCCTCCAGCTGGTGCTGGTCGTCCTCTGTGGGGCAGGTCACCTGAATCCAACTATTGGGCTGCCACTCCTGTAGCTGGCTCAGCCCACCTTGGAAGTTCCAAAATGTTTTCATTGTTGCTAATCCGTTTGGTTAATGCACAATTCATAATGCATAATTTGTAATTCATAATGCATAATTGTCTCGGTGGCAAGAGGATTAGCAGTCTTGCCGCCTTTTTCCTCCTGCCTAACGTTTAAAATTATCCGCCGGGTAGTCGTCCATAATCTTGTTGTTGTTTGTTTCTTTTCGGCTGCAAAGTTACGAAATAAGTGAGAGAAATAAAAAGAAAATCGTGTTTTTCTTTCTTTTTTTTGTAATTTTGCAGTCGCTATGATTTATCTGAATGACCAGCTTGAGTCTTTCGACTTCGCTTCGGCATTGCCTCTGTTGTCTGACCAGCGCCGTGAGCAGGCCTTGAAGTTCAAGCACGAGTTAGGGCGCAAGACCTGCGCTGCTGCCTATCTGCTGTTGTGCGAAGGACTGCGCCGGGAGTACGGGCTGACGGAGAAGCCCGTGTTCGGTTATGAAGCGCACGGTAAGCCTTTCCTCTTGGAGCACCCTGATATTCACTTCAGCCTGAGCCACTGTCGCGAGGCAGTGCTCTGCGTAGTCAGCGACCGGCCTGTGGGTGCCGACATTGAGAGCGTGAGAGAATACCATGAAAGCCTTGTGCGCTACACGATGAACGACGACGAGGTGGCCGACATCGTTCATTCGGCATGCCCGGCACTCATCTTCACGCGCTACTGGACGATGAAGGAGGCCGTGGTGAAGCTCTCCGGCGAAGGGCTACGTAGCGACATGAAAAACGTGCTGACCGGCTTTCCCCGCCATGTAGAGACCTGGGTGAACGCGGAGCGGGGCTATGTCTACTCCGTTGTCCACTAACCTTTACTCGCAGAGAAAATGTCGTGTCGTCTTTTTTTTATTTTGACGTGTATTTTTCCCAAATAAACTTTGTTGTGTCATTTTTTTTTATTACCTTTGCAGCCGACTCGAATAGCCCTTGTGAGGGTAGCGGGTTGGATTTTCATTGGTAAAGGACGTTTACGAACGTTTTCTTCTACGTGCAGATCTCGCAAATCACAAGCTCAGAAGAAGCGCAACCGGAGCGTCCACTTTGGGCGTATTGTATGAGCCTGATAAGGGCTGTTTGCAATATAGCTTGGCGTGGGCTAACTCGAGTTGCTTATCCTGAGCAAGGCAATGCGAGAGCCCGCACGTGGGATAGGCGAGAAGTAGAGCATCCCACGTCTTTCGTTTCATTAAGAAATGCCGAATCAGGGATGCTATAGGCAAGAAAGGATATTTGCGTATGGCAAAAAAACTTTTGACTGTTTGCACATGGATGAAACGACCTGCCATCTGGACAGGTTCACTGTGTGCCACTCTGATGTTAGCCTCTTGCTATTCTACAACCGTAAGCATGGGCGACATGGAACCAACCGACCCTGCCGTCGAGGTGAACACTGCCCACAATGGGCATTTCATTGGCGGTCTTGTCAATGCTACGAAAGTAGAGGACGATGTCTACGTGGGTGACAACAAAGACTATATGACAAAGACCTACGTCTCTTTGGGCGACGCCATTGTCAGTGCCCTTACAGGAGGTTTTTTTGCTCCCACCACTACGAAATTCTACTTGCCTTACGGCTCAGAGATGCCTCGGAAGGTGAAGATGCCGCCGGTGAAACTGGGTGTCCGTGGCGGATTAAACCTCTCTGCCCCGACAGGAGGCGGCCATTCTGCAAAACTGGGCTTCAAAGCTGGCCTTATCCTTGATGTTCCGATGACACATTCGGTCTACTTCCAACCAGGAATCTACTACTCGCAGAAAGGTGCCAAGGTATATGGAGATAAAGTGGCACAAAACTATATTGAAGTTCCGTTGCTGCTATCCTACCGTTTTGGCGTTCCCAATATCCTGGCAAGTGTAACAAATGGAACAACCTTTACAAGAAACATGCAATTTCAAGTGCATTTCGGGCCTTACTTGGCCGCTGCCAGAGATAACGATTTCTCGCGAGATAGATTTGACGCCGGCTTGCAAGTCGGGCTGGGTGGCCTTTTCCTTAAACATATTTATATCGGGTTGTCTTATGACTATGGCATAATAGCACCAGATCAAAGAGAATACAACAATGGATCTTTTCACAACAGCAATTTCTCCATTGTCGGAGGCATAAACTTTTAATTCTATAGACATTATGAAAAGAACAATAACAGTTGCAGTGGGCGTTGTCATGTTCTGCTTGCTGCTTGGCTCCTGCCAGTCGTCAAAAGTATGTGTGGGTGATTTGAAATTAGAAGATCCGGTAGTACGTGTGAAAACCATTCACAATAGTTATTTCCTTGGAGGTTTGCTCGGACGTAAACGGATAAAAGCCACCGACTATACTAATGGCATGAATAGTTACATGGTGAAAAACTACCGCTCGTTTGTAGACTGCATCGTTGGTGGTGTGACAATGGGCATTTATACGCCGACAACCACCGAGTTTTATCTGCCGGCTGATTATAAGAAACCAAGGAAGTGACGAGGCAGGCTGTGTTTATTAAGACAGGCAGAGGTGAGCTTACCCCTGCCTGTCTTGCTTTCCGGTTTCGCCGTGAATTCTTTTATCACACTTATTTTTCAGGCACGTCTTCCAGCGTCTGCTTCAGCAGCTGCCAGAATGGCTCGACGGTGGCAATGAGGGCGCGCTCGGTGGTGGTGTGGGGCGACTTCATCGTTGGGCCGAGGCTGACCACGTCGAGCCACGGATACTTGCCCAGGATGACGGAGCACTCAAGGCCGGCATGGTCCACCTGGATGATGCCGTCCTGGCCGAAGAGCTCCTTGTATTCCTTCAGCAGCAGGTGCAGGATCTCGCTGTCGGGGTTGGGATCCCAGCCGCCGTAGGAGCCGGCCGTCTCGACCTTCATGCCGGCCATGGCGAAGCAGCTCTGGAGCGTCTTCACCACATAGTCCTTCATGTCCTCGCGGCTGCTGCGGGCCAGGATGCGAATGGCGGCGTTGCCACCCTCGATGTCGATGATGGCCAGGTTGCTGGAGGTCTCGACCACGTTGGGATAGCTGGGGATATAGCGGATGACGCCGTCGTGGCAGGCGTAGATGGCGTCGACCAGGTTGTCCTGGATTTCCTCGGGCAGCTCGGTCTTCGGCGTCTCTACTTCTTCTACGATGACCTCGATGCCTTGCGGCTCGATGATCTTGAACTCGTCGTTGAAGGTCTCCCTCCAGTCGTTGGCCAGCTCCTTCAGTGCCTCCACGTTCTCGGCGGGCAGGGTGAGCACCACCTCGGCTTTGAAGGGAATGGCGTTGCGCATGTTGCCGCCGTGCCACGAAGCCAGACGGGCGTCGAGCTCCTCAATGGCCTCGCGCACCAGCTGCACCATCAGTTTGTTGGCGTTGCCCCGGCCTTCGTGAATCTCCAGGCCGCTATGGCCGCCGCGCAGGTTCTTGATGGTCACGCGCAGGGCCTTGTCCTCGGGGTCGGTGTCGGCCTCCTTGTAACCCATGGTGGCGGTGACGTCGATGCCGCCGGCGCTACCGATGACGAACTTGCCCCAGTGCTCGGAGTCGAGGTTCAGCAGGATGTCGCCCTGCAGCTCGCCCTCGGGCAGGTCGTTGGCGCCATACATGCCCGTCTCTTCGTCGGCGGTGATGAGGGCGTCGATGGGGCCGTGCTTCAGGCTCTTGTCTTCCATGATGGCCATGATCGAGGCCACGCCCAGGCCGTTGTCGGCGCCGAGGGTCGTGCCCTTGGCCTTCACCCACTCGCCGTCGATCCACGGCTCAATGGGGTCGGTCTCGAAGTTGTGCTGCGACTCGGGGGTCTTCTGCGGCACCATGTCCATGTGGGCCTGCAGGATGATGCCCTTGCGGTTTTCCATGCCCGGCGTGGCCGGCTTGCGCATGTGGATGTTGCCGGCAGGATCCTTCACGGCATAGACGCCGCACTCCTTGCCAAAGTCGAGCAGGAACTGCTGAATCTTCTCCAGGTGGCCGCTGGGACGCGGCACCTGCGTCAGTTTGTAGAAGTTGCGCCAGATGCATGCTGGCTTCAGGTTCTGAATTTCGTTCATAGCTTTTTTGTTTTAGTGGAGAGAGGAGAGAGAATAGCTTTGCTTAATAAAGTATTATCCACTTTTCCACATCCTTCTCATGGTTAGTATTATGTTTCTTTCTCTAATATTGATTTCCTTAGTCCGGACATCAGTTTACCTACTTCAACTGACATCTCCTCTGCTTTCAATAATTCTTCTTCGGTGATGTACTGAAGTGATTGGGCTATGTCCAATTGACAATTGACTTCTGTAAGAGATCCACAAGCGAATTCTAAAAAACGCACGCGGTCTTTGTTATTCATTCTGCCCATACCTTCGGCAATATTTGATGGTACAGAAACAGCAGCCCGACGTAGTTGGTCGCTCATGGCATAAGTTTCGTACGTGGGAAATTTGCGAACTAAAAAGTAAACATACTTCGTTAGTTCTTTTGCCTTTTGATATGCTATCAGTTTCTTATAGAAAAAGTCATTATTCATAATATAGAAAATTGAAATCCCATGTCAATGAGGAAACTAACCTCTCTCCTCTCTCCACTCTCCCCTCTCCTCTCTCCTCACAAATGCAAGCCGCAGCCAAGCATAGACACCAAGCACAACCACCAGAAGCGTCTGCACGGTGTGGACGATGAGCACGAAGTAGAGCGCCTGGTCGGCCTGCACGCCGTAGAGGATAAGCATGGTCTTCACAGCAAAATGCCAGGGGCCGGCGCCGTTGGGAGTGGGCACGATGACGGCAATGCTGCCCACCACAAACGTGACCATGGCACACGACAGACCCAGATGGGCCGTGAAGTCGAAGCAGAAGAAGGTCAGGTAGTAATGCAGGAAGTAGCAGAACCAGATGCCCACCGTCATCAACAGAAACGAGGGCAGGCTGCGCACGTTGCGCAGCGAGGTGACACCCTGCCAGATGTCGCTCAGCGTGGTCTTCACCTTTTTATATATAGAGAGGTTGCGCACAAGAATGTAAAGCAGGATGCCCATGGCCACGATGCAGATGGCCGTGACCAGCCAGCCACCCCAGGTGAAGCCGCTCAGGATGCCGCCCAGGCTGGTGCCCGTCTGGCGGAAGAAGGTGCCAAAGGTGCTCATCTCAAGCAGCAGCGTGGCGCCCACGATGAGCAGCATGAGCAGCATGTCGACCATGCGCTCGGTGACCACCGTGCCCAGGGCCTTGGTGAACGAGATGCCCTCCCAACGCTTCAACACGCCGCAACGGGTGAACTCGCCAATACGGGGCACCACCAGCGAGGCGGCGTAGCTGAGGAAGATGCTGTTCACGCTGACGCTGCTGCGGGGTCTGCCTGCCACGGGCTCCAGCGTCTGACGCCAGCGCCAACCGCGCAAGGCCTGCGCCAGAATGCCAAAGGGGAAGCTGAGCAGCATCCACGTCCAGTCCATCTCGTGCAGCACCACCTGGCGCACCCGCTCGAAGTCGAAGCCTCGGTACATCCAGTACAGGATGGCTCCGCCCAAAAGCAGGGGCAGCAGTATCTTCAAGGTCAGCCGGACAATGCTCGTATTTTCCTTCATGTTGCAAAGATAATAATAAAAAGAAGAATCCGTGAAAGAATTAAGAATTATTACGTAACTTTGGCTATCAGCCCTTCATTCGCTGCGTCAAATAGGCCTGGAAGGCCGGCTGGTAGGCCTCGGTGACGTGGATAATCTCCTCGCCGATGTAGATACAGTCGTTGCGGTCTACCTTGCGTATGTGGCGCGTGGCCACGATGTAGCTGCGGCTGACGCGCAGGAACTGGTCTGCAGGCAGCATCTCCTCCACGGCTTTCATCGTCATGTGGGTTATCAGCGCCCGGTGCTCGCCAGCCACGTAGAACAGCACATAGTCTTTCATTCCGCTCACATACACTATCTGCGACAGGGGCAGCTGGCGCAGCTCGCCGTCGACGCGGATGAACACCGAGTCGTTCTGGGCCGTCACGCTGCCGCCCTGAGGCTGGAGGCTGAACCACTCGCGGGCCTTGTCGATGGCTGAGAGGAACTTGCTGTAGCGTATGGGCTTCAGCAGGAAGTCGAGCGCCTTCACCTCATAGCTCTCGAAGGCATACTCCTTAAAGGCGGTGGTGAAGATGACTCGCGTCTGTGGCGGCACCATGCGCGCCAGCTCCATGCCGTCGAGGTCGGGCATCTGAATGTCCAGGAACAGCAGGTCGGCGCGTCCCTCCTTCACCGTAGCCGCTGCTTCCACAGAGTCAGTAAACGAGGCCAGCAGTGCCAGTCCAGGCGTCCTGGTAACAAACGATTCCAGCAGCCGCACGGCCAGTGGCTCGTCGTCGATAATAATACAGTTCAGGGTCATGTCTTGATTTCCTTATTCTTTCAGGCCACAAAGTTACAAACTTTTCGCATGAAAAGCTCAGCTTTTGCGTTGAAAAAAAATCTCACGTGAGAAATTTTTCTGGGAAGCCTTCCCGTGAAAAAATCTCGCGTGAGAAATTTTTCTGCGGAGGCTCCCCGTGAAAAAATCTCGCGTGAGAAAAATTTCTGGGGAGGCTCCGTAGAAGAAAAACTCGCTTGGAAAAGTTTTCAGCCTATGCAGGTTGATCATTTTTGCGTCCCCCGCGTACCCTCTCCCCGCCCCTGTAAGGGGAGGGGCTGGGGGTGGGGTATGTAACATCATAAACGCTGGCAAATCAATAAAGCCTTGTATCCGAATATCTTATTCACGAAGACATTACCGAAGAAGTCTGTGGAATATAGCCTATTT
>JAFPTC010000129.1 GCA_017400455.1 Prevotella sp. | reverse complement strand
GACTACATCTACGAACCCTCCAAAGAGGAGATACTGCGTGAGATGGTGCCACTGACCTTGCGTTCCACCTTCTATCGTATCATTCTCGACTCGCTTGCTGCGGAGCATGGTGCCCGCATGACCGCCATGCAGAAAGCCACCGACAACGCCACCGAGCTGCTCAAAGAGCTGCGGCTAAGCTACAACAAAGCCCGCCAAGCCTCCATCACCAACGAGATTATCGAGATTGTCGGTGGTTCGGAAGCGCTGAAAGGATAACAATACATTTTTATGGAAAAGAAGACCTCCTACGCCATTCCCATCGTGGTGATGATCCTGCTTTTCGGCATGATCTCCTTCGTCACCAACCTTGCCTCGCCCATGGGCGACATCCTGAAGAACCAGTTCTCCATTCCCAACTGGCAGGGTACCCTTGGTGTCTTTGCCAACTTCATTGCCTACGCCATCATGGGCGTTCCTGCCGGCAACATGCTCGGGCGCTTAGGCTACAAACGTACGGCGCTGATTGCCGTCACCGTCGGCTTCGTGGGTGTAGGCATACAGGCCTTGGCCGGTGTTGCCGCCAGCTTTGGTGTCTACCTTGCCGGAGCTTTTATCGCGGGCTTCTCGATGTGCCTGCTGAACACCGTCGTCAACCCCATGCTTAACCGCCTGGGTGGCGGTGGCAACAAGGGCAACCAGCTCATCCAGTTCGGTGGCACCTTCAATTCGCTCTGCGGCACTGCCGTCATCGTCATCACAGGTCTGCTCATTCCCCAGGGTATCAAGAATGCCACCATCGGCAACGCCTACCCCCTGATGTTTGCCGCCATGGCCATCTTCGCATTGGCCTTCGTGGTGATTCTCTTCACACGTATTCCCGAGCCCGAACAGGTGGCGCAGAAAGATGCCGAGCCGTTGCCCTTGAAAGGGCTGCTGCAGTACCGCCACTTCATCCTTGGCGCCCTTGCCATCTTCATCTATGTGGGCGTTGAAGTGGGCACCCCCAACATCCTCAACAAATGGTTGCAGAATCCCGATGCGGGCTTCTTCCCCGAGGGTGTCAGTGCCGAAGCCGTGGCGGGTTCCGTCACCGCCTTCTACTGGCTGCTGATGCTTGTCGGCCGCCTCATTGGCGGTATCGTGGGTAGCAAGGTGTCGCCCCGTGCCATGCTGGCTGCTGTAGGCATGTTGGCCATCGTGCTGGTTGGTGTTGCCATCTTCACCCCTGCCAGCGTGATGGTCTCCTTCCCCGGTTTCAATGGTGCGCAAGGTTTCGGCATGAACCTCATACCCCTCAGCGCAGCCCTTCTGGTGTGCGTAGGCCTCTGCACCTCGGTGATGTGGGGAGGTATCTTCAACCTCGCCGTTGAAGGTCTTGGGCGCTATACGGAGCGTGCCTCTGGTCTCTTCATGGCGCTTGTCTGCGGTGGTGGTGTGCTGCCATTGCTGCAGAACGGTATCGTAGATATCATGGGCATCTCGGGCTATCAGGCCAGCTACTGGGTTGTTGTCGCCGGCTTTGCCTACATTCTCTTCTACGCCCTATGGGGCTCGAAGCCTGCCAACAAATAAGTTTTTCCGCTGAGACATACGCGGGGGCATAGGTTTGACTCATGCCCCCGCGTCGTGTATTGGAGAGAACCCGAGCATGTATGGGGAAAGGAAAAAAGCCGGAGATCCTGTGGCGGATTTCCGGCTTTTTGATGAGAGGTAACTATTACTCTTCCTCGGCGGCGGCAAAACTTCACTGGAGTTTTGCTCGTCGTAGGCTTTGAGGAGGGCCTGCTGGACGACGGCGGTGTAGTTGTAGTAGGCCGCGATACTGCCCTCGTCGCCGCGCTCCATATATGCCTGCAACCGGTTGGCTGCGCCAACGCAGCTTTGGCTCGGAAAAGCAAGTAAACTTGCTCTTCTCTCGCTTTGAGCAGCTACGTCCTCGGTCCAGCAGAGGAAGCGCCTGGTCTCAAGCTGGCCACGCGCGTTGTCAGTTCTGCGCGTTCCTCTGGAACT
>JAFPTC010000128.1 GCA_017400455.1 Prevotella sp. | reverse complement strand
GCCAGCTGAAGGACTTCGGTCGCGGCGTGGGATTCACGGCCGGCAGCATCGGACTGGCCATGAACGAGCAGGACCGCGAGCATGCCCGCAGCATCGTGCAGAAGGCGCTGAGCAAGCAGTTCTCGCCCGAGTTCCTCAACCGCCTCGACGAAATCATCACCTTCGACCAGCTGGATCTCGACGCCATCAAGAAAATTGTGAATGTCGAGCTGAAGCCGCTGCTCAAGCGCATCGCCGACCTGGGCTACGAGGTGGAGCTGACCGACGCCGCCAAGGAGTTTGTGGCCACCAAGGGCTACGATGTGCAGTTCGGCGCCCGCCCGCTGAAGCGAGCCCTCCAGAACTATGTGGAGGACGGCATCTGCGAACTCATCATCAACGGCGACTTGCCGGCCACTGCCACCATCCACGTCGACAAGCATCCCGAGAAAGAGGAGCTGACCTTCCAGGTATAGACCATCATCCCAAAAGTGTGTCCCTTCCCGGGGCACACTTTTTTCTTCTCCCCAAGTCCCTGTCAGGGCTTCCAAACCCTGAAAACCGGCCCTGCGTACTAATTGCGTACTGAAAAATGCGGCATTCTCGTCTGCTTTTATTACCTTTGCAGCCAGTTATGCTAAACAAACGTTTTATTGCGCGGTGCATCGCGGCTGCTTTTATCCTGATGCCCACGCCCATGCAAGCCCAGAAGGCAATGTTTGTCCACACCGCCAGCGGCTGGTTGGCCCACGATGCGAACAACATTGGCCAGATGTTCGTGTCTGCCGACACGGTGAGTATAGAAACCGATGCGGTCTATCTGCGGACAGACATCGACAGTATTGTTTTCACTGAACCCAGCGATGCCTTCCGCCATGTGGGCTGGTGGGGCAACCTGACAGGCGGCCATGCCGTCTGCTACCACGGCCAGGCTTCTGACGAGCCGTGCATGGAGACCTGGGCCACCGACAGCATTTGCCTGAAAGCCTATTGCGCCGACAGCCCAATGGCGGCGGCCAGCCGTGGGCCGAGAAAGGTGGGCGGCAAGTGGCGCTACGTCAGGGGCACGCTCTCCGGCCAGCATAAGCTCTGCTCCCATGCCTACGACTACACCCCCTATGGCGGCTTTGACCTCGCTTACAACGGCGAAGGAAAAGCCTTCATCGACCTCAGCCCTCTGCTGAAGCAGCGCCCCATGAGCGAGGTGCGACGGGCGGTGAACTTCTGGTATCAGCCCACCATTCAGAGCCAGATGCCATTAGCGCCGCTCTTTGGCCAATGCGAATACGACGGCGACGGGCTGTTCCTATCCCACGCCATGACGCTTCCTGGCGATTCTGTGACCATCCTTGTCAAGCCCGTCTATGAATGGAAAGATGACCAGCTGCTGGTCGTCGGCGACTCCATGACCATTTCTTACAAAACCGACTGGATGGTGGCTCGTGACTTCGAGGAATTTACCCACGAGGCCAGCGAGTCGCTCCGCATCGGCTTGCACGGCAACAGCATCACCGTGGTGGAGACTTTCGAGCCCGTAGCCCCCGAGGAAGTGCGCCGCTGGCTGGTGCGCTACGACCTCGACATGCACCGCCCAGTGTTTATCCGTAGCGGAGAGTAAGCCATGCGACTGCTAACCATCACCACCCTCCTGTTTCTGCTTTTGGCATGCAGCCACGACAGCGCGCAGACCTATTACGAGAAAGGCTGCCAGCTGATGGAGCAGGGCGACGCCCCAGCGGCCCTGGAGCATTTTCAGCAGGCGGCCGACAAGGCCGACGACGACTCGTTGTTAGCCATGATTAGCAGCGACATGGGGCGCCTGCTCTTCTTTGAAGGACTGCAGGAGCAGTCGTTTGCCGCCTATCGCCAAGCCTACGAGGCGCAGCAGCGGCGTGCCGACACGCTGGCCATGGCCTGCTGCCTGTTTGACATGGCCAACGTTTGCCGCAGCCGCGAGCACGACGACAGCTGTCTCTACTATTTCGACCTTTCGCTACGCTTGGCACAAGCGCAGGCCGACACCCTGCTCGTGGCCGACATCAACAGCCAGAAGGCTGGTTATTACCTGTGGAAGAAGGACTATGCCCGCGCCCGCAACCTGCTGCTCCCCGCCCTGCAAGGCCCCATCGACCAGGTACCCGCAGGCATCCGCTTCATGGCGGCCGACCTCTTTCACCACACGGGTCCGGCTGATTCGGCCCGCCTCTACATCGCGTCGCTGCTCAGTGAGGACGATGTGGTATTGCGGCAGATGGGCCACAAATGGCAGGCCGAACAGCTGCTGAGCGAAGGCCTTTCGGCCGAGGCGGCCCGCCACCTGGAGCAATACGAGCTGCTGACGGACTCGCTGATGGAGGAAACCGACACCGAGGCCATGCGCCGCGTGGACGCCCTATACAACTACAACCGCCATCAGCAGCAGAGTGCCCAGTGGCAGCGTCGCGTGGTTTTCGCGGTGGCCTTGGTGGTGGTGCTGGCCTGCCTGCTCACGGCCATCCTCCTTTATTTCAGTCGCCGCCGGCTCTACTATCAGCTGAAAGTGCAACGCCTTGAAAAACTCTTGGCCGACTATCGCCAACGCGACGTGCAACATGCCGAGCGCCAGCAGCAGATACTGACCGCCACCCCCATCCGCCAGCGCATCGAGCAGCTGCTGTCCGACTCCCACCATCCCTCCATGACCGACGAGGACTGGATCATCCTGAAAGCCACCATTGAAAAGAGCCACCCGGGCTTCGTGGAGCGCCTGCAGTCGTTCCACCGCTTCTCGCCCCACGAGATGCACGTCAACCTGCTGCTGAAGATAGGTTTGACGCCTGCGGAGATAGCCCAGCTGACGGCCCACGCCAAGCAGTCGGTGTCCAGCGCGAGGGCCCGCCTCTACGAGAAAGTGTTCGGGCAGAAAGGGACGCCTTCGCAGTGGGACGAGTTCATTCAGTCGCTTTGACCTTGCCAACGGCCAGCCGCCTCATGGGTACGCTTTGCGGACTTCATCGTACGCTTTTCGTCCGCTGTTTACCCATTGCGTACTGAAAAAACGGGCCATCCTAAGGGCCATTGCTACCTTTGCCACCAAAAAAGCAAAGAAGACAATGACCAAGAACCTCACAGACGCCAAAAGCGTATCAGTAGTATTGTGCACCTACAATGGCGCCCGCTATCTGTCGGCCCAGCTCGACACCCTGCTGCAACAGACCTATCCCATCAGCGAAATCCTCATTCAGGACGACCATTCCACCGACGACACGCTGAGCATTGCGCGCAGCTATGCCCGTAGTCACAGCTTCATACGGGTGCTCCTCAACGAGTCGGCACCTGGTTTCAACGGCAATTTCCTAAGCGCCATGTGCAAGGCCACGGGGGAGTATATCGCCATCTGCGACCAGGACGACCTGTGGCACCCGCAGAAGCTGGAGCTGCAAATGGCGGCCATTGGCCATCATCTGCTGTGCGTATGCCGCAGCATGCCGTTCTCCGATGATGGCGTGAGCGTGGCCTACGACCCGCGCACACCCAACTACCACCCCATTCGCCTGCTCTATTGCTCCATTCCGGGCCACACCATGCTGCTCCATCGGCGGCTGCTCAGCCTCTTGCCGCCACAGGACCACGACTACCATACCAACTACGACGTACTGCTGTCGCTCACGGCGGCGGCCAACGACAGCGTCGTGCTGGTAGACCGCTTCCTGGTGAACTGGCGGCGCCATGCCGGTGCCGCCACCTACGAGCCGGTCGACGGGCGGCGCTCGCCGTCGATGGGCAACGGCCTCTACATCCTGGGCTGGTCGTTGTGGCATCATCGGCAGATGCAGCCCTTCCTGCGGACGTTCTTCCAGCGCCGCCAAAGCCTGTTGCGGGGCATCAGGGCCGACAGTCCGCTTTACGACGATGCGCTGGCCATCGCCGGGGAAACGGCCCGAGGGGGCTTTCTTGGCCTGCTGCGCCTGTGCCGCCTCCACGTGAAGCATCGCCACCATCTGTTCTATGCCGAGGGCAGGGGCATCACCAACTTGCTGCGCGCCGTCCTCTATGGCGCCATGCAGCCCTACTACTACCGTTTCCTCCTTCCGCCCTCGCGTTAGCGGCACCGTCCCTGCCATGCTTTTTCACTCAGAAACTCCTGTTTGCTGAAACGAATCGCTGGAGAAAGGGGGAAAGACACGCGAGAAAAGGGGATAAGACGCTGGGTAATAGGGAAAAAGTGTACCGGATGCCCGATTCGGGCGGCCGCTCGCATTAATAAGGGCGGCCGCCCTTATTAATGCGAGCGGGCGGGCTTATATGTGTGGACGGGCGCTGAATTACGAATTTTATTCAGTCGGCCATACGTGACATAGTTCTGATAGTCCTGCGAGATTTTGTGTGGAAAAGGCGTTACCAAGTTGCGCTCGCATAGTTAAATAAATTTAAATCACGAAGGAAAGTCTGGGCGTAAAGGGCTGAAACTCAAAGAAAATGAGTACCTTTGCAGCCGCTTTGCCCCATCGTGGGGCGCTGGAGGCCGGAACAGGCGCTGGTTTCCATGATTATTAACCATTAAAACGGGTCTGATAAACGTCTGTTCAGACCGCTACCCCAAGAGATTGGGGCAAAGAAATGTCAGAATTAACAAAGAACGTTCAGCCGTTGCAGGATTTCAACTGGGACGAGTTTGAAAACGGCACCGTGGCCAATGTGAGCAAAGAAGAGCTTGACAAGGCCTACGATGAAACCCTGAACAAGGTGGCCGACCACCAGGTGGTGGACGGAAAGGTCATCTCGGTCGACAAGAAAGAGGTGGTGGTGAACATCGGCTACAAGAGCGATGGCATCATTCCCTCTGCAGAGTTCCGCTACAACCCCGACCTGAAAGAAGGCGACGTGGTGGAAGTCTATGTCGAGAGCGTCGAGGACAAGAGCGGCAAGCTGTTGCTCTCTCACAAGAAGGCTCGCCTGAGCAAGGCTTGGGACCGCGTCAACGCAGCACTCGACAACGAAGAGATTGTCCAGGGCTACATCAAGTGCCGCACGAAGGGTGGCATGATTGTCGACGTCTTCGGCATCGAGGCATTCCTGCCCGGCTCACAGATTGACGTTCATCCCATACGCGACTACGACCAGTTCGTTGGCAAGACGATGGAGTTCAAGGTGGTGAAGATCAACCAGGAGTTCCGCAACGTCGTCGTCAGCCACAAGGCCCTCATCGAGCAGGAGCTGGAGGCCCAGAAGCAGGAGATCATCTCGAAGCTGGAGAAGGGCCAGATCCTGGAAGGCACGGTCAAGAACATCACCAGCTACGGCGTCTTCGTCGACCTGGGCGGTGTGGACGGACTCATCCACATCACCGACCTCTCTTGGGGACGCGTCGACGATCCGAAGAAGGTGGTCGAGCTCGACCAGAAGATCAATGTCGTCATCCTCGACTTCGACGAGGAGAAGAAGCGCATCGCCCTCGGCCTGAAGCAGCTCACCCCGCATCCCTGGGATGCACTGGATCCCGACCTCAAGGTGGGCGACCACATCAAGGGTAAGGTTGTTGTCATTGCCGACTATGGTGCATTCGTTGAGGTGCAGCCCGGCGTTGAGGGCCTCATCCACGTTAGCGAGATGTCGTGGAGCCAGCACCTGCGCAGCGCTCAGGAATTCCTGAAGGT
>JAFPTC010000127.1 GCA_017400455.1 Prevotella sp. | reverse complement strand
GGAAGCTGCTTCAGGAGATGGGCGTGCGCACGGCACAAAAGGGCGAACAGGCTGATATCTGCCTGATCAATACCTGCTCTGTGACAGAGGTGGCTGACCATAAGTGCCGTCAGGCGATCCACCGGTTGGTGAGGAATCACCCGAAGGCATTTGTGGTGGTGACGGGCTGTTATGCGCAGTTGGAAGCTGAGGAGGTGGCGAAGATCGAGGGTGTCGATCTGGTGCTGGGTTCGGATGAGAAGGCGAACTTGATCCAGTTCCTGAGCGAGAAGTTTTCAAGTGGAGAGTGGAGAGAGGAGAGTGGAGAGAGAAATGCCTCCGGATTAGTCTGTTCGTCGAAGACCACCTTCAGCTCATCAGGCTGTCTCTCATCTCTCCTCTCTCCACTCTCCTCTCTCCACTCTCCTCTTTCCACTCTCCACTCTCCTCTCTTTGGCGACACCGTCAGCCAGTCGAGGTTGCGCGGCGCCGGGCGCGTGCCGTTGCTCTCCATGGCCACGTAGTAGCCATGCTGGTGCAGCTGGTCCACCAGGGCTTCGTCCGCCTGCAGCGTAGGCTCGCCGCCAGTGAGCACGGCCATGAGGGGCCGCTCCTTGGTGGCAGGGCCTCCGCCCACCTGAAGCATGGCGCTGAGGATGTCGTCGGCACTCATCTCGGTAAAGCTGTCGAACGCTGTGTCGCAGAAGGGACAGCGCAGGTTGCAGCCTGCGAAGCGCACGAAGACGGCTGCCCGCCCCGTGTTGTGGCCCTCGCCTTGCAGCGTGAAGAATATGCTGTTCACCCGATACATCTCTTTGCTCTGCTTTCTGTGGGTTAGTCGTCCACGGTGTAGGCCGCCTTGTTCCCCTCGCTCTCCTGCACGGTGCATTTATAGCAGTGGGGAATCTGCTCCGTACACCAGCGGGCAATGTTCTCGGCCGTGGGGTTGAAGGGCAGCACGTCGTTCAGGTTCTGGTGGTCCAGGCGGTTTTTTATTTTCCGCTTTATCTCGGTGAAGTCGACCACCATTCCGTTCTGGTTCAGCTCTTTCGAGCGGCAGTAGACGGTGATAATCCAGTTGTGACCGTGCAGTTGGCTGCACTTACTCTCGTAATCGACGGTCAGCCTGTGGCTGGCCGAAATTTCAATTCTTTTCTCTATGTAGTACATATTTCCGTTTTAAACAATGAGGTCGCTTCCCAGCCTTTTGGCCAGCATGTCGCGGAGCTCTTTGGTTTCCTTATGTTCTCTGAGTAGTTGCATGGTGGTTTCCATGTCGTTGGTGGCCTGGCGCATTTGCTGCTGTATGGCTTTGAGGCGCTGTTCCACCAGGTCGAGGCGGAAGTCCATGACCAGGTGCTGCACGCGCAGGCGCAGGCTGTCCTCGCGGGGCTGCATGGCAAAGCGTCCGCCCAGCTGGTGGCGGTCGATGGCCAGCGCGGTGGCCAGCTGGCTCACCTGCAGGTTGCTGTTGCTGCAGAAGTAGGTCTCGGCCTTCCATCCTGGTTCGCCGCTATGGGCCACGGCTTCGTCGAGCATCTGCTGGTGCAGGGGGTTGGCAAAGTGCAGGTCGTCTTGGGAGAGGTCCAGGTCGATGTATTGCGCGACGGTGAGCGTGATGGTGCTGCCGTCGTCGGTTTCCACGTTGTCGAAGATGACCTCGTCGCCGTGGCGCACCACTTCGCGAAGCAGCAGGAGCTCCACCTGGCTGGCCTGCTCCTGGGGGGTGTGCAGGTGGGGTAGGGAGGAGGGGGCGGCGGCCGAGGGGGGAAAGGAGCCAGCGGGAGAAGCCGCTGGCACGGCGGCGGAGGAGGAAGACGCGGGGGCAGAGGAGGAGGACACGGGGGCAGAAGGGCCGGACGCGGGGTCGAAGGGGCCGGACATGGGGGCGGAGGGGCCGGACGAGGGCTGACTGGCGAGGCGGTTGGCCTCGCGCTCGCGTTCTTTCTGTTTGTCTTCCAGGTTTCTCCTCACGCGCTTGTTCAGCTCGGCAATGAGGGTCTGTTCCTTCATGCCGATGCGCTGCGACAGGTCGGTGAGGTAGGTGGAGCGGAGTATTTGGTCGGGGATGACGCTGATGCTCTGCACGATGCCGCCGATGGCCTCTGAGCGCTTCACGGGGTCATCGACGTTCTGCACCGTCAGGCGGGTCTTGAAGGTGATGAAGTCGGTCTGGTTCTCCTCTATGTACTTCCGCAGCTCCTCGGCCGAGTGCTTTCGGGCGAAGGAGTCGGGGTCGTCGCCGTCGGGCAGCAGCAGCACCTTGATGTTCATGCCGTCGCTGAGCAGCATGTCGGTGCCGCGCATGGCGGCGTGGATGCCGGCCTCGTCGCCGTCGTAGAGCAGCGTGATGTTCGAGGTGAAGCGGTGGAGCAAGTGAATCTGATGCTCGGAGAGAGCCGTTCCGCTGTTGGCCACCACGTTCTCGATGCCGGCCTGGTGCATGGCGATGACGTCGGTATAGCCCTCGACCATGAACACGCGGTCTTCCTTGACAATGGCCTTCTTGGCCTGGTAGATGCCGTAGAGCTCGCGTTCCTTGTGGTAGATGTCGGAGTCGGGCGAGTTCACGTATTTCTGTGCCACGCCCTTGGTGCGCGAGTCGAGCACGCGCCCGCCGAAGGCCACCACCTTGCCGCTGACGTTCAGCCAGGGGAAGATGGCACGTCCGCGATAGCGGTCTACAAGTCGAGGGGCGGAATTACCTTTATCTGCTGAACCATCCTCTCTCCTCTCTTCTCTCTCGTCTCTCCTCTCATAACACAGCCCCGTCTTCACCAGGAATTCCTTCTTGTAGCCGGCCTTCTGTGCCGCCTGGCTCAGGGCGTCGCCCTGCTGGGGGCTATAGCCCAGCTGGAACTTCTCGATGATGTCGTCGCGTATGCCTCGGCTGCGGAAATACTGTCGGCCTATGGCCACGCCTTCGGGGTGGTTCTTCAGCGTCTGGTGGAACCAGTCCTTGGCCCACTCGTTGACGATGAACATCGATTCGCGCTCGCTCTGTGCGGCGCGTTCCTCGTCGGTGAGTTCCTTCTCAACAATCTCGATGTTATATTTCCTGGCCAGCCAGCGCAGGGCTTCGGGGTAGGTCATTTGCTCGTGTTCCATGAGGAAGCCGGCGGGGGTGCCGCCCTTGCCGCACACGAAGCAGTGGCAGATGTTTTTCGAGGGCGACACCATGAACGAGGGGTTGCGGTCGTCGTGGAAGGGGCATAGGCCCTTGAAGTTCACGCCGCTCTTGCGCAGTGTGACGAACTCGCCCACCACGTCGACGATGCGTGCCGCATCCAGAATCTTGTCTACTGTAGCCCTGTCAATCATCAATTTTTCGGAATTCCGTTACAAAGGTACGAATTAATTTTGACTTTTCCATCTTTTCGGAAGCTTTTTTGCAATGGGGCGGCTTCGCGTGAAAAAATCTCACGTGAGATTTTTTCACGGGAAGGCCTCCCAGAAAAAAATCTCACGTGAGAAATTTTCAAAACTCGGCACACCGTATAAACAGGCCGTGGGCGGGAATCTATTTCTTCAGGTATTTAGCCAGCTCGGAGCCGCTCTGACGCAGCCCCTTGGCAAAGCTCTGGGCGTTCATCTGGGCGCCCAGCTTCGAGGCGTGGGTGTGGTCCTTCTTGAAGTACACGCCGGCCTTCTCCTTCAGCGCGGCCACCTTCTCCTTGGCCTTCTGCTTGTCGTCGGGCAGGCGCTTCACGGCAAACTTCTTGTCGAGGAAGTCGGCGCTGATGTTGTGCATGTCGATGAAGGCGACGCCCGTCTGCTCCACCACCTCACGATACCACTTGCCGTAGCTGGCGTCGCGGCGCTCAATGCGTCCGCCGGGCCACTCGTTGCGGGGCGTCAGCGACACGAGGATGGGCGTGGCGCCCTTCTCTCGCACGTCGTCGATCATCTTGCGCAGGTACCAGCCGAAGCTGTACACCGTCTGGTAGGAGCCGTCGTCCATCTTGTAGACGTGCAGCGTGTCCTGTGTGCCGGGTATGACGCCGCGAGCCTTCTGGTCGGTGATGGGGCAGATGTCGTTGTGGCCAAACTGGATGGTGACGTAGTCGCCGGGCTGCAGCGAATTGTAGACCTTCTCCCATAGGCCTTCACGGATGAAGCTGCGCGTGGAGCGTCCGGCGCGGGCGGCGTTGCAGAGGGTGATTTTCGACTCGTCGAACACGGTCTGAGCCTGCGAGGCCCAGCCCCACATGCCGTCGTCCTCCTTGTCGGCGTTCTTCACCGTTGAGTCGCCGGTGAAGAAGAGCACGGGCTTGCCCGGCTTGCGGTCCACCTGCCACTGGTCGGCCACGACGTTCTGCATCATCTGCTGCAGGGGCTTCAGGGCGGGGTTCTGGCTGTAGTAGAGGCCCTCGGCAGCCGAGCGGGCGTTCATCTCGGCCCCGAACTTCGAGGTGTGGATGTGATCGCCCATGAAGTGGTAATTCTCCTTCCAGGGGCTGTAGCTGTCCAGCTTCTGGCCGCTCAGCTCGTTCAGGTCGACAAAGGGCACGCCCTCCACGGCAGCCACGTAGGCGGCCCACTCGGTCTGCGGCTTACGAATGATGAGGCCCGTCTTCTCGTCGTAGGCGTCGCGGGGGGTGAGCGACATGAGGATGGGGTTGGCCCCTCGTGCGCGTACATCATTTATATATAGGCGCAGGTAGTGACCGTAGCTGTAGACGGTGTCCTGGCGCTGCGTGCGCTGGTTGAAGCCCACGTACATCGTGTCGGGATCGACGCCGGGAATGACGGCGCGGGCGCGCCGCTGGTCGAAGAACTCGCCGTTGTCGTTGTGGCCTATCGACACGATGACCCAGTCGCCGGGCTTCAAGGCCTGGCGCACGGCGGGCCACAGGTCGGTGTAGAACGTGCGGGTGGACATGCCGCCCAGGGCCTGGTTCTCCACCGAAATCTTTTGAGCGTTGAAATACTTGGGGAAGTAGTAGCCCCAGCCCCACTGGCCGTTGTTGCCGTTGCCCAGCGTGCCGTTGCGCATGGTGGAGTTGCCCACCAGGAACATCACGGGCTTCGTGCCCACGCGGGTGCTGCCCGGTGCCGGGCGGGCCGACAGGGCCTTGGCAATGGAGTCGGGCGTGTTGTCCACCACCTTGTTCACGTCCTCAATGGGGTCGGGCAGGTTGTCGAAGTCCTGGGCCTGAGCCTGCTGGGGGCCGAACGATAAGTAACAAGCAATGAATGATAGCGTTAGCAGATGTCGTTTCATAATGTGTAGTTTTTGTGTGCAAAGGTAATTGAAAAAAGTTGCATTTCAAAGGATTTGACAAGAAAGATTGCACAAATAACCCCAAAATGTGCGCAAAAGATTCGATTTTGTGCAATTAATTTGGATGTGTGCGCAAAAAGTAGTAATTTTGCAGCCGCTTAAAAAGAATTATTTTTATACATTTCTATTATATGGCATTAAAAATTGTAGTGCTTGCCAAGCAAGTACCCGACACGAGAAACGTGGGAAAGGACGCCATGACAGCCGAAGGAACGGTGAACCGAGCTGCCCTTCCCGCCATCTTCAATCCAGAAGATTTGAACGCCCTGGAGCAGGCCCTTCGCCTGAAGGAGCAGCACCCAGGCTCTACAGTAGGAATCCTCACGATGGGCCCTCCACGTGCAGGTGAGATTATCCGTCAGGGACTCTATCGTGGTGCCGACACGGGCTGGTTGCTCACTGACCGCCTGTTTGCCGGTGCCGACACGCTCGCTACTTCTTACGCATTGGCCACGGCCATCAAGAAGATTGGCGACGTGGACATCGTCATCGGCGGCCGACAGGCCATCGATGGCGACACGGCTCAAGTGGGCCCGCAGGTGGCTCAGAAGCTGGGCCTGAACCAGGTGACCTACGCTGAGGAGGTGATGAGCGTGAAGGATGGCAAGGCCACCATCAAGCGCGTCATCGACGGCGGCGTGGAGACTGTTGAGGCTCCGCTGCCCGTGGTGATCACCGTTAATGGCAGCGCTGCTCCCTGTCGCCCGCAGAACGCTAAGCTGGTGATGAAGTACAAGCGCGCTACCTGTCCGATGGAGCGTCCTGCCGAGGGTACGGCCTACGACTATCTGTATGATGAGCGCCCCGAACTGACGCTGAACCAGTGGAGCGTGGCTGATGTTGACGGCGACGTCAACCAGTGCGGCCTGGCTGGTTCGCCCACGAAGGTGAAGGCCATCAAGAACATCGTGTTCCAGGCTAAGGAGTCGAAGACTTTGACTGCTTCGGACGCTGATGTTGAGGGACTTGTAAAGGAACTGGTGGGAGAGAAGATTATTTAGCCTCACCCCCAACCCCTCTCCCAGGAGAGGGGAGTATATAGTTTTTACGTTGAT
>JAFPTC010000126.1 GCA_017400455.1 Prevotella sp. | reverse complement strand
CGTTTTCCTAACCTACATAACGCAAAAAGGCTTTTATTTGGTATAAAAAAGATTTGTAAACTGAGTTTACAAGTTGTTTTGGGGGATTTTTCGTACCTTTGCAGCCGTTATGAGACATATAGCTGTTGTTCTATTGATGGCCATGCTGACCTCCTGCCAGTCGCAAAGGCTACGGGTAGGCGGGCTATGCCCGGGAATGCATGAGCGGCAGGTGCAGATGCTGGATCAGTTGATGGAGGCCACGGACCATTACGACGTGACGCCCAACGATTCTGATGCCCGCGCCGTGCTCTACTACATGGAGCGGCACGGCACGCCCCGCGAGCTGCAACAGGCTTGGCGCATGATGGCGAAGATGTACCGCCGCCACGGGGCGCTGATGTACGAGGGCTTCGCCTACGAGATGGCCGCCGACTGCGTGGACTCGCTGAGTGCCGACTTCGACCTGCGTGCCCTGGCCGAGATTTGCTATGAGTGGAGCATCAACCAGCAGTTCTCCTTCGACGATGAGGTAGCTAAGCAAACGGCACGGCGAGGCATGAGGCTGGCACAGCGGGCGGGCGACACCTTATTATATTATAGATGTATGGGGCAGGAAGCGAATGTGGCGCTGACGGTGAATGTCGATGTTCAATTCCTGCCTACCGCCTATCGCGCCTTCAGCGAACTGTGGCAGCGGGGACGGAAGGACTGGGCCGTCGATGCCTTCGTTCCCTACATGTCCTACCTCCTGAACTGCGACCGCAAGAATCTTGAAGCACTCATCAGCCATGCTGGTGGCACCGAGGCATTCTTCAATGGCTGCAAAGACGTGGGACCGTTCTTCGATATGAACGACGCCAACTTAACCGACTCGATGACGATGTGGATGCAGCGATACGAGCAGTACACCCGCGAGGATTTGGAGCATGTGGGATCGTATGCCGCCATCGAATACTGGAAGCTGCGCGGCGACTACCACCTGCGACTGGGCGACTTCGACTCTGCCCACTATTACTACATGAAGCTCGACCATCCGTGGAACTACGTCCGCTTCTATGGCTACCGCAGGCTTTTCGACCTTTACAATCAATTCCCAGACCGCGACCCTGACTACCGCCAGCGTAACTACTATACCGACCAGGCCGTTACCTATTACTTTGCCGTGAAGAAAGACCGCTTCCTGGAGAACGAGGACGAGTACCGGCAGCGCAATGTGCTCATCAATCACGAGCTGGAGCTGGAACATGAGCGCACCCTGTTCATCTGTGGACTGTTGCTGCTCTTGGCGGTCATCTCTTTTGCAGCTTACCACCTCTACAAACTGCGGCGCGAACACCGCGAGACGCTGGAGCAGAACCGAGCGTATGCCGACATGGTCCACTCGCTGCGCAGTCAGATGAAGCGGGGAATGCTCGACACCGACATCGCCCGCCGCTTCCACGACCTGTCTGCCCAGGACGCTCACCCCACGGCCGAGGACTGGCAGGCACTCCGCGACGAGATAGATCGTCAGTCCCCCCAGCTTTTCACCACGCTGCAGCAACTATATGCCGAGCACCAGCCTGACCAGACGCTGACCGAGCAGGAACGCCACGTCGTCGGCCTCATCGTCATCAAGTGCAGCCCTCTCCAGATGTCCGTCCTCCTCGTCACCTCCAAGTCGAACGTCAGCAACCTGCGCCGCCGCCTCTACCACAAGCTGACGGGAAAAGACGGCAGCGGTACCGACCTCGACAAGTTCGTCGCAGCCCTGTGCGAGTAAAGATGGCTCGAAAGTAGAGCGTCCGCAATGGATGCTAAAATCTTTTACAGGAAAATTCTGGAGGGCGCATCGCTGCGGCCTCCAGAATCACCCGGGTACTATTTACTCGCTCGGCTATGCCGCTTCGCTATGCGAAGAACTTTACTAACTTTACTAACGCGTTATCTCATTTTGATTTTTCCTTTGCATCCAAATGGTAGGTGAACCTGATGCCGATGTAGTGGTGACGGAAGTCGTGCCATGAGGTGGTCTGCTGGTAGGCCGTCTGCTGGCTCCGGCGTCCGTCCTCGTTGTTCAGGATGTCGTCGAACTCCAGGCCGAGGCGGGCTTTGTTCTTCAGGAACTTCCAGCCGACGGAGGCATCCCAGACGAGGATGTTGCGGTTCATGCTGCCGAAGGTGTAGCCTCGGCTGGTGTGCTCGGTGAGGGTGGTGTAGAAGACGAAGGCACCGTAGGTAGCCTCAGCTCTCAGGCCGTAGTCATTGTTCCAGTGGGTGGTGTTCAGCTCGGGCGAGGCGGAGTAGCGCAGGCGCTCGGCGCTGATCTCAGTGAAGACGGTGGCCTTGAGCCAGTTGTAGTCGAAGGAGAGGGAGAGGTTTTCGCGGGGATTGAGGCTGCCCAAGCCAGTGGTCTCTCTAAGCTTAGCATTGTCTATATAGACACCCCCTCCTTGGGAGGGGCTTGGGGAGGCCTTTTTCGTTAGGTATCCATAGCGTTTGCTCGCATTTAAACGGAAGCCACTTTGCAGACGGAAATAGTCGCCGAGGGCCTGGTCGAGGTTCAGGCGGAAGCTCCACGAATGACTGCCACGGACGTTCTCGGGGCGGCTGACGTAGACGGCGGTCGCAGGGTCGTAGCTGAGGGCGGTGGTGGTCTCGCGGTCGCTGCGGTTGTAGCCTACGCTGGCGCTGAGCGAGGTCTGGCTGCGGGAAAGCACCATGTTATAGGTCAGGCTCACGGCGTGGGTGTGGGTGTTTCGCAGGCCGGGGTTGCCCTCAGTGATGAAGAGCGGGTCGGTGAGGTCGCGGTAGCCAATGGTTTGGATGATGTCGGGCTGGCGGGTCGTGAAGCTGTAGTTCAGATCGAGGCCTATGGTATTGCTAAGCTTCCATGTGGCACTCAGGGAGGGGTCGATGAAGAAGCTGCGGCGCACCGCAGCGGTGTCAAGCGCCCCGCGACGGTAGTCCTGGTTTTCGCGCTGCCAGCTGGCCTTGACGTTCGGCATCAGCTGGAAGGGCGCCAGGTTGATGGTCTGCGAGAGTTGCAGGCTGTGCTCGTTGCGTGAGTACAGGTTGTGGTAGCTGTTGGCGGCGTCGGCCGCCCCGTCGGTCATGAAGTCGCGGTCGCTCCGGTTGCGGCTGTAGGTCAGCGCGTATTGCGCCTGCACCATCCATTGCTTCGTCAGCCAGCGGGCGTGGTGGGCCTCGGCCGTGGTGGTGAACACCGTGGAGGGCGCGGTGTAGGTCTGGTTCAGGTGCGACGAGGTGTAGGCGGTGCTATGGGCTGTGATAGTGCGGTCGGTCTGGCCGTCGGTTTTACCGTCTTGGTAGTTCAGGGTGACGCTGGCGCCGAGGGCGCCGTCCTTGACGTAGTGCTCCCAGGCGGCTCGGGAGTTCAGGGTGGTCAGGTGGGTGGAGGTGTGGGTGGTGGTGTGTTGCGATAACATCGCAACATACGGGACGTTGGGGGAGAGAGCTTCTTGCTGGGTGGTGGTTTGGCGGCTGTGGGAGCGGGTGCTGGCGTGCTCTGCGCTGGCGCTCAGCGTGAAGGTGTTCAGCGTGTCGCGCACCCAGTGCAGGTCAGCCTTCATCCGTGGCTCCAGCTTGTGGCTTCGCTGGTAGCTCTCCGAGGTAGAGCGGGTGGCGGCCGTGCCGGGGAAGTAGTTCTCGGTCTCCTGGTGGTCGTTGCGCTGGTCGTCGTCGTGGGCCACGCCGCCGGTGACGCTGTAATAGCTCTTTAGGTCGTGCGTCCCCTCCTTGCGCTGCCAGTTGTGCTGATAGCCGGCCGACGCGCCGTGCTCTTTGCCGAAGCCGTTGCTCATGTTGGCCGTGCTCCCGTTCATGTTGCGGCGCCAGTGCTTGTCAACGTTGTTGGCGTTGGCAAAGACCATCACGGGGTCGGTCTTTGACAGGCGGTTCATCAGCAGTTCACCGTCGTAGTATTTCGCTGTCTGGTAGCCAGCTTTCACGTCGCCATACCAGCGGTCGAGGAAGTGGGGCTTGATGGTCAGGTCGAGCACCATGTCCTGCTTGCCGTCGTCGCGGCCCGTGCGCTCGCTGAACTCCGACTGCTTGTTATAGGCCTTGATCGTCTCTACGGCCTCGGCCGGCAGCTGCTTCACCAAGGCGTCGCCGCCCAAGAAGCTCTCGCCGTCCATCGTGATGCGTATGGGCTTGCCGTTCCACGACATCTTGCCCTGGTCGTCCACCTCCACGCCGGGCAGCTTGCGTATGAGCTCGTCGAGGCGTGCCCCCTCCTGCAAGTGGAACGCTTCGGGGTGGAAGACAATCGTATCGCCCTTAACGGTGAAGCGCCTCGTGCGGCCCGTCACCTGCACCATCTTGAGTTATTAAAGAAATTTTGAATGTTAATTTCATCTTCATTAGATAGGATATTTACTTGGTTTGCATTTTTGAGGAGAACAAGATTTGCATAAATTTCTTTTAATTTAAGAATTAAAATAAATTCATAAATAAATAAAAAATCAATTAAAACATGCAAAATTAAATCAGAATAAAGAAATATAAGCATTTTTTTAACTGGATTACTATCAGGGCAATTAGTATTAAATATTTTCCCGTTAGTTTCAATTTT
>JAFPTC010000125.1 GCA_017400455.1 Prevotella sp. | reverse complement strand
GGTGCGCGATGCCGAGACGGGCCACGAAATGTTTATCGACACCAGCAGCAAGAAGCTGCGCCGTGCCCATACCGCTTATTGGATGAACCGTCAGCACCAGCTGCAGGATTGCTTCAACAAGAGCAACGTTGACCATGTGAGCGTGGCCACCAACGAAGACTACGTGAAGCAGCTGCTGATGCTATTCAAGATGCGCAACAAAGGAAGAATCTAACACATACCATTAGTTACAGCATTGAAAAGGATTGCATTATATATCGCATTGTTATTCAACTCGTTGATGCTTGCCGCTCAAGTGAATGTGGAATCCAGTATCGATTCCATCAGCATACTTATCGGCGAGCAGGCACACGTCACGCTGAGCGTATCGCTCAAGAAGGGACAGCCGCTGGAGTTCCCGCAGTTCAAGCCCTCTGAGTATATCACGCCCGGAGTGGAAGTGCTCGAGGCCACCACGGCCGACACCACCGACCTGGACAACGGCATGATACGCGTAAGCCGCGTCTATACCGTGACCTCGTTCGACGAGAATCTCTATTATCTCCCGGCCATGAAAGTGAAGGCCGGCGGCAAGAGCTACGAGAGCAAGAGTCTCGCCCTGAAGGTGCTTACCGTTCCTGTGGACACCCTTCATCCCGAACAGTTCTTCCCGCCGAAGAACGTTCAGGACAATCCCTTCTCGTGGAGCGAGTGGCGACCGTTGTTCTGGCTGAGTGTTTTGTTCGTACTTCTGGTCTGCCTGGTGTTCTACCTGCGTTCACGACTGAAGAACAACAAGCCCATCATCGCCCGTGTGCGCATCATCAAGCGCGTGCTTCCCCATCAGAAGGCCATGCGCGAGATTGAGCAGCTGAAGGCCGACCGCATGCCAACGTCGGAAGACCAGAAGGCATATTACACCCGTCTGACCGACACCCTGCGCAAATACATCGAGGAGCGGTTCGGCTTCAACGCTATGGAGATGACCTCGTCGGAGATTATCGAGCGCCTGCAGCAGGCCGAAGACAAGACCATGATAGCCGAGCTGAGGGAGCTCTTCACCACGGCCGACCTGGTGAAGTTCGCCAAATATTCGACACTCATCAACGAGAACGACATGAACCTGGTGAACGCCATACAGTTCATCAACGAAACCAAGCAGGAGAACCAGCCCGAGACCGAGCGCGTGGAGCCCAAGCTGACCGAGCAGGAAGTGCGCTCGCAGCGTTCGCGCACGGTGCTGAAGTGGGCCATCGGCATTCTTGCCGCCGCCTGTGTGTTGCTGTTCGCCTGGATAGTCTGGCAGCTTTCCCTGCTGTTTTGAACATTGACCTGATAAATTGAGAACATGGAATTTTTAAATAAAGAATACCTGCTACTGCTTCTGCTGCTGATACCTTATCTGATATGGTATCTGCTTTACCGCAAGAAGAGCGAGCCCACGATGCAGATGAGCGATACCAACGCCTATCGCTATGCGCCGAAGAGCCTGCGCCAGCAGCTTGTCTGGCTGCCCGATTTCCTGCGCATGCTCACCTTCGTGCTGGTGGTGCTGGCCCTGGCCCGCCCGCAGACGCACAGCAGCTGGGGGCAGCGCACCACAGAAGGTATCGATATCATGCTGGCCATGGACGTCTCTACCAGTATGCTGGCACAGGACCTGAAGCCCAACCGCATAGAGGCCGCCAAGAGTGTGGCCACGGAATTCATCAGCGGCAGGCCCGACGACAATATCGGACTGACCATCTTTGCCGGCGAGGCCTTCACCCAATGTCCCATGACCACCGACCATACCTCGCTGCTCAACCTGCTCCAGAACGTGCGTACCGACATCGCCGCCCGTGGACTGATTGAAGACGGAACTGCCGTGGGAATGGGACTTGCCAACGCCGTGAGCCGACTGAAGGAGTCGAAGACCAAGAGCAAGGTGGTGATTCTGCTTACCGACGGCTCGAACAACATGGGCGACATCTCGCCGCTCACCGCTGCCCAGATAGCCAAGAGCCTGGGTATCAGGGTTTATACCATTGCCGTGGGAACCAAGGGCGTGGCTCCTTACCCGATGATGGTGGGGGGCAGCGTGCAGTATATAAACGTGAAGGCCGACGTTGATACCGAGACGCTGACGCAGATTGCCTCGATGGCCGACGGTCATTTCTATCGCGCCACGAGCACGGCCGAGCTGAAGCAGATTTATAAAGATATCGACAAACTGGAGAAGACGAAGATGAACGTGAAGAAGTTCTCGAGGCACTACGAGGCCTACCAGCCTTTTGCCCTGATGGCTTTCATCACGTTGCTGATAGAAATCCTCCTGCGCGTCACGTGGTTCCGCCGCATTCCATAACGGCCCTGCTGCGAGTGAAGACATGAATTGTAGAATGAAATAAAACCGAAATAAACAGATGTTCCGTTTCGAGAATCCATTATATCTCTACCTGCTGGTGCTGATACCCGTTTTGGCACTCCTGCGGTTCTATGCCATCGGCAGGCGCCGCAAAAAGCTGAAGAAGTTCGGCGACCCCGACTTGCTGAAGCAGTTGATGCCCGACGTGTCGCGCTTCCGTCCCGAAGTGAAGTTCTGGCTGCTGATGGCGGCGCTGGCCCTGCTCATCGTGATGCTTGCCCGTCCGCAGATGGGAACCAAGATATCGCGCGAGAAGCGAAATGGTATCGAGGCCATGATAGCGCTCGACATCAGTAACTCGATGAAGGCAGAGGATGTTGTTCCCTCGCGTCTCGACAAGAGCAAGATGCTCGTCGAGCGCATGGTAGACAACTTTACCAACGACAAGGTGGGCCTGGTGGTGTTCGCCGGCGATGCCTTCATACAGCTTCCCATCACGAGCGACTATGTGTCGGCCAAGATGTTCCTGCAGAATATCGACCCCGCGCTGATTGCCACGCAGGGCACCAATATTGCCGAGGCCATCAGGATTTCGCTCAACAGCTTCACCCAGCAGGAGAAGATAGGGCGCGCCATCATCGTCATTACCGATGGTGAGGACCATGAGGGCGGTGCCACCGAGGCGGCTGCCGAGGCTATGAAGAAGGGCGTCCGCGTGTTCGTGCTCGGCGTGGGAAGTCCCAAGGGCTCACCCATCCCCGACGGTCAGGGTGGCTATATGACCGACAATACCGGCTCGGAGGTGATGTCGGCCCTGAACGAGCAGATGTGCCGCGACGTGGCCAAGGCCGGCGGCGGTGCCTACATCCATGTGGACAACACGAACCTGGCTCAGGAACAGCTCAACAACGAGCTGACCAAGCTGCAGAAGGGCGAGCTCTCCAGCGTCATCTATAGCGAGTACGACGAACAGTTCCAGGCCTTTGGCATCCTGGTGCTGCTGTTGCTCATCATCGAGGTATGCGTGCTGGAAAGCAAGAATCCGTTGTTGAAGAACGTAAAACTATTCAAGAAGAAATGAGACTATACCTATTATATATATTCCTGGCATTTGCCTCGCTGACGGCCTCCGCCCAGGCCGACCGCCAGCATATCCGTGGGGGCAACCGTCTCTACAAGGCCAAGCAATGGGCCCAGGCCGAGGTGGAATACCGCAAGGCGCTGGCTGCCAACGCCCAGAATCCCCAGGCGCTCTACAATCTGGGATGCGCGCTGATGATGCAGCAGAAGGATTCGGCTGCCATCGTGCAGTATCAGAAGGCGGCCCAGGCCGAGACCAACAAGCTGCGCCGCTCGCGTTCGTACCACAACATCGGCGTCATCTGCCAGAACCTGAAGATGTATGGCGATGCGATAAAGGCTTACCAGCAGTCGCTCCGCGACAATCCTACCGACGACGAGACACGCTACAACCTGGCACTCTGCAAGCGACAGAACAAGCAGAACCAGCAGAACCAGGACAAGCAGCAGAACAAGGACAAAGACCAGAAGCAGGACAAGAAAGAACAGCAGGACAAACAGCAGAACAAGGATAAAGACCAGAAACAGGACAAGCAGCAGGAGCAGAACGACAAGATGAGCAAGGAGAATGCCGAACAGCTGCTCAACGCTGCCATCCAGAATGAGAAGGCCACGCAGCAGCGGCTGAAGAAAGCCATGCAGCAGCCCCAGCGCCGGAACATTCAGAAAAACTGGTAACTTATACGAAGGATGAAAATGAAGACAAGGAGATATTTTTTACTCATTTTGCAGTTGACGGTTGCTTGCCTGGCGGCAAGTGCACAGAGCCTGACGGTGAATGCCCCGTCGCATGTTGAGGCTGGGGAGAACTTCCGCCTCACCTATACAGTCAACACCCAGGATGCCCAGGACTTCCGCATCGGCAACGTGCCCGAGGGCCTGGAAATCATCACGGGGCCCTACACCTCGAGCCAGTCCACCTACCAGATGGTGAACGGCCACACCAGCAGCAGCTCGTCAATCACCTATACGTTCATCATCTGCGCCCTGAAGAACGGCACCTACACCATTCCTGCCGCTCATGTGCATGCCGGAGGCAAGAGCATCGCCTCGCAGCCCGTGAAGGTCACCGTCAGCGGTCAGGCCGCCAACAACGGCGGAGCGCCGAAGATGCACGAAGACAACGACGGTCACCAGATGCGTCAGGCCGGTAGCGCCATCACCGGCAACGACCTGTTCATCAAGGTGAGCGCCAACAAGCGCCGTGTGCACGAGCAGGAGCCCATCCTGCTGTCGTATAAGGTTTACACCATGGTCGACCTTATTTCGCTCGAGGGAAAGATGCCCGACCTGACCGGATTCCACTCTCAGGAGATAGCCAGTTCGCAGCAGCCTTCGTACCATGTGGAGCAGGTGAACGGCCGCAACTACCGCTGCGTCACTTGGAAGCAGTATGTGATGTACCCCCAGATGACGGGCGAGCTCGAAATCCCGAGCATCACCTTCGAGGGCGTCGTGGTGCAGCAGAACCGTGCCGTCGACCCCTTCGAGGCCTTCTTCAACGGCGGCAGCGGCTATGTCGAGGTGAAGCGCAGCATCAAGGCCCCGGGACTGAAGATTCAGGTGGACCCGCTTCCCAACCGTCCGTCCAACTTCTCGGGTGGCGTGGGTAAGTTCAATATCTCCGCCAATCTGAACAAGACCACCATCAAGGCCAACGACCCGCTCACGCTCCGCGTGGTGGTAAGTGGCAACGGCAACCTGAAGCTCATCAAGCAGCCCGTGGTCAACTTCTCAAAGGACTTCGACAAGTACGACCCGAAGGTGACCGACAAGACCCGCCTGACGGCCAATGGGGTAGAGGGCAACATGATCTACGACTTCCTCGTGGTGCCGCGCAACCAGGGCAAATACCAGATTCCGCCCGTGGAGTTCACCTACTACGACACAGGCCTGAATGGCTACAAGACCATCAAGACGCAGGCCTTCGACATTAACGTCGAGAAAGGCGACGGAGATACCCCTTCGTCGGCCGTCTATGCCGAGCTGAAGAACCAGGACATCCACGGCATCAAGACCGCCAAGGACAAGGGCAGCCGCGACGACGGCATGTTCTACGGCAGCACCAGCTACTGGACGCTGCTCGGACTCATCCTGGCCGTGTTCATCGCCCTGCTGGTGATGTTCCGCCAGCGCGCCATCGAGAATGCCGACATCGTGAAGACACGTTCGAAGAAAGCCAACAAGGTGGCCACCAAGCGCCTGAAGGCTGCCGACAAACTGATGCAGCAGCAGCGTCAGGGCGAGTTCTACGACGAGGTGCTGCGCGCCCTGTGGGGCTACGTGGGCGACAAGCTGAACATCCCCGTCAGCGAGCTCTCGAAGGAGAATATCGAGGATAAGCTGCGCGAGCGCAACGTGGGCGAAGACACCGTCAGCAAGTTCGTGACGGCCATCGACGAGTGCGAGTTCGAGCGCTATGCTCCCGGCGATGCTGCCGGCAATATGAACAAGACGTTCACTTCGGCTATGACAGCCATCACACAGATTGAAGAAGACATGAAGAAAAAGCGCCATCAGGCAAAAGCCTCCGCAGTTATGTTGCTTTGGGGACTCCTGGCGCTGGCTGCCCTTAGCGCTCAGCCGGCCCGTGCCATCACCAAGCAGAATGCCGATGCCGAATACAGCAAGGGCAACTACGTGCAGGCCATCAAGGACTACGAGGAGCTGCTGAAGAAGCAGAAGACCGCCGCCCTCTACTATAATCTCGGTAACGCCTACTATCGTACCGACAATATCACGCAGGCCGTGCTGGCCTACGAGCGTGCGCTGCTGCTCTCGCCCGGCGACGACGACATCAAGTTCAACCTGCAGATGGCCCGCTCGAAGACCATCGACAAGATTACGCCCGAGTCGGAGATGTTCTTCTTCTCGTGGTGGCGCTCGCTGGTCAATCTGCTGAGCGTCGACGGATGGGCCACGCTCTCCATCGTCAGCATCGCGCTGGCCCTCGTGCTGCTGCTCGTCTATCTTTTCTCTTCCCAGCTGGGACTGCGCAAGGTGGGCTTCTTCGGCGGCATCCTGCTCATCGTCATCTTCGTGTTCAGCAACATCTTTGCCTACCAGCAGCGGCAGATGCTCGAGAACCGCAAGGGAGCCATCGTCATCACGCCCTCGCTGACCATCAAGAAGACACCCTCGGCCGGCAGTTCCGACGTGAGCGTCATCCACGAGGGCACCAGGGTTGACATTACCGACGACACCATGCGCGACTGGAAGGCCGTCAGACTGGCCGACGGACGCGAGGGATGGGTGCCTGCCCGCCAGATTGAGAAGATTTAACAAACGGCCAACATTCCCCCTGTATGCCAAACAATATAGACCTGTTTTTGCTTCATCTGCTGAACGGCAGCCAGTCGATGCTCTTCGACCAGCTGATACTGTTCCTTACCAACGGACTGACGTGGATTCCGCTCTATATTGCCTTGTTCATCATGGTGCTGAAGAACAACGAGTCGATGACTCAGATATTCATCATCGTGGGCTGTTGTGCCCTGGGCGTGATGCTGACTGCCGGACTCGACAATCTCTTCATAAAACCCCTTGTGGCCCGTCCGCGGCCTACGCTCGACCCCTTCGTGAAATACACCATCGACGTGGCCTGCAACTATCGCGAGAAGAGCTTCAGTTTCTTCTCGGCCCATGCCGCCAATACCGCCTGTCTGGCCACCTTCATGATACTGCTGGTGCGCAACCGCGCGCTCACCATCACGATGGTCCTCTGGTCGCTGCTCAACTGCTACACGCGCCTCTATCTCGGCGTGCACTATCCGTCCGACGTGGTTTGCGGTCTGCTTGCCGGCAT
>JAFPTC010000124.1 GCA_017400455.1 Prevotella sp. | reverse complement strand
GTAAGGAAGCTTGGAAGTTCGCACTTCAAATCGTATCGAGCATCATCACGGCCATCATCACGGCCCTCAGCACCACCTCGTGCATGGGCTATGGCCCGCTCAGTTAGGTCTGATATCATTCTTTTTCATTATTCTGAATTGACAAACTCGGCGCCCTCGCGATGAAGGCGCCGAGTTTTTTTATGAATGTTGTTTTGTGACATGTGACATTGTGACAGGAACCGATTTCAGACTTTTCGATAGGCTACCCTGCCTGTTCCTCCCCCTCTTTGTTTCCAACTGCAAAACTAAAGGAGTGTGTTTCGTTTTCCCGCTCTACCTCCTCGGCCAGATAGCGGTCGCTGCGACAATGGAGGTCGGCAATGCCCTGACTGATGAGCTGAAAGGTGCGGGAGTTATAAAACAGGTCCATCGCATCGACGTTGGAGATGCCTAGGTCGGCTGCTATCTGCTCGATGATGCGGGCATATTTCATCTGGAGTAAGGTCTCGTTGGCTTCCATCGCTATTTCAGTTTTTCGGTTTTCAGAAAAGTCAGGCAGGCATCGATGGCTTGCTGAGAGAGGAAGCAGACCTGCTGGTTGGGACGGATGGCGACCAAGCGCCGTAGGGCCTCGTCTTTTGCTATCTGATGGGCAAAAAAGAGATCGATGGTGTTATACACCCTGTCGTCGGCAATGCCGCCTTCGATGATGTCGAACGGTTCGACGGGAAGTCCGAGGCGGCAGGCTGAAACGTAGTCGAGCCACTCTTCATCGTAGCGATCGAAACGTTTGCAGCGGAATTTGGATGTGTCTGGCACAGCCATTTCGTAGGAGTTGAGATAGGCATCTTCGCCCCACTTGGTAAATCGCTGGGCATAGTTGACGGCCTGCATCTTGGTGGGCGTGACGTAGAAGCCCTGCCCGAAGTCGAGATACTTGCGGGAGTGGAGGACGTCGGGCTGCGGAACGGGAGTGTTTGAAGTGTGGAAGACAATCATAGGACTCCTTTTTTTCTCATGAGTGAAGTAATATCCTCCACGAGGTAGAGGCGGCCGAAGGTGTGCAGCACGTCGTAGCAGCCGACGATGTAGTCCATCAGTATGCCCGACGACTTCAGGCGGCGATAGACCTCAGCCTGGTTCATATTTAGGGCCGTAGCAACGCTGCCGATGCAGAAGGTGGAGAAGTCTACTTGGTTCGAGTTCATACGCTAAATGCTGATTGAAACGTTTCACGGTTGCAAATTTAAGGATAATTATTGGAAGTACCAAATTTCCCTTGAATTATTTGCCTCACAACTCCACGCCAGTTCACAGGCTTGATGAGTTAGTTCAGCACACCTGTGAACTGGTTCTGCATGCCTTTATTCCAACTTATCGTACCACTCGTCGTCGACGGGTTCGAGCCATTCGTTGCTGGCTCCCTGCTGCACGTCTTTGTGATAGGTGAGGTGCTGCAGCCACGAGTCGCGGGCGGCGCCGTGCCAGTGCTTGGCCTCGGCGGGTATGGCAATGACGGTGCCGGGCGTCAGGGGCACGGCGGGCTTGCCCCACTCCTGATACCACCCGCGGCCGGCCACGCAGATGAGCACCTGCACCTGCTTGTGGTGCACATGCCAATTGTTGCGGCAGCGGGGCTCGAAGGTGACGTTCATCACGGCGCCCAGGTCGGCCAGGTAGCTCTGGCCGATGAAGTACTGGCCGTAGGGGTTCTTCTCGCCTCGGGGCCAGACGCTGAGGTAGGCGGGCGCTGCGGCCTCGGCGGGCAGGCCGAAGACGGCGGCCACGGCCTCAGCGCAGCGTGCGGCCTCGGCCTCGCCTACGCGGGCGCGGAGCACGGCGGGCAGCTGCTGCAACTGCTGCTGGCTGACGCCCATGTGGCGGGCTCCGCTGACGTGGGCCCTGAGCTGCGGCTCGCAGCCGGGCAGGGCTGCAATAGCCGAGACGGTGACGATTTCGCGCTCGGCAAACGTGAGGTTGTTGCGGGCGAAGATGTCGCCGAAGAGGTGGGCCTTCAGATAGTAGTCGGTCTGCGGGGCGAAGGTGTAGTTGAAGGGCTGTCCGCCCGTGAGCTGCGTCTGCACCTTCGTGCCTTGCTGCAGGGCGTCGTAGTCGGCGGGCAGGGGGTCGGCTTCGCGGCCTGCCTCGGTGGTGAGCCCGGCCGCGGCGCGCTGGTCGACCACCTGCTGCAGGGCGCCGAGGGCGTTGAGCGAGCGGGGAAAGCCGGTGTAGGCGTAGAGCTGCGAGAGTGCTTCCTTGGCCTGGCTGAGGGTGAGTCCTTGCTGAAAGCCGTCGTTGAGCGAGCGTTTCAGCGCTTCGAGGTCGCCCTTGGCTTCGTGGGCGGCGATGGCCGCGAGGGCCTGTTGTTTCTGGGTGAGTTCCATGTTCTGTTGTGCGTAGCTATGTGCGGATGCGAGCAGGCAGAGGGCGGCCAGCATCCAGCGGTGGTTGGTTTTCATTTTCTGGTGCTTGTTTTGATGTGTTTCTTGCCATCTTGGATGTAGATGCCCTTTGCGGCCTGCGGGGCGGGCATGCCGTTGAGGGCTATGCTGCCGGTGGCGCTGCGGCGGGTGGCTTGGGGCTGTTGCAGGCTGGTGGTGCTGCCGAGCAACAGCACAGCGCTGATGTTGCGCTCGCCTGCCTTCAGGAAGGAGCGCAGCTGGCTCTCGGTGAGGCCGCTGATATGGCCCAGGCGGGTGTAGCTCCAGGAGTTCGACCCGAAGAAGATGCAGATGTTGCTGCCGTTGTAGAGCACCACGTCGCCGGGCTGGGCGGTGATGTGCTCGTTGCTGGCGGGCAGCGAGAAGCCGAGGGCTCCCCAAATCTCGAAGTCGCCGTTGGAGCTGAGCGTGAGGCTGAGGGGGCCTTGCTGCAGGCGGGCGGCGAGTTCGCGGGCGGCCTGGGTGTCGGCGAGGGTCATGCTTTGCGCCTGCCCGCCGATGGTGATGAAGATTTTCGTCATGGCTGTTGAGGTTTGAAAGTTCTGCGTGGCGAGCCATTGCTCCAGCAGGCTGCTGGTGCGGCTGCGGTTGCTGTTGTTGATCCAGAGGGCCTGCCCCGACGGGGTGGCGTCGGGCGCGAGCCGACGGAAGTCGGCCTCTACCTGGCTGATGCCGCTACTGGCGCTCGACACGATGAGTCCCACGCGCTTGCCTGCCAGCTGCGGGCCGTAGCTGAAGAGGAAGGTCTGCATGGGTGCGGCCATCTGGCTCCACCACAGCGGGGTGACGACGATGACGTTCTGATAGTCGCTGAGCGAGGTCGACACGGGGTCGATGGCGGGATAGCTTGCGGCATCGTCGGGGGCGGCCTTGATGGCATTGAGCAGCTGCGTGCCCAGGGCGTAGCCGTTGGCTTCGTACTTCAGTCCCTTCTCGGCGGGCTGAATCTCCAGCAGGTCGGCCTCGATCTGGCTGGTGAGCGTGCTGGCAATGGTGCGGCAGTTGCCGGTGTAGCTGTAGCAGACCACGAGCGTCTTTCCCATGTTCGTGGGCTGCGCATGGGCTTCTGTGGTCTCGTCGCTGCTGCACGACAGGGCCAGCAGGCTGGCGAGCGACAGCAGCATCTTGTTGAATAATGTTTTCTTCATATTTTTTGCAGTCTTGCTTTAGTATTAATTATCTGGCTGCAAAATTACGGTTTTTCCGCCAAAGGGCGGTTAACAGAATTACGGATTAAACAACCCTTTTTACGGAAAATGATGCCATCTTGCCGTAAAAAGGGTGATAGTCAGGTTGCTAAGAAGGTTCGGCTTGACTCAATGGATGAGCTCGGCAAAGTCCTCACAATAGTTCCCGGATAGACGGAGTAAACGTATCCTTTTTTTTCATTCACCGTTGTTTCTATGCCAGTCACTCCTTCCAGCGCGTCCTTGATGTTGTTGGTGATGCCGCTTCCGTCCCATTTCAGCACTGCCTCCTTCATCGTCCACAATCGGATGAAGGTCAGGTCGGGGTGCTCAGAAGCATTGATGAGCTGCAGCTCCCGCTCGTTCATGGTGTAGCGGGCCAGGCTGTCGTTATATTCGCGCACGCTCTCGATGTCGATGCCCACGGGACGGTTGCTCAAAGCGCATATTACCCCGGCTCGGCAGTGGCTCAGGTTGAAGTGGATATCCGGGTGGCCAGCGATGTAGGGTTTGCCGTGTTCGTTGTAGTTGAACACCGGTGGCTCCAGCAATCCATACTCCTGCTCGAGCCCCTGGCGTAGCAGCACATAGGCCATGGCGCACGTCTTCCGCCCCAGTTCGTGCTTGAACTTCTGCAGCTGCTCGAGCCGTTGCGCCGAGAGCATGGGCAGTGCTGCCTGCAGGTCAAAGCCTGCTATGTCGTCGTTCAGATAAATCATGGCTCTCGGTTGTTAAAGCTATTTTAGTTTTTTCTGTGTGTAATGCGTTCAGAGAATTGCCGAGAAAAGCCTGCGTACCGTCATCTCACGGTGTCTTTTCCAACTTCCACCCATTTGTTGAGGCCTCCCTTCAGGTTGACGGTGTTGAAGCCTGCCTCGCTGAGAATGCGGGCAGCCGTCTTGCTGCGGAATCCAGAGCGGCAGTACACGGCTATCGTCTTGTCGGTAGTAAACATTCTTTCACATGTCTTGCGGAAGGTATCCGTCTTCACGTCTATCTGCAGTGCGCCTCTCAGATGTCCTTCGTTGAACTCGTCTGGAGTGCGCACGTCCAGGAGAATGACTGAATCTTTGTTGGCAATGATTTTCTCAAATTCATCGCAGTCTACATGGCGGGCAATCTTTGTTTCCTCTCCCTGCTGGCTCTTCGGTTCCTGTTTGCATGAGGCCACTGCCAGTATTGTGACCATCAGCATGAAGATATAAAATAAGTTTTTCATAATTTTGGTAATGTGTATTTTGTATTAGTATTTTCTGATGCATAGCATGGTGAGGTCGTCGCTGGGCGCCGCTCCGTTCACGTGCGACTCCACGTCTTGTTCCAGCGAGTCTATCAGCTGGTGGCAGCCCAGATTGTGATGCTTGCGCACGAAGTCCTGCATGCGTTCGTCGCTGTATTGGTCGTTGTCGGCATTCTCAGCTTCGTTCAGACCGTCGGAATACACGAACAGCTGCATGCCGGTGATATCGCCAAGCGTTTGTCCTTCATAGTCCAGTCCCTCCCAGAGTCCGATGGGCGCGTTGGGCTCCATGTCGATGAAGTTGCCGTCGAGGATTGGCGGGTTGTGGCCGGCGTTGCAGAACTCCAGCACTCCGCTCTTAAGGTTCAGCAGCCCGATAAACATGGTGACGAACATTCCGTTGTCATTGTTCTGTGCGAGCTCATTGTTCATCGAGGTGGCTATCTGTGCCGGCGACAGGCTGTAGTTGCACAGCGTGCGGAACAGTCGTGCCGACATTGACATGAAGAGCGCTGCCGGAACTCCCTTTCCGCTAACGTCGCCCACGCAGAAGTACAGTTTGTCGTCGAGAAGTACAAAGTCGTAGAGGTCGCCTCCCACCTCCTTTGCAGGAGTCATCTGGGCGTAAATGTCGAGCGACTTGCTGCTTGGGAATTCATGGGGCACCATGGCCATCTGTATCTCCCTTGCAATGCGCAGTTCGCTCTCTATGCGCTCCTTGGCGGCTGTCGTCTCTTCGAGCTTGTCGTAGGCTGCTTTCAGCTGCCGCAGCTGTTTGCGGCGCGTGTTGGCATAGATGGCAATGAAGAAGATAGCTATTGCGGCCAGCACTCCGGCGGCAATCCACTTGATGCGTTCTGTGCGAGCTTCATTCTCGCGGGCTTCCAACTTCGAGCGGATTTCGCTCAGCCTCAGGTCCTTGTTGTAGGCCATGAGGCTGTCGTTGGCTCGTAGGGCCTCCGACTCTTGCAGTCGCCTCTTCTCGTTTTCGAGCTTCATGCTGAGAGCCTGCTCCTGCATCTCCTTTTGCTTGAGCTCGTGGGCCATTTCCTCCATTCTGAGCTGCTTGTTTATCAGGCGCAGGCTCTTTGCCTCGTTCTCGGCCTGCACCTTGTCAATCATCATACCCATGTCGAGCGAGGTTTTCTTTATCTGGGCGCTATTAATCGAGTCCAGGTGATACCAATACTTGTTCTCATAGATATAGGCAGTCTTGTAGTCTTCTGAGGCGTAATACAACTTTGAGTAGTAGAGCAACTTGGAGGTCTTATGGTTGTCAGGCAACTGGTCGATGATGCGTTTTGCCCGGTCGAACTCGCCGTGGAGTACAGCCTGGTCGAAATCCACAATGTAGCCGAAGTTGTCGTCGTGACCATATTTCGCCTTCAGCTCTTCCCGCTCGGCATAAGCCTTGTCGCGCGTCTCCATCGGGGCTTTCATGTAAGCGAGGTTCATGCATCTGTACGACATGGCGTTCAGCCTGTGCTGCATACTGGTCTTGGAGTCGTCGAGCACTTTTTTCACGTATTCATCCACCTTGTCGGTATGGTTCAGCGCCCGCTCTATCTTGCATATGGCCAGATAGATTGCGGCTGTACTTTCTTCGGGAAAATGTTGCTCTAGTATCTCTATGGCGTCTTGGTATCGGAGTCGGGCTTCGTCGTGCTGCAGCAAGGCTGAGTAGATGGTGCCCAGCACGAAGTTGGCGGTAAAGAGGCCGTAATAGCTTTTCTCTTGCTCAGCCTCCTTGTAGATGGCTTTTGCTATGTCGATAGCTTGACCGCGACTGATGTTGGTCGATGTGTAGACGGCTTGGTTGCCGTAGGCTTTATAGTAGTCTTTTTCGTTTTTGAGAGCTTTGGCCACCTTTTTCAGCGCTTCTACCGTCTCGATGAATTCATTGTTGTTGTGCTTGCTGAAGTGGTAGTACATGTCCTTTCTCAGCTTCTCCAGCGTTTCACTGTCGGCCGTTGTCTGCGCCATACCATTTAAACTTGTCCACAAAAAGAGGACAAGCATGAAAGCTCTTATGTAGGTTATGGCTGTAGACATAAGTAGTTGATAGATTAACAGTGCAAAAATACGTATTAATTTTCTTAATTGCAAATATTTTGGAAAAAAATCATTTTTTTGTCTTTTACTATCAATAAAATTTAAGCTATTATTCTGAGAAATTTAGCTTAAATTCCAAAGATAATAGCTTAAATTTTTTTCAATCTGAATGCGATTGTTTGTTGCTTTGGCTGCTACAAGGGCCTCATTCGCGCGCCCAAAGGCGCACGTAGTCTATCTCATAGCGCATGGGGAGGGCGCTGTCGTCGATGGTTCCGCCGTTGGCTCCGCCCAGTGCCAGGTTGAGCAGAATGTATTGTGGACGCTCAAAGGGGTTGGCATGCTGCCCGATGGAGCCGTTGAGGGTCTGGCTGAGGGGTATCTCGTTGAGCAGCTCGCCGTCGAGGTAGATGCGGATGGCGGTCTCGTCCCAGTCCATGCGCCACAGGTGGAAGTGGCGTGCCCAGTCGGGATTGCGCTGTGTGAAGTGGCTGAACGGAATTTTCCGGCTGTTCCACACGGCGTCGTAGGGCCGGTCGTTGCCCCAGGCGGCGTTGGCCAGGATGTGGGGTACGCCGCCGATGCGGTAGTACTCCATGACGTCGACCTCGCCACACGAGGGCCAGGGCATGCCGCTTCCGAGGGTCCAGATGGCGGGCCATGCTCCGCCGGCGGTGGGTATGCGTGCGCTCACTTCGAGGCGTCCGTAGAGAAATTGTCGTTTGCCCATGGTAGTGAGGCAGGCCGAGGTGTAGTCGATGTTGGGTCGCTGGCGTCCCCAGTGGCGGCTGCCGGGCTGGTAGGTGGGGTTGGGGCGGTGCTCTCGTCGCGCCTCGATGATGAGCAGTCCGTCTTGCTGCCAGGCGTTTTCCGGCTGATACCACTGGGCTTCCTGGTTGCGCACGAAGCCCTGCTCAAAGTTCCAGGTGGCCGTGTCGGGCCTTCCGTTGCGGTTGAATTCGTCGCTCCACACGAGTTTCCACTCTTGTGCCGTCAGCTGCTGTGCCGCCAACAGCAGCCATCCCATCAGTAAGAATCGTTTCATCGTAGTTGTCGTTTTGTTCATAAAAAACAATGCAAAGTTACACTTTTTTCTGCAATAAGCGTCTTTTTTCTTACTTATTTCGTAATTTTGCAGGCGCAATGAAACAGATACTTCTCATCAACGATGTCGTGGGCTGCAGCAACGTGGGCATGGTGGCCATGCTGCCCATACTGACCTATCTGGGCCATGCTGCCTACAACCTGCCTACGTCGCTCGTGTCGAACACGCTCGACTACGGACGCTTCAGCGAGATGGACACCACCGAATACATGCGGCGCACCATTCCCGTGTGGCGCGAGCTGGGCTTCCGCTTCGATGCTATCTGCACGGGCCTCATGTTCAGCGAGGAGCAGTCGGAGCTGGTGGCCGACCTGTGTGAGGAGCAGCGCCTGCTGGGTACTACGATTTTCGTAGATCCCATCATGGGCGATGCAGGCCACCTCTATAACGGCATCACTGAGCAGTCGGTGAGGCAGATGAGGCGCATGGTGGGCGTGGCCGACCTGATTTTCCCTAACTACACAGAGGCCTGCTATCTGACCGACACGGCTTACCACGAGGAGGGCATGACGTGGGCCGAGGCGCAGCAGATGCTCGACGGGCTGGTGGCGCTGGGTACGCGCTCGGCGATTATCACCAGTGCGCGTGTCGAAGGGCGCAGCTGTGTGGTGGGGCGCCGCAGCGAGAAGCCGCTGGCAGGTTTTGCGCAGCGACTGGAGGAAGGGCCATACTTCCGGCTGGACTACGATGAGATTCCGGTGCTGTTTCATGGTACGGGCGACATCTTCTCGGCCGTGCTCATGGGCCATCTGCTCAACGGCGACTCGCTGCGCGAGAGTACGCGCACAGCGATGGATGTGGTGAGCCGACTCATTGAGCGCAACCGCGACCTGCCCGACAAGAACCGTGGCATTCCCATTGAGCGTTGTCTGGACCTGCTTTAGTTTTAGGTTGAAACGGTGAAGAGGTGAAAGGGTTGAGGGCGACGGATAAGGAAATCTTGAGGCTGGCGCTGCCCAGCATCGTGTCGAACATTACCGTGCCGCTGCTCGGACTGGTCGACGTGAGCATCGTGGGGCACATAGGCGATGCGCGCTATATCGGAGCCATTGCCGTAGGCTCCATGATTTTCAATGTACTTTACTGGCTTTTCGGCTTCCTGCGCATGGGCACCAGCGGGCTCACGGCCCAGGCCTACGGCGCACAGAACCGCGAGGAGACCACCCGCATGCTGCACCGCGGACTGACGGTGGCGCTGCTGACGGCTGCCTCCATTCTGCTCTTGCAGCTGCCGCTGCGCCACGTGGCCTTCTTCCTGATGCAGGCCACGCCCGACGTAGTGCAGCTCTGCACACCTTATTATAATATATGCGTATGGGGAGCACCCGCCGTGCTGGGGCTCTATGCCCTCACGGGCTGGTACATCGGCATGCAGAACACGCGCATCCCGATGCTGATTGCCATCGGGCAGAACGTGGTCAACATCCTGGCTTCGCTCGTGCTGGTGTTCGGTTTGGGGCTGCAGATAGAGGGCGTGGCACTGGGAACGGTGATTGCCCAGTGGGCCGGATTCCTCACGTCGCTCTGGCTGTTGCACCGCAACTACGGGCTCAGTGTGCGCTTCTGCTTCAGTCGCATGTCGGCCTTCCTGCGCGTCAACCGCGACATTTTCCTGCGCACGGTGTGCCTGGTGTGCGTCAATCTGTGGTTCACGTCGGCAGGCGCGGCGCAAGGTGCCGTCATCCTGGCGGTCAACACGCTGCTCATGCAGCTCTACCTGCTCTTCAGCTATGTGCTCGATGGCTTTGCCTATGCAGGCGAAGCGCTGAGCGGACGCTACTACGGAGCGGGCGACCGGCAGGCGCTCGACAGTGTGGTGAAGCGCCTTTTCGGCTGGGGTGGGGCGGTGACGCTGCTCTTTACGCTGACCTACGTGGCGGGCGGCAGCGCCTTCCTCGGGTTGCTGACGAGCGATGCTCAGGTGGTGAGTGCCGCCGTGCCCTACATGCCCTGGGCGTGGTTTGTGCCGGTGGCCGGCATGGCAGCCTTCGTCTGGGACGGCATTTTCATCGGGCTCACCCTTTCGCGCGACATGCTGCGCTCCTGCTTTGTGGCGTCGGTGGCCTTCTTCGCGCTCTATTTCGCCCTGCATCCTGCGCTGGGCAACCATGCGTTGTGGCTGGCGTTGCTCGTCTATCTGGCCTTACGCGGAATCGTGCAGACGTGGCTCTACAGGCATTAGTCTCATTTTGAGGGTTTTCGATTTTGTTACCTGATGCTATGGGTTTTGTCTCATGCCAGAAAATTGAGACATATTTGTTTGTGCCTATTTTTATTTATTACTAACTTTGCACAAAACGAAAAATGTAAAAAACGATTGCACCATGATGAAAAAGCTTAAGACTTGGCTATGTGTTGTAATGTTGGCAGCCGCCCCAGGGGCACAGGCCGCCGACCAGTTTATTGACTTTGAGCGTGGCGACTGGCAG
>JAFPTC010000123.1 GCA_017400455.1 Prevotella sp. | reverse complement strand
ACGCCCAGCATGGTGTAGCGCAGCCAGCTGATGGCTTTCGAGTAGGTGTAGCGGTTCTTCTTGCGACGGTTGTGCAGCCAGGCAATCACATCCTGGAATACACCCAGCGGGCAGATCACCGAGCAATAAATGCGCCCGAAGACCAGCGTCAGCACGACCAGGCCAATGATGACGGCGGCATTCAATGCCAGCACTGCCGGCAGGAACTGTATTTTGGCCATCCATCCCAGCCAATGGTGCAGCGTCCCCGTGAAATCGAGGAACAACAGCGTAATGAGTACAAAGAATACTGCTGCCAGAGCAGTTCTGATTTTCTTAAGCGTCATATTTTCTGTATCTTGTTGCTAATGTAATTCTTGCGACTTGCCAATGGTCATTCTTACGACTTGCCAATGGTCATTCTTGCGACTATTCTTGCGACTTGCCAATGGTCATTCTAACGATGGCAATGCTCAGTTCGTAGAGCAGCCAGATGGGGAGCGCCACCACAAACAGCGTGAAAGCGTCGGCTGTCGGGGTGATGACGGCTGCCACAATCAGGATGATGACAATGGCGTGGCGGCGGTATTGGCTCATGTGGCGGTCGTTGATGAGTCCCATGCGGGCCATCACCCAGCAGACCACGGGCAGCTCGAACACCACGCCCATCACCAGGCTCATCATCAGCAGCGTGTCCATATACGACTGTAGGGTCAGCATGTTGGCCACGTCGGCGCTCACTTGGTAGGTGCCCAGGAAGCGCACCGTCAGCGGAAACACCAGGAAATAGTTCAGCAGCGTGCCCACGATGAACATCAGGTAGGCGCTGCCCACTATTCTCCCTGCGTAGCGCCGCTCGTTCTGGTAGAGGGCAGGACTGACGAACCGGAACACCTCGTAGAGCAGGTAGGGCGATGCCAGCAGCACACCGGCATAGACGGCCGTTCTCATGTGAATCATGAACTGCTCGGTAAGCCCCGTGTTCATCAGGTGAATGCTGAAGGGGCTCACTCCCAGCAGGCGGTAAGTGATGAAACTGCTGTCTCTCGGTGCCAGCACGATGTCAAACAACGCCTCTTTCATGCCGAAAGCCACCAGTGCCAGGATGGCAATGGCTATGAGCATGCGGATGAGGCAGCCGCGCAACTCGTCCAGATGGTCCCAGAACGTGCCCGTGGCCTGATCGTCGTTCATTGGCTGATGCGTCATTCCTTTCTGCTCTCTTTCTTAGCGTCGTTTTTCTCGTCGCCGAGCGAGTCTTCAATACCGTTGACACCCTCCTTGAAACTCTTCACGCCCTTGCCCAGTCCCTTCATGAGCTCGGGGATTTTCTTTCCTCCGAACAGCAGCAGGATGACGAGGGCGAGAATGATGATCTCTTGGGTGCCTATCATTGCGATAATGCTCATTTCTAGTGTGGAGAACATAAGTTTTGGTTATTTGTTGTTTTGCGTTGACAAAGATAGTGTTTTTCTTTGAAACGGCCAACTTTTCATTCCGAATCTTTCTATCAGTTAGTCTTTTTCGCTCTCTTTTGCGGGTCCCGGGCAGGCTTGGCCTACCTTTTCGAAAAGAATTTCCACCAGGCGTGGAATGGCGTATTGCTGAAGGTTGCTTTCGCCCACCCAGATGTAGTCGTCGGGCAGTTGCGGTTTGCTGCTCACCTCGGCCAGATAGCAGTCGGCCATCAGGATGCGATGGGTGAGCACATGCTTCACGCTCTCGGCGATGAGGGTCAGCCGGCAGTTGTCGTCCACCCAGTCGGGCAAGCCCTCGTCCTCGGTCAGGAACGGCTCCCACAGTCCCTGCCAGATGTCGCCTGCCGGCCGTCGGCGGATGGCGGTCTCGCCGTTGCAACGCAGGTAGAAATAGCGCAGGTGGCGGGTCTTGACGGTCAGCTTTCTCAGTTTCACGGGCAGTTCGCCGGTGCGTCCCTCCCGCAAGGCCGAGCAGGTCTCTGCCAGCGGACAAGTGGCGCATTTGGGCGACTGAGGCGTGCATTGCAGGGCCCCGAAGTCCATCATGCCCTGGTTGTAGGCGGCCGCCTCGTTCTGGGGCAGCAGCTCTTGGGCCAGCGCCGTGAAGGTCTTCTTGCCCTCGGTGGTGTTGATGGGTGTGCCGATGCCGAAATAGCGTGCCAGCACCCGGTAGACATTGCCGTCGACCACAGCGGCCGGCAGTCCGAAGGCAAACGAGCCGATGGCGGCAGCCGTATAGTCGCCCACGCCCTTCAGTTGGCGGATGCCCTCCAGCGTCTGCGGGAACTGTCCTGCCTCTGCTATCTGCCGAGCCGCCTTGTGCAGGTTGCGCGCCCTCGAGTAGTAGCCCAGTCCCTGCCATTCGCGCAGCACCTCGTCTTCGGTGGCACGCGCCAGGTCGCCCACGGTGGGCCAGCGCCGCATGAACCGCTCCCAGTAGGCCTGTCCCTGCTGGATGCGCGTCTGTTGCAGAATGATCTCGCTCAGCCAGATGGCATACGGGTCGCGGGTGTCGCGCCAGGGCAGCTCGCGCCCGTTGGCGGCAAACCACTTGAGGATGGTGGTGGCAAAGCCGTTCGTCATAGTCGTGGTAAAGCTGTTTTTGATAAGCAAATCGCCTCATCCTGTCGGCTGGCCGCAAGTGGCAGACCGAACGGAGAATGGGGTTTGGGTTGATTTTTCAATGATGCAAATCTACAAAGAAAAATCCAATCGGCCAAACGATTGCTGCTCATTTGTCGGTTTTTCATGGTCGGGTGCCACGCATTTCAATATTTTTTCCTACCTTTGCACCCGTCATCACATTATTATATATATAATGAACACATCAGACCGTCTTATCACCAGTGCGCAGAATCCCAAGATCAAGCGTTTGCTGGCCCTTCAGCAGAAATCGGCTGAGCGGCGCCAGTCGGGATTGTTTGTCGTCGAGGGCCGTCGTGAGCTGGAGCATTGTCTCCAAGCCGGATT
>JAFPTC010000122.1 GCA_017400455.1 Prevotella sp. | reverse complement strand
TATGAGTCGCAGCGCGACGGCGTGCTCACGCGGGGTGAGACCTGCGAGGTGGTGTTTGAAATTGCCAACACCAGCGACCGGCCCGTCTACGACATCTTCCCACTGGTGGAGGAGGCCACGGGCAACCGCCACGTCCACATCTCGCCCAACCTGCGCATCGAGAGCATTGCGCCCCATCAGGCCGTGCGCTACACCGCCACCCTGGCCGCTGACCGCAGCCTGCGCAACGGGCGGATTCTGGTGCGCATAGGCGTGGCCCAGGGCAACAGCGTGGTGAACTCGCAGACGCGCCAATTCAATATAGTCACTGCCAAGCGACCCAGATAGGGTCAAGACAGGAATCAATCTCACGTGAGAAATTTTTCTGCGGAGCCTCCGCGTGAAAATTTCTCACGTGAGATTTTTTTCTGGGAGGCCTCCGCGTGAAAATTTCTCACGTGAGATTTTTTTCTGTCCCGTTGGCTGCTGCTAAAACAGCCCTCGACTAAGTAAAAAACAGGTAGACGCAGGCTATAGCCAGCAGCATCACGGCCATCACAGCATGGTTGACGATGGAGTGCTTGCGCCGCTCGCCCTGCCATTCGCATATCAGCTCGTCGATGATAACGCCGCTGAGCACGCACGGAGCCATGATCAGGATTCCCTTTACTATCTCACTGTCTTCATAGATTTTCGTTTTCAGCAGCACAAAGTTCAAGATAAACCACACTGCAAAGAGGATTGTTGTGGCTTTCTTTTGTTTCATCTATTAATAATTATTGTGTTTATAAAAAGTTTATTCTCCCTTTGTTGAATCGCTGACCACTTCTACGACCACGGGGGCGATGCCCTGACGGAGGATGCCCAGCAGGCGGGCGGCTTCCCAAGAGAGGTCGACGATGCGACCACGGCCGAAGGGGCCACGGTCGTTGACGCGGACAACGACGACACTGTCGTTGGCGGGATTGGTGACACGCAGACGCGTGCCGAAGGGATGGGTGCGATGGGCACAGGTGAGGCTGTCGTGATGAAGTCGCTCGCCACTGCTGGTGAGGCGGCCCGTGGCCTGCTTGCCATAGTAAGATGCGATGCCCTTCTGCACGTTTTGGGCATGCAAAAGAGAAGAAGAAAAAGTGAAAAGTGAAGAATTTGCGGCAGCAAAGAACATGAACAGCACTATAAGCACTGCTCGCCGTAGGACTACGGCAGCGTAAGTCGCTCGGCTTTGCCGCTTGCTACCAATGGGACGCAAGAAATCCTTCACTTTTCACTTATCACTCTTCACTTATCACTTCACACAATGCCTTGGGCCAGCATGGCCTTGGCCACCTTCATGAAGCCAGCCACATTGGCACCCTTGACGTAGTTGATGTAGCCCGAAGGCTCCTTGCCATACTTCACGCACTGCTGGTGGATGCCCTGCATGATCTGGTGGAGGCGCTGGTCTACCTCCTCGGCCGTCCACGACATGCGCATGGAGTTCTGCGTCATCTCCAGGCCGCTGGTGGCCACGCCACCGGCATTGACGGCCTTGCCAGGAGCAAAGAGCTGACCGGCGGCAATGAACTTGTTGACAGCCTCGGCGGTGCAGCCCATGTTGGAGACCTCAGCTACGCAGAGAGGCTTCTGGGCCAGGATCTGGTCGGCATCGTCGCCGTTGAGCTCGTTCTGTGTGGCGCAGGGCAGATAGATGTCGGCCTTCTGCTCCCACGGTTTCTTTCCCTCGAAGAAGGTGGAGCCGGGGAACTCTTCGGCATAGGGTGAGCAGATGTCGTTGCCTGAGGCACGCAGCTCCAGCAGGTAGTCGATCTTCTCGGCATCCAGGCCGGCGGGGTCGTAGATATAGCCGTCGGGACCGCTGATGGTGATGACCTTGGCGCCGAGCTCAGTGGCTTTCTTGGCGGCACCCCAAGCCACGTTGCCGAAGCCGGAGAGGGCAACGGTCTTGCCCTTGATGTCGAGGCCATGGGCATCGAGCATGTGGTGAACGAAATAGAGGGCGCCGAAGCCCGTGGCCTCGGGACGCAGGATGCTGCCGCCCCACTCCAGGCCCTTACCCGTGAGGGTGGCTCCATGGAACTGGGAGGTGAGCTTCTTGTACATGCCGAAGAGGTAGCCTATTTCGCGGCCACCCACGCCGATGTCGCCGGCGGGCACGTCCATGTCGGGGCCGATGACCTTATACAGCTCGGTCATGAAGGCCTGGCAGAAACGCATGATTTCGGCCTCACTCTTGCCACGGGGAGCGAAGTCGCTGCCGCCCTTGCCACCGCCCATGGGCAGCGTGGTGAGGGCGTTCTTGAACGTCTGCTCGAAACCGAGGAACTTCAGGATGCTCAGGTTCACCGACGGGTGGAAACGCAGGCCGCCCTTGTAGGGGCCAATGGCGCTGTTGAACTGAACGCGGTAGCCCAGGTTGACCTGCACCTCGCCCTTGTCGTCGACCCAGGGCACGCGGAAGGTGGTGATGCGCTCGGGCTCTACGATGCGCTCCACGATTTTTGCTTTTTCAAACTCGGGATGCTGGTTGTACACGTCCTTGATGCTTTCAAGAACCTCGCGCACAGCCTGCAGATACTCTGACTCGCCCGGATGCTTGCGCTCCAAGGCTTGCATGATTTTCTCTACTTCCATAGCGTTATGTCTTAAAGTTAAACAGATAGTTATTAGTACACCGCAAAATTAGGCATTTTTCCCTGAACAACCAAAGAAAAAAGGCAAAATCTTTGGCCCTTTGTTAGCATTTTGTCTTTTTTTAGTAGATGAAGACAACTAAAACAACTTAGAACAACTTTCTTTTCCAAAACAGAAAGAGAAGGAGCTTCCTATATTGTCTTTTTCAGTAGATGAAGACAACTAAAACAACTTAGGACAACTTCCTTTTCCAAAACAGAAAGAGAAGGAACTTCCTATATTGACTTTTTCAGTAGATGAAGACAACTAAAACAACTTAGGACAACTTTCTTTTCCAAAACAGAAAGAGAAGGAACTTCCTATATTGACTTTTTCAGTAGATGAAGACAACTAAAACAACAAGGACAACTCTCTTTTCCAAAACAGAAAGAGAAGGAGCTTCCTATATTGACTTTTTCAGTAGATGAAGACAACTAAAACAACTTAGAACAACTTTCTTTTCCAAAACAGAAAGAGAAGGAGTTGTCTCAAGTTGCCTCTTTTAGTAGATGAAGACAACTAAAACAACTTAGGACAACTTTCTTTTCCAAAACAGAAAGAGAAGAAGTTGTCCTAAGTTGTCTAAGTTGTCTAAGTTGTCTTCTAAAATAGAAAATCTAAGTTGTCTTCTAAAAAAGAAATCCTAAGTTGTCTTCTAAGATAGTCAAGAAACAGCCTTAATAGCCAATCTTGCCCTTCCAGTTGAGATACCAGTTGCGCTGGTCAGCCAAGTTGGCCTTGATCTCTGCCTGCATCTCGCCGCTCTTGTCTTGACCACGACGGGCGTAGATGTGCTTAGCCATGAATTCGCCAGGATTGTCCTGACGCAGGGCGAAGCGCATGATGTCGTAGTAGCGGGTGCCCTCGAAGGCAAACTCCAGTGCGCACTCGTTGAGCAGGAGGCTGTCGACGAAGACCTGCTGCTCGGCCGTGAGCTGGGCGCGCTTAGAGGCGTCGGGCTCGATGGTGTCGTTGGGCAGCTGATAGTAGGCGTTCATCGGCGTCCAGCCCGAGCCACGGGTGTGGATGCCCATCATGTTGTGGGTAGAAGAGCCCACGCCAATGATGTCGCCAACGTCCATGACGGCGTAGCGGGTGTCGGGGAACTCGAACTTGGCCAGGAAGAGAGAGTCGCTCTTGTCCTCGGTGTCATAGTAGGGGAAGACGCTGGTCTGCATGACACGGTCGCTGAGACCCTCGGAGAGGATCTGATAGGCCATGCGGGGATAGCCGGCACCGTTGAGGGCCTCGGCCATACGCATATAGACCATCATGCGACGATAGATGTGGACGTTGCGGGTGGCATACTTGCCGATGCTCTGGGTCTCGATGCGCTCGCCAGTGGCACGGTCGCGAGTGAAGCCCTCGCTATAGAACGTGCAGAGGCGAAGGTCGCCAGATTCGTGGTCGGGCAGTCCGGCAGGGGCGTACTCCACGCTGTTGCCATCGTAGGACAGCTGGGCGTAGGCCTGCGACTCGGAGATGTCGAACATGCGCTGAGAAGGCGTGATGCTGACCTTGTAGTCGTTGTCCTCGTTGGAGTTGAACAGGTTACGCAGCTCGCTGTAGTTACCCTCGGCACGGATGGAGTCGCCGGCAATCATGGCAATCAGCTCGCCATTCTCGCCGAAGGCCTCTGAGCTGCTGGTGATGTTGCGCGAGACACGCATGGTCCAGGTGGAGGAGCCTGCATCCCACATGGAGTAGGCAAGATCGGTGGGATAGGCTGAGTTGGTGCCGTTGCGCTCGCTGATGTACTTGTAGTAGTTCAGCGCAGCCTGGCGATAGTCTTCCTTGCTGCCGGTGACGGTGGCACGCCAGAGATAGAGGTCGCCACGGATGATGCTCAGCGGGAAGAAGAGCATCCTCGACTCCACGCCACGAATGGTGCGGTAGCCAGGCAGCTCGGTGTTGTAGCGCTCGGGCAGCTGCATCAGGTCGTTGATGAAGTAAGAGCAGATGGTCTGCAGGTCGGCCTTGTTGGCGGTCTCGGCAGCCTCGGCCTCTTCCTTACTGAGCAGGGGCTCGGTGAAGAAGGGCACGTGGCCGTAGTTGAGGGCCAGCTGGAGATAGGTCCAGGCACGGAAGGCCTTCACGGCGGCATACTCCTTCATGAACACATAGTCGTTGCTGTTGCTGCGCAGGGCGGTGTCGGCATGGGCAATGAAGTAGTTGCAGTTGTTGATGACGGCATAGTAGTCGCTGGGGCGATTGTACATGTTGTCGTCGCTGACATTGAACTGGGCCAACTCGCGCAGGTCGTTGCTGGCAATGTTGGTGAGGTCCACCAGGTCGCCACGCACCTCGCCAAGCAGGATGGTGCGGTCGGCCAGTGCCTGCATCTTGGTGAGAATGCCCGTCACAGAATAGATGGTGTCGACAGCATTGTTCAGATGCTCCTTGTCGGCATAAAGCACGTCGTCAGAATTCTGCTCGAAGAAATCGTCGCAGGATGTGAACGTTGCAAGAGCCAGAAGGGCGGCGGCAAAGCCGCAGCATACCGAGCCAGCCCGATGATAATATTTATTCTTGAGACTAATCATAATTATTAATTCCTAATTACTCATTACTAATTACAGGTTGATCTTCACACCAGCCACGATGCTGCGGCTCTGGCCCAGACGGCCCAGGTCGATGCCCTGACCAATGACGCTGCTGGTCATGGTGAACTCAGGATCGCTGCCCAGGTACTTGGTGAAGGTGAGCAGGTTGTTGCCCTGCACCCAAAGCTGCAGGCCCTGGATGTACTCGGACTTCAGAGGCAGGTCGTAGCTGAGCGTTGCCGACTTCAGGCGCAGGTAGCTGCCATCCTCGATCCAGCGGTCGCTGAAGCGGGAGTTGCCCATGGGATCCTGGAAGGTGATGCGGGGAATGTCAGTAGCCTGGCCTTCCACCTGCCAGCGGCGCTGCATGGCAGTGGTCTGGTTTATGAAGCGGCTGCCGCCTTCGAGCTGCGAACGCATGTAGTTGTAGACATCGTTGCCCAGCGAGTAGTTGAAGCGCACGTCGAGCTTGAGGCGCTTCCACTGCAGGGTGGTGAAAATGTTGCCGTAGATGTCGGGATTGGGATCGCCAATAATCATCTGGTCGGCCTCGGTAATCATGCCGTCGTTGTTGAGGTCGGCAAAGTGAACGTCGCCAGCCTTGAAGTAGTTGCGGTCAACACCGTTGTCGGCCATGAAGTAGAGGTTGGCCTGCTGAGCCTCCTCAGTGGTGGCGAAGACGCCCAGGGACTTGTAGCCATAGAAGGCGTTGGCCACCTGGCCAATCTGGGTGCGGATGGTAGCACCATAGACCTCGTTGTCGAGGTACTGCTTGCCATCGGGCAGGTCGGTAATCTCGTTCTTGTAGTGACCAGCGCTGGCTCCCAGCTGCCACTGCCAGTTCTTCAGAGCCAGCAGCTTGGCGGTGAAGCTCACGTCGAAGCCTTCGTTCTTCAACTTACCACCGTTGTTCCAGTTCATGTCAAGACCGCTGAGGAAGCCCAGCGACTGGCGGGTGAGCAGGTTGTCGGTGTTGGAACGGAAGTAGTTGACGCTGAACGACAGGCGATTGTTCAGCAGGTTGGACTCAAGGCCTACGTTGAAGCGACGGGTGGTCTCCCACTGGATTTCATTGTTGCCAATGCCGTCGAACGACAGACCAGAGATGGTGTGCAGGAACTGAGAAGCGCGGAAGTAGCTTCGGGCGGCATAGAAGTCGATGTCGTCGTTACCGCTGATGTCGTAGCCAGCAGAGAGGCGCAGGTAGTCAATGCCCTTCACACCAGCCATCCAAGGCTCGTTGCTGATGACCCAAGCAGCCTGCAAGCCGGGGAAGATGGCCCAAGGCGCCTTGAGAATCTTGATGTCGCCGGCATCCTCGCCGAAGCGTGACGAACCGTCGACAGAGAGATTGGCCTGCAGATAGTAGCGGCTCATGTAGTTGTACTCAGCCTGTGCATACCAGGAGAGGGTGTTCCAATTCTCGTTGAGGCCTACCACATCCTTGTTCTGCAAGCTTCCGCTCATGAACGGAGTCTTATCGCTACCGGTGTTGTAGCCCACCTGCGAATTGGTGGTGAAGCTCTCCCAGTTGATGCGGGCGCCGCCAAAGACATGGATGAAATGAGCACCGTAGCGGTTGTTCCAGTCAATGCGGGTGTCGCTCTGAACGGAGTTCTGCTTTGAAGCCAGCGAGCGCACCTCGTTCTCACGATAGCCACCCAGGCTGGTGACATAGTAGCGGGGCGTGCCGTTGATGGGGATGTAGAACATCTCGTTGGTGTTGACCAGGTTGTAGCTGAAGTGCTCGCTCACGAAGAGGTGAGGATTGAACTTGTACTTCGGCGTAACGGTGAGGTTCAGCATAGAGTTCTCGAAGCGGTTCTTGTTCTCGCCTTCTGAGTAGTCGAGAATGGCGGCGGGGTTACCGAGCTGCCAGTTGTAGCCGCTGTAGTTGGCCAGGGCCTCGGAGAGGTAGGACTCCTGCGTGATGTCGTAGTGGCTGTCGGCGAAGCGGCCTTTACCTGTCTCGTCGTGACCATAGCTGTAGGGGCTCATGAAGGGGCTCTTGGCGTAGGCCAGGAAGCTGGGCGCCGTGGGAGTGCCTTCGTCGTAGCTTTCGGGAGCACCGTCGTTGCGCAGGTTGCGGGTGACATTCGAGAACGATGCATCGAAACGCACGCCAATGCGCTGAGAGAGGTTGATGTCGGTATTGAAGCGTATGTTCAGACGCCCCATGCCGTTCTCCTTGAGGTTGCTCTGCATGTTGCCATAGCCCACAGAGAGGTTGTAGTTGGCCACGTCGTCACCACCCTCGATGTTGATACCATAGTTCTGGCTGATGGCAGTACGATAGACGTAGTCCTTCCAGTCGGTCTGCTGATGGTACTGATCGTAGTAGTAGTAAGTGGGATCCTCGTTGAGGAAACTGAACTTACGGATGGTGGTATTGGTAGACTTGAGCAGCTCAGATGCATAGCTGCGATACTGGCCGGCATCCATCACCGAGATATACTTCGGCTCCAGCGTCACGCCGGCAGAGGCCGTGGCAGTGATGCGGGTGGCCATGGACTTGTTGCGGCGCGTCTGGATGAGGATGACACCATTGGCACCCTTGGAGCCATAGAGGGCGGTTCCGTTGCGCAGCACGGTCACCTTCTCAATATCAGAGGGATTGATGTTGGTGAGCACGTCGTTGTAGAAGCCGTCGTGGAGTAGCGTGCGGCCATACTGCTGGTCGATGATGACATCGTCGACCACCACCAGCGGCTGTGCATTGACGTTAAGCGAGTTCAGACCTTGCATGAACATCACGCTGCCAACACCAGGCGTGCCGTTGCGTCCCACCGTGTGGACGAAGGCTCCCAGCTGGTCCTGAATCTCAGACTTGATGTTCACGGCGTTGGTATAGGCGAAGTTGGCGCTTGACTGGTCGCCCCGGACATTCGTCTGATTGCTGTACTCGGCATTGAACGTCGTGGGATAGAGCATGGCAGTCTTCTGCTGCTCATCCTTCACCAAGCCGATGCGCACGCCGTTGTAGTCGGGTGTAGAGACATAGAGCGAGGTGGCAAAGACGGGCACCTTCAGCTCGTAGGAACCGTTGTCCTCGGTCAGGATGCTATAACCATCCATCTCAGCGGCACGCACGATGGCACCGGCCACAGGCTGACCCGTGGTGGCATCGAGCACGAGGCCCTTGATGACACGCGTTTCATAGTTCTTCTGCTTCACTTTCATGATCTTGACGGGCACCTGCTCCTCTTCCTCCTCCAAGTCGTCCTGGGCGAAGGTAGACGCAGGGAACGCCATCAGCAGTGAAAATCCAAATAAGATATATCGTTTCATAAATCTTTCTATATTTTAGTCATGTGAACATTAACGTTGCATATACCACCACTTGAAGGGCCGGTCGGTGAATTGACCATGAGGATACATCAACAGACCGGGAGTGCCCCACATGCGAGAGGGAACGGAGCTGTCGGAAGGCAGGGCGTCGACCAGCTGCAACGAACCGTGAGGCACCAACAGGATGCAGTCGATACGCATGGTACGCGTCAGGATGTTGTTACGCACCTGGGTACTGCCCACACGGGTCTCGACCTTCAGCGTCGTCTGCAGGTTCTCGTCGTCAATGCCATAGGTACAAACGGCGAACTTGTAGTTTTCAGCCACCAGGAAATAGTCGATGGCGTCGGGCGTGGTCTGGAATTCCTTCACCTTGCCGTTCTCACCCTTTATCTGATCGGGCTGCTGGCCAGGCTGGCTGATGGTGCAGCGCATCAGCGTGGGCAGACGCTGAATGTCGGTGGCATTGCTATCGTTGGCCAGTGCAGGTGCAGTGACCAAGTAGATATCGTAGCCAATGTTCGACAGCACATTCGGCAGGTTGAACGTAACAGAATGGTTCACCACGGCATTGTTAGGAACGAACTCCACGAAGGAGTTGCTCCACACCTTGTCGTAGTAAGTAGCATTGTCGTTGGTGACATAGCGGGTGGTGGGAGAGATGGTGGCGATGGAGTCGCCACGGGTGTCAACCAGCTTACTCACCTCCTTGATGCTGTTGCGCGACTCTGCCTCCACGATGATGTAGCGGAAGAAAGTCATCTGCTTGTCAATGTTCCACTGTGTGGCCTTGCGCACCTCACCATTACTGCAGCTGGCCACCTCGCTCTGAGCCAGGGCGCCATAGGGCTGGGTCAGCGGGCTGCGATACTGGTAATACTCGAAGGGAGCGCCCCACTGGATCTTGCGATAGTTATAGGCCTTCATAGAGTTCTCCGACATGGCCGAGTCCTTCAGCGACTCATCAGTGTTGAAGGTGCGGCTGAACGTCGTTCCGTTCACGATGGCCAGACGGCTGTTGGTATAGACCAGCGAGTCGCGCTTGTCCACATTCGTAGGATAGTTGAAATAAGGCTCATACTCCTCGATGAGGTCCCTCCACACGGCGTTCGTAGGAGCCACCATGATGTAGGAGCTGTCCTCCGTGCCGATGCGGCCCAGAATGTTGAACAGTTCGTTGCGCTGAACGAAGACGGAGTCGAGATACTGGGTCTTACCGTTGACGATACTGCCCGGCACACTCAGCTCTGGCTGGAACTCGCGATAGTAGAACTTGCTGTTGTAGAGGAACGAACGTAGGCTGTCGAGGTCGGCATCGCTACGGATATACTCAAACACGCTGGGCAAGTAGTTCACGGGCTTGTTAATGGTGTAGAGCACACCGTTGCCATAGAGCTGGTTCTTCGTCAGCAGCTGCACGCCGTCGATGTTGTCGCTCTTCAGCACGGCATACTTGCCGTTGAGCAGCGTGATGGAGTCCTCGCTGTTGGTGGAAACCGAATAGTTGTAGAGCGCCACATGGTTGTGGATGAACTCTTTCAGCACGGTGTTGTCCTCCTCCACCACGTTGGCGGCCTCCTGCTGCTTATACTCAGCGATGAGTGCCTGAGCCTCAGACTGCGAGAAGCTGTCGTTTGTGGGAGCAAACACGGTGAATACCTGGCTGCCGTCGAGCGTCTTTGCGAAGTCGCAGCCCTCGATGACGCTGGCGAAGTTGCTCAGGTTGGGATTGCTCTTGATGGCCTGCCATAGCGACCCTTCGTGCATGCCACTGCTGTCGCCCAGGCTCTCGTAGTGGTCATCCCATGTCTCAGTGCAGGCGGTGAGGGCTGCGGCCACGCCGCAGCTCATCAGTCCTGCATACAATATCTTATATATCTTGGTAATCATAATTGTAGATTTCTAATTACTCATTACTAATTTACAGGTCGTCCTCCATCTCGCCGTCACCATCGACGCCGTAGACGCTCTTGGGAACCATTTCCCAGAAGTCGAACATGAACTCGTTGTTGTTACCCTGCTTACCGTCGCTGGCCACGCGGAAACGCACGTAGTGGTCCTTGGTGGCATCGACATAGCCCTGGTAGACTATCTTACGGTGGGTACGCTCGTTACCCATGAAGTAATACTTCGAGCCACCACTGGAGAAGTGATACATGCTGCGTCCGTCGCGGTATACGCCCAGGTTCTTCAGGGTCTTCTGCTCCTCGGCCTTCTCTTCGTCGGTCTTCTTCTTGTAGTCGCCCAGCGACTCGTCAATCACGTAGCGGTCGCCCAGGTAAGTCTCGGAATTGAGGAATCTCGTCATATCCACGGGGATGCCCTGGGGAATGCCGTCGAAGTAGCTCTGCATGACGCCACGCGTCTCAATGGCGCAGTAGCCCAGGCGCATCTGCCACTCACCGCTATAGGGCACGGGCGGGATGCGGAAGGTCATGTCGTAGTCGCCGAAGAGGTTCCACTCGTCACCCTGCCACGACCAGAAGTTGCAGTGCGGGCGACGCATCACCAGGTAACCGTTGTTGTTGATGGTCACACCGTCCAGATAGCCTTCGGGGAAGTAGTAGTTCTTACCGTTCTTAGGCTCGTTCGAGTCGTCAGGCGTGCTGGCGTTATCGTCCACGGTATAGTTACCCTTCAGACGCATGTCGTTGGTCATCACCTCAGGCCATACGGTCGAGAAGTCCATGCGGATGCGCTGGTTCTGCACAATGTTCTGCACTTCATAGCTGAACACCACCAGATCGTCAACGTAGAAGTAGTGTCCGTTCAGTGCATCGTGAACAGGCTCCTTCTCCACGGTGTTGTCGACCAAGGCGCCACGGAAGTTGTATTCAGGGGCAGCATAGCGGCGGTTGAGGAAGTGACGTCCTACGTAGGCACCGTCAGTGCCACGGCAGTCGTTGCCCTGCTCGTCGCGGGTCATGGTGAGCTGCTCCACCTTCAGCATGGTGTGAGGCAGCAGGGTCTGATACCAGTCGATGGGGTTTATCAGCTTGGTGTCGAAGCCGAAGGCCTCCTTCGTCTCGGGGCATACCAGTGCAGTGAGATCGCTGGTGCCCGGCACGTAGCGGGTCATGATGTGATACTGCATGAAACGGTGCAGCGGGTTCACGCTGTCGGTCAGGTTCTCGAAGCTGTGGCCAGCGGCATTCACATCGCCGGGGAATACGGGATCGTAGATCTTGCAAGCCAGGTCATAGAGTGCGCGCAAGGTGCCATTGGCCGTAGAGATGCCGTACTCCTCGAACTTGGCCTGATAAACCGAGTCAGGCTCTACGAAGGCCGTGAAGCCATACTTCCTGGTGCTGGGCACCCATGCCACTTCATTCCAGGTGTGCGACTTGTAGCGGTACTTAGGCTGGTTCTTGTTGTAGGTGGGATCGTCCACCGGCAGAATCTGCTCGCGAACGCCCGTTGCCTGCAGTGCATCATAGAAGATGCTGATCTTGGGGTTGTCGCGCAGAATGTCAGCAATATAGCTGTTCGACTTCTCGATGACCATGTCGATGGGCTGCACGATACCGTTCTCCACCGAGTCGTTCTGATGAATCACAGTACCGTCGGCCAGTGTCTGCTCGAAGATGATGTGAGCCGTTCCCTCAAGAAAGACCACGGCATTGCTGTCGGCATCCACACCCTGTGAGGTGGCCAGATAGCGTCCCAGCATGTTGGCAGTGATCAGGCGGTCCTGATTCATCTCGAAAGTAGAGTACATATTGGCCACGAGGTGCGTACGTGCGATGGTGTCGCAGTCGGCATCGCTCAGCTGGTCGATGCTCTGCAAGCCTTTCTCTTGCAAATAGGTGTGGATAGCATCATTGCTGGGCAGGAAGCAGGTGTACTGGCCGTAGGTGGCCAGGAGGTCCATCAGTTCTGCACGCTCAACAATGGTCTTGAACTCACTGTACTGTGGACGATTAGCCAGATAGTCGCTCATCATCTCGCCAGTGAACGTGTAGAAATGCTCAGTGTCGGGCTCGTCAGAGCAGGCAGTGAACGTTGCGGAGAGGCCGCAACCCACCAGACAGGCGCAGAATATTTTAAAAATCTTTGTCTTCATATCTCGTACTGGTTTTATTTGGTTTTCTCATAGCTGGTACTCTCGCCCGTGCCATAGACGGGGTTGGGCACCAGGTTCTTGTTCACCTTCATCTCATCGTTGTTGTAGGGCCAGAAGATGGCGTCCATCTTCTTGAAGAAGTTCTGAGCGAAGGTAGCGTTCACGTCGTCACGCTTCACCACGGCAGCAATAACAGGTTCGGTGTTGCCGGCGCGCAGGGAGTAGCGCACCAGGTCGAACCAGCGCTTGCCCTCGAACATCAGCTCGCGCTGACGCTCGCGCTGCACCAGTTCCTCCATGAGGGCCTTGGTGGTGTAATCAGTAGGCTTCAGGGTGTCGGCATCTGCCAAGATGGCTTTGCAGATAGAACGCTTGTTGATGGCGTTCACCAGGCGGAAGCACTTCTCCAGCTTCGGGGCGTTGAAGTCGATGACGCTCTGCTCGCTGCCCTCCTGCATCTGCTGACAGATGGCCTCGGCCTCCATGAGCATGATGTCGGGCAGGCGGTAGATAATCCACTGGCTGCTGTTGTTGTTCTGCGTGTAGTAAGAATACGATGTGGTCACGTTATTTGCAGCATTAGAAGCGTCAATGTTCACGCTGCGAGTAGCAAGCTTAGTGATGCTTCCGCCCTCAGCGTCAAGATTCAGATAGAGGCGTGCATCCAGCTTCTTGTTCTTGTCCTCAAAGATGGTGCGTCCCGACGTGGCCGACACGTCGTCGATGATGACCGACGTAGGAGCCAGGAGGCCCTTGTTGGCATTGCTGTGACCATAGAAGGATGAGATGGCCGAGCTGCTGGGCATGCCGCTTGATTCGGGCGACTCATCATAGTTCAGCTCGAAGATGGTCTCGCGGCTGGCTCCCTGGCTGAAGATTTCCTGATAGGCATCGCCAAAGAAGTTGCCCGAGGTGGCATCGGCCACCAGCGGATAGCCATTGAAACGGTTATCCACCACGTTCAGGGCCGACAGGCTGGCAGTAGTGCGGCCGCTGTTGCCCTTGGCACGCTCTTCCTCATACATATCCTTTTTCGAGTTGATGACCAGCTCGGCATAGCGGATGCAGTTGTCATAGTCCTTCTTCCACAGATACATCTCGCAGAGCATGGCGTAGATGGCATCGCGGGTGATGCGTCCCGTCTGATAGCGGGGCTTTGTCTCAGGATAGCGCACCACGGCGTCGTTCTTCACGCGCTCCAGGTCGGTGATGAGGCTGTCGAGCACATCATAGAACGGTGTGGCGGGCAGGTCCATCTTCTGATCGTCGTCAGTAAAGGCCACTGTGCTGTAAGGCACGTTGCGGAAGGTACGTATCAGGTAGAAGTAGCACAGGTCGCGCAGTGCCGTCATCTCGGCAATGGTGGCGTTCAGGTCGCCCTGGGTGTAGCCGGGGTCCTCGGCAGCCACGCCGGGAGCGTATTTCAGCACGGTGTTGCAGCGGTTGATGACATCATAGAAGCCGTCCCATACCGTGTAGGAGTTCATGGCGTTGATGTTCTCGCGCACCACATTATAGAGGTCCACATCTGAACTGTTGAGGTTCTGGCCCGACATGATATTGTCGCTTCTCACCTCGCCCCAGACAATCATTCTCTTGCGCACGGCGTCGCTTTGCAGGGCGCTGTAGCATCCCATGACCACATTGTCGACGTCGGCCTTCTCGTTCCAGAAGTCTTCCAGGATGATTTCGCTCTGGGGCTTAATTTCCAGGAAGTCGGCACAGGAGCTGAGGCCTGCCACGGCTGCGGCTACGCCGCAACACAGCAAACCAGCCTTATATGTCTTTTTATTCTTGGTATTCATAATCTTCAATTTTCAATCTTCAATTAACTATCATTAGAAGTTCACGGTGATACCCAGTGTATAGGAGCGCGAACGCGGTGTCTGTGCTCCGTCGATAGCCGGATCCTCGCCACCGAAAGCGATGTCGGGGTCAACACCCGAATACTTCGTGATGACGAAGGGGTTGTTGATAGAGGCATAGAGTGACACACCGTTCAGGCCAATCCACTTCAGGTACTTCTTCCTGATGGCGTAGTTCAGCTGTGCATAGCTCATACGCAGATAGGAGCCGTCCTCCACGAAGCGGTCGCTGATGAGGGTGTTGTAGTTACTGTTGCTACCGAACATGGCGCGTGGGATAGAGGTGACGTCGCCTTCCTTACGCCAGCGATAGTTCACGGCCTGGCTCTGGTTGTTGTTGCCAGTCATGGCCTCGGCATCCAGGCGGGCGCGGTTGATGATCTTGTTGCCCACGCGATAGGTGAACTGCGTGGTGAGGCGCCAGTCGCCATAGCGGAAGCTGAAGCCGAAACCACCGGTGAGCTTAGGCAGCGACGATCCCAGATAGGTGATGTCGAGTGCGTTGATCTGGCCGTCGTGGTTCAGGTCCTCATAGATGGCGTCGCCACCATTGAAGCCCGGGAAGTTCTGGTCGTGACCCGTTCCGTCCACACGATAGTCGTAGCGCATGCGCACAGGCACGTTGTTGGCATCGAGGATGACACGTCCGTCGGCAGCCACGGCCACAGGAGCCGTCTTGCCGGCAGCGGTGAACTCGTTCCACCATGCATATATCTCGTCCTCGGTCATGCCGGCCACAGCGTTCTTGACGGTGTTGTAGTTGTACTGGTAGACACCGTGGTACTTGAAGCCGTAGATGGCACCGAAGGGGTTGTGCAGCTGCACGCGCTTCAGCGTCTCACCGTTGGCATAGCCATAGGTGGAGTTCTTCTGGTCGAGGATATACTCGTCCATTTCCAGGATTTCGTTGCGGTTGTTACCGAAGTTGGCATTCACGTCCATGGAGAACTTGCCAGCCTTGACAACCTCGTTCGAGTTGATGTGGAACTCCCAACCGGTGTTGCGCATCTTACCATTGTTATGATAGGGCACGGTGGCGAAACCGGTGTTCGAGGGGATGCGGAAGCCGCCCATGAGCATGTCGTCTCGGGTCTCGCTATAGCCCTCGATGGCCAGGGTGAGGCGTCCGTTGAAGAAGCCCAGGTCGATACCTGCATTGTAGCCAATCTTCTTTTCCCACTTCAGGTCGGTGAGTCGGATGTTCAGGGGGCGCATGGAGGCCATGTCGATGTAGCGCGAGCCAGAGCCGTACTTAGAGGTGTACAGATAGTTCTGTCCGGGCTGGTTACCGTTGCGGGCCCAGCTGGCGCGCACGGCAAACATCGAGAGGTAGTTCTTTTCCTCGCTGCCCTTAGCCCACTTCATCCAAGGCTCGTCGCTCAGGATCCACTTCAGCGAGAAGCTGGGGAAGTAGCCCCAACGGCTGCCAGGACCGAACTTGGTGGTACCGTCGATACGCACGGTGGCGTCGAGCACGTAGCGCTCCTTATAGGCGTAGTGGGCCGAGAAGGTGTAGTACATCGAACGCCACTGGCTGTAGCTGCTGCTGGGCGTGTCGATCATGCCGCCACCTGCGGGGTTGACGATGGCGCCGTTAGTCGAAGGCAGGCCGTAGCCGCTGGTCGACTGCGAGTTCGACGAACCGCTGGTCAGCTCGAAGCGGCCCATCATCATCATGGCGTGGTCCTTGTTCTTGAAGGCGGGAATGAGGGTCAGCGTCTGCTTGGTGTTGAACGACACGCTCTTCGACGAGCCAGTGTTCGAGGTGTTGACCTTGTTCTCCCAGTTCACGCGCTTCAGCTCCTGAGGATAGAAGCTGTCGTCATATTGATTGAAGATGTTCATGTAGACCGAGCCTTTCCACTTCAGCTGCCAGTGGTCCTCGTCCAGACCCAGCAGGTTGTAGTCGATAATCAGCTCGGGGCTCATGTCGTATGTGCGCTGCTCGTTCTTGGCCAGGTTAGCCGATGCCACGGGGTTGACATAGGTGCGCTGGTCGTTGGCAAAGACGTCGGTGCCGCCACGGGCATTGATCTCAGCCTGCGAGAGCTGCGGAATGGTGTAGTAGGCACCGGTGTTCTCGCCCGTGATGGGGTCTTTCTCGTAGATGCTCATATTTGGCATCTTCTTCAAGGCCAGCGAGAGCAGGCCGTCGCTGTTGCGGTCGTTCTTGGTGTAGGTGAGCGAGAAGTTGGTGCTGACGCGGATACGCTCTGACACCTTGTAGTCCAATGCCACGCGGGTGGAGAAGCGGTTCAGCTTCTGCTTGATCATCGTACCCGTCTCGTGGTCGAAACCACCGCCGATGCGGAACGAGGCCTTCTCACCACCACCGCTGATGGTGACGTAGTGGTTCTGGCGCAAGCCCCACTGGGTGACGGCGTCACGCCAGTCGGTGTTGTCGCGGTACTGGCGCCACTCGGCAAAGCCGCCGGTGTTGTCCAGATAGTTGATTTCAGGAATACGTCCTGCGTCACTGGCGTTGTCGTCCTGACGGGGGTTGAAGTAAGCCTCCTTCAGCATCATGGTGTAGTCGTCGCCGTTGAGCAGGTCGTAGCCCTTGGGCTGGTAGGTGCCGGTGAGCTTCAGCGAGTAGGTGATGCGGGGCTTACCGAAGGCACCACGCTTGGTGGTGAGCTCGATGACACCATTACCACCCTGCGAACCGTAGACGGCACAGGCGGCGGCATCCTTCAGCACGGTGATGCTGGCGATGTCCTCGGGGTTGATGTTCAGCAGCTCGGCAAACTTCTCGTTGTTGGCGCCAGCCATATCGAAGTTGTCGAGGTTCACCTCGCGGATGTTACCGTCGACGACGATGAGCGGGTTGGCGTCGGTCAGTGTAGAGAGCGAGCCGCCGCCACGCAGACGCATGGTGGAACCGGCACCCAGGTCACCAGAGTTGCTAATGATGTCCAGACCGGCGATACGTCCCTGCAGGGCCTCGTCGATGGTGGTCATGCCCAGACCCTCGAACTCCTTCATGGAGATGGTCTGCGAGGCGTAGGATATTTCTCGCTCGGGGATGGGCAGGCCGTTGCCGTTGGCACGTTTCTTCGACTTCACCACCACTTCCTTGATGGTGGTCTTGCTCTTCATGCTGATGTTGTAGGTGGTTTTGTTGATTGGCAGCACCTGTGCGGCCATACCTACGTAGGTGAAGCGGATTTTGTCCTTGGTGCTCTTCACCTTCATGGTGAAGTTACCGTTGAGGTCGGTGACGGCCGAGTTGATGATACGCCCGTTGGCGTCGATCTCACACACGGTGGCACCCATCAGTCCGCCCAGTTCGTCGCTCACGGTGCCGTGAACCGACGTAATTTCCTGTGCCCTCACGGCTGTGGTGAGTGTCAGGGCCAGGGTCAATATGATGGCTTTAAGTATTCTCATACGATGTGTCCTCCTCTCTTATTGGTTAAGTGCTTCTCTGACAACCTGTCGCCAGGGTTTCCAGCCGTCCTCGCTGTACTGCAGGGGGCCGTCGATCTGGTGAACCACGATGTCGCTGGCCATGAACAGGCGGGCGCTGTTGCCGGTGCCCTCGAACCAGTATTCACGTCCGATGTTGTTGTAGAGTCCGGGAGTGGTGACGACGTGGCGCACGTTGCCGGCCACATCCTTCACCGACAGGCTGTTCTGGTCGAAGGTGACTTCCAGCGGCAGGAAGCGTCCGGTCTCGGGATTGCGCTTCATGCTCTCATACTTCACGCCACTGTACTGGTCGGAAGCCATGCCAATGGCCACTGAGTGGTCTTGCACGTGATAGCGGATGAAGTCGGTGAGGATGCCCACGATGGCAGCACCCACCTTGGCCTGCACGGTGGCCTCGTCGGGTCCCAGCTCATACCAGCCCTCGGCTCGGCAGATGCTGTCGATGACCTCGTTGTTCTCGTCGCCCATCTCCAGCTCGTGCCACTTGGGCAGGATGCCGTCGTTCTGGAGCTTCTCGATTGAGGCGTTGGTTGGAATGTAGACGTTGTAGTTGTAGTTGTCGAAGAGGCGCAGGTTCTGGTTCTCCTGGGCCATCAGGCCGGGGTTGTACTTGTTGCTCAGCTTGGTGCTCAGCAGGGCGCTCTTCTGGTCAATCTGCCAGTAGTCGTTCACCAGCAGGTTCAGGAAGGCCTGATACTCGGGGTGCTCCTTCAGCATGGTGTAGAGCGACTTCTCGGCGCCCAGGGGCACTGACTGCTCCAGCTGATAGCTAACACCGTTGACCTTCGGGTAGCGCTCGGTGGAGGGGATGGCGTGGCCACCGTGCTCCATCTGGAAGCCGCCCTCGAAGGCCAGCCTGCCGTCGGCACCCATGGTGACGCGGGTCATGGCGCCGCCCTTGGTCTTGAAATAGCTGTAGCCCTGGTTAACGTAGTCTTCGAGCGTCATCGACTTGTCGGGGATGACGATGATGAGCTGGTCCATGAGCTGGTCCATGATCTTGTTGATGACGTTGCTGGCCACTTCGGCCTGCTTGGCGCGGTCACCGGTCTTGGTGAAGTTGCCGTCCTTGTCGATGGTCACGGCCCAGCGGCTGGCCTGCACGCGGCGGTCGGAGGCCTTAGTGGGATCGTAGTGGAACTCGATGAGGTCGGCCGACTCCAAGGTGATGCTGTCGTTGCCGGCCTGGTCCTTCAGCGTGTTCGTGCCGCCATAGCTGGCGGGATCGATGTAGTAGAGCATGGCATCGTTGGTGGGGATGAGCAGCGCGTACTTCGAGTCCATGGAGAGCAGGTAGGGCAGGAAGTTGCGCTGGTCGATGGCCCAGTAGATGATGTTCATCGTCGAGGCGTGGGCCAGTGCGGGATAGGCCACCGAGCTGTACTCGGCCGGGGTGAACACCTTGTTGGTGAGGTAGATCACGCCGTTGCAGCCCATGAAGCAGCTGTCAACATCCTCCTTCTTGATGCCCAGGCTTTCCTTGGCGTCGTTGAGCACGCTCTCGAACTTCGAGGGCACCGACTCTGAGAAGGTGCTGAGCATGTTCACGCGCAGCAGCTTGGCCAGCGTGGTAGAGGGGATAGAGTCCCACTCCTTATACTCGTCGCGCAGGTCGCGTCCCTCGTTCTCCCACCACTCCTGCAGGGCCTGGTTCGTGGGCACGATCATAGCACCGGCGTCGTTGTGAAGGTCGTTGTTCGAGTTGGCATCCACATACTGGTTCCAACCCGGGTCGAAGCTGAGCAGACCGCCCGTCCAGGGGTTGCCCTTGGGGTCGCGGCTGTTCTCGTTGCCACCGGCCGAGCGGCTGCTGTAGTAGCGCAACACGAAGACGGAGTCCTCATTATTATATATACGGTTGTACTCGCGTGTGAGAGCAGCATCGTAGTAAGGAGCCGAATAGCGGTCGAGCAGGTGGCTCCACATCGACATGTTGGGATGCTGGCGGATGATTTCGGCCATGTTGGGCGACGACTCGATGACGCCGTCCACCTTCTGAATGTAGCCGTTCTTGCAGGTGATGTCACGCTCCACCACGCGTTTGCCGTTCACCCATGCCTCGTCGATGGAGGTGGCCTGGTGGTTGGTGAGGATGGCCAGGTCCTCGGCCGAGATCTTGTTGTAGGTCATGTAGGCCGGCAGGAAGTGGATCATGGGTGCGGTGGTGGCGTCCATGAAGATGGGCATGCTCTTGCCCCTCTGCTTGTAGCTGGCCCACGCCTCGGTGTCGGGCATCTTCGATGCCGGCATCACATACACCGAGTCATAGAGGCTCAGGGCCGTCTCGCGGCGCATGGTGCGGCCCTCCTCGGGAGTGGCGGCATCGCCCTGTGCCCTGGCGTTGGCCATGAGCTCGATGAGGTAGGCGTTGTTAATCATGGAGTTGTTCAGAAGAAGCTTCTTCTGAGCATCCGTCAACTGCTCATAGCTGCGCACGCCCCAGCTGTTGTTCTGATACCATTGCTGGTAGGCCTGGTCGTCGGCAGCAAAGAGCGTCTTTGAACCCGTGTGACCCAGCACCTCGTTCTGGCCCAGGTCGTCAATCAGACGCAGCACGGTGGTGTAGGTGCCTTCTTCCTGCAAACGCTCATAGATGGAGTTGCCCAGCCATTCCGGCTGGCCGGTGAGCACGTCGTCCTTACACGACTGCAACACCCCTGCACTCATCAGCAGCCCGCAGGTGGCCACGGCCACGCATCGTCCTTGCTTGATGAAAGTTTTTCGTTTCATAGGTTTTGGTTTATATTAATTAATTGTATTTACACGTTAAGTGGACACTCAGCACCTACCTCCCTGGAAGAGAGGACGTACAGAGCGAACGTTCCTCACGGCGAAAGCCTCGCCGCAACATTCGATTCCCTGGTATAGGATCATAAAGTTAGTAAGCAACAGTTGTTTTCGATTAATCGTTATTAACAGTTTTTTGCACCTCTCGGCACATTTCGGCTACAAAGTTAATCAAAAATTTAAAAACTCGTATCATTTTTCACGGTTTTTTTTAGCCAGATGTTAAAAAACGGTGTAGTTTTAACACTCCCAGCGCTCGCTGTCCTATTTTTGCGCCGTTTTTCGGGTCCTCGGGGGCGGGTGAGCGGAAAAAAGCTGATACTTGTTTGACAAAGTCTTAGCTTTTCCCAACACGGGGGCGGATGGTGAGTTCATCGCACGGGAGAAATGAGAACTCAAAAGGTCATTGGAACAAAAATCTGCATCCATCTTACACAAAATCTCTTTTTGGGTATTATTTGTGGTTCATTTGTGGAGATTGATGTCAGGATGGGTTAATCCAGTCCCTCCGTGGTATAATATTTGTGGTGCATTCCTGGAGATTGGTGTTCCTCCCTTTTCTCAAGCAAGCTATCTGGGGTAAATTCTGGGCAGCAAGGCTCCTGACGGGCCACCACGCAACTCTCCCCGCCCCTCAAGGGGAGGGGTTGGGGGTGGGGTCTGTAACCATCCTTCCAATATTTTAAACACAAAGACACAGAGGTACAGAGATTTAAAGACTAAGCTCTGTGTCTCTGTACCTCTGTGTTGATAATAAGAATGATGTTTGTAGCAAGGGGGGAGGTTACAGACCCCACCCCCTACCCCTCCCCTTGCAGGGGCGGGGAGAGCTGCGCGCAGGGACAAGCTACAGCACAACCACAGCGTACGGAATTTTTCTGCGGAGGCTTCCCGTAAAAAAATCTCACGTGAGAAATTTTTCTGCGGAGGCCTCCCGTGAAAAAATCTCACGTGAGAAAATTTTCTGCGGAGGCCTCCCGTGAAAAAATCTCGCGTGAGAAATTTTTCTGGGAAGGCCTCCCGTAAAAAAATCTCACGTGAGATTTTTTCACGCGGAGCCACCCCCTGCCAGAAAAGACAAACGCTGCGGAGCCAGGGGCCCCGCAGCGAATGCGTTTATAGGAAGGTTTCGCGATTACTTGCGAATCTTGCGAACCACGACCGAACCGTTCTCGAAGGTCACCTTCTGAATCAGAATGCCCTTCTGTACGGAGGTAGCCTTGCGGCCGTCGAGGGTGAAGTATTCAACCTTCACGCTCTGAGGAACAGCCACGCTCTCAATGCCAGTGGCATCGCCGTCGGGAGTGAGCGAGCTGTTGGCACCGTGGTACCACAGCTGGAACTCGTCAATGACAATCCAGTCAGCGCTGGTGGTCTGGTCCTTGCGGACACCAATGCGCAGCTTGTCGCCAGCGTGCTTCAGCACAATCTGGTTCATGTAGGTGGTCTCGTCGAACATGTTGCGAGCTTCGATCAGTCCACCAGGAGCTGTCATACCCTCGGGCAAACCAGCCTCCTGAGTGATGAGCTCCTTGGCGAAGGTCTGGCCGTTAGACTCGGCATAGAGATAGGTGGGCGAGCCGGTGCGCTCCCAACCGTTCACCTTCAGCGTGTAGGTGCCTTCGGGCAGTCCGTAGATGTCCTGATAGATGTGGAAGATGCTCTCCCACGACTCCAGGGCCATAGCACTCAGCTGGTCGCTGTTGCCGAACTTCTGGCCGGTAGCAGTCCAGCCATAGATGCTGTTAGTAGCGTCCTTCTCGAAGCCGGGAGTCTCGATGACGGCGGTAGCGTTGACGGGAGCCTCGTCAGTGGCAGCGTTCATGTTCTCGGGCAGGCGCAGCTTGGTCTTCATGGCAGCAATCTTCACCATGTAGGCCTCGGCGTCGGCATTCTCAATCGAGCGAGCCTCGATGGCAGTCTGAATCTCGTCGGCCAGGGCCAGGGCCTCGTTCTTGCTGGCTGAGCCGCTCTCGTTGGCCACGCCAATGAGATCCTCGGCAGCCGTCTGCAGCTGGGCAAACAGGGCCACGCTCTTAGCGATGTCCTCGGTGAGGGCATAGATGTCCTTCAGCACGGCAAACATCTTCTCGCCGTCGTTGGCAGCCTTGGCGGCATCGGCAGCTTCCTTCAGCTCGGTGGCCTTGGCGAAGAGCGACTTAGCCATGGGCTTGCTGGTGTCGATCATAGGCAGGGCGCTCTCAAGAGCCTCGGCAATGACTTCGGCGTTGAAGCCGCGATAGATGAGCTTGAACTGTCCCCAAAGCGGCCAGTACTGCTGCTCGGTGACGTCGCCCTTGATACCAATGGTGAAGCTCTCACCCTCATTAGCCACGAGACCGAAGGTGCGCACGGTGTAGTCGCCCTTGTGGAAGGCAGCAGCAGCAGCCGACATGTTGTCGGGATACTCGTAGCCATCGGCATCGGTCAGGAAGGTAGCAGAAGAGGGGTTAGCCCAGTAGCCGTTCTCGGTGAGCATGGTGTTGAACTCGTTGAAGAAACCGGGTTCCTGCTTGTAGCTCATCCAGTTGGGCAGGTTGGCCTTCGAATCGTTCATGTAGATGTAGATGGGCACGTTGGCCGGGCAGTTGGCAGCCTGGTCAATAGCGGACTGACCGTCGAGATAGCGCATGTAGCCCTGAGTAGAGAGCTCGTACACGCCGACGGGCAGATTCTCGATGGTCTGCGAGAAGTTGAAGTTGGTGGCATGCCAAGCCTCGAACACGTGGTAGAGGTCGAAGCCACCAGGCTGGAAGTTACCATTAGCGGCAGTGGCATCCCAACCGGTGCGGCCGTTGACGAGGTCGGCATTCTTGATGAGAAGCGTCACATCGGAACCGTCGGTCAAGCTGCCGGCGAAGGCCTTCTGGAAGAGGGCGTCAACCTGGTCAATGTAGGCATTGATCTGCTCAATGCTCAGGTTCTGCTGCTCCAGCACTTCCTCGGGCATCTGCTCGGGATAGCCCTCGGGCACGTCAGAGTTGCCCACGAAGTCGCAGAAAGCAAACCAAGCATCGCTCTCGAAGTCGAAGCTGATGGCCTTGGCCATCCAGTCTTCCACCTTGGCGCTGAAGTTCTTGTAGGCAGCGACAGAATTGTCGAGCTGCTTCTTGGCAGCCTCAACCTTGTCGCGATGTTCGAGATAGTTCTCGGTGGCAGCCTGAGCCTCCTCGATGGCGGTCTTGAAGGCTTCCTTGTCGCCTACATAGGCCACGATGTCGTCAAGACCATCGAGCGGATAAGCCTTCAGGGCGTCGGCCACGGTGAGATCCATGAGCACCTTGTCGGGATCTTCCTTCACCTCGCCGTAGTAGGTGAGCGTGAGATTGTCCATAGCAATCCAGTTGGCAGGCATGGTAGCCTGGGCACTGCCAATGACGCGCAGACCCATGGTCATGTCGCCACCGGTGTGGACGAAGGTGAACTCGAAGTGCTCGGGAGCACCGTTCTTGGTGGCCATGTTGGTCTTGTAGGTCTTGCCGTCGGCAGAAGCGGTGGCAAACAGCTCAACGTCGTCGGGCAGACCGTCGGGATTGTTAACGTCGCTCTTGCGGCCCTGGTTGTTGGCAATCACGTCAACGCCCAGCATGTACTTACCAGCAGGCAACTGGAGAATGGTCTGTGTGATGCTGCCATCGCCAAGGTAGTTGGGGGTATTGCTGTCCTTCCAAGCCTCGATGAAGCCCGAAATGGTCACGTTGCCATTGGTGTAGCTGGCACCCTGGTAACCAATGTTGGTAGCCTCGGTAGAACCTCCCTTATAGGTGATGTCCCAACCGTCGGCATTGCCAGAGCTGAAGTCAGCGTTCTTCAGCATGAAGGTGGCGTCGAGCGGATTATCCTCAGAGGCACTGCCCAGTGCGTTGGCCATCAGCACGCGCAGGTCTTCAATGGCCTTCTGCAGCTGCTCAACGGTAGCATTGAGGTTGTTGTAGACTGCCACGGCTGCACTAACGTCAACCTTGGCACCCTCGGCGGTGAGGATCAGCTCTTTCAGCTCTTCAGCCTTGTTGAACACATCCAGCTCTTTGAAGTAGTTGGTCCACTCGGGCATGGGATAGAGTTCCCAGTCCAGGTTGACGCCCTCACCCTCGGCCAGCTTAGGCATGATGGTCGTACCATCTGCGCCGCCCTCAATGCCGGGGCTGTTAGAGTCAATACCCAGGAAGCAACCCTCGGGCTGTGCAGCCGTGTTGGCCTCGGAAATGCTGATACGATAGGTCTTGTTGCCTGTGGCCTCAATCCACATCAGGGCAGCACCGCCGTCGTTGTTGTCAACAAACAGTGTCGGCGTGTTCGGACCGTAATACTCCACAGAGTTCACCTTGTTCTCACCAGTGGTGATGAAAGCAGTACGCCAGCCACCCTGGTTCAGGGTGTAGTTGCGAATGTAGAGCTGCTTGTCGTCCAAGGTCTTGCCGCTTGGCATGACGAAGCGTACAACCAGAGCCTGGTCAACGGCACCCGTTGCCTGGGTTCCCCAAGCATTTCCCTGGTAATAGAACATCTCAGCACCCTTGTTGTAAAGCACATAGCAGTCACCGACAACGAAGTCGGCTGCCGTCTTGTCGATTGACCCGATATCATCAATCAGGCCCATCGGCTCTTCCGGAGCTGTGCGCTCATTCAAGTCTGCTGCGTTTGCACTCAGTCCCATGAGGGCCAAAGCGCTCAAAACGAGTAGTTTTGAAAATTTCATAAGCGTTAATTTTAAAAGTTAGTAAATAAAAGTTGGTAAAAAAGTTCGTTAGTAAATAGTTGCAGGCGTATTGCGCAAATCATTCCATTCGGTCAATGACTTCAGGCGGGAGTCCTGTAACCTGCTGAATAATCCCCATGCCAAGCCCCGCCGCCTTCATGTTTCTGACCACCGAAAGCATGGCTTCAGCACGGCCTCGCTTCTTTTCGTCCTTAAACATATTGAGAGTGTCACAATACTGACGAATGGCAGTATCATACTTCATGCGCTCCTCACGCGTCAGCTCGGTTAAATTAGATGTTTCTCCGAGCCGCTTGAAGACTACGCCATTTGGCGCAAAGGGATTCCTGGGCAGTATATCCATTAGCTTTAGAACGTAAATCCAATGGCCAAATTCTTGCCATCGCAATTGTTTGCGCTGCAAAGATAAGCAAAAATTCGGTAAGTCGTATCATTTTCCAAAGTTTTTTTCATCAAAAATGACAAAAAGTGTACTTTGGAAACTTTTTATTGGGAAAAGAGGGCGGTCAGACGCTGGCCGACAGCAGCTGGCGCACCTCGCGGCGAGCCTGACCAAGGCGATACTCCACGGCCTTGTAGTCCTGGCCAAGGCGACGGGAGATCTCGGACACTTTCATGCCACCATAGAGATGGAGGCGGTAGACCTCGGCACAGGGCTGAGGCAGTCGGCTGAGACGGCGCTCGATGCGGGCGATGGTCTCATGGGCATAGACGGCGGGCTCGATGCTGTAGTCAGCCTGGGCGGAGGCACGCATGCAGTCGGCATGGAGCCGCTGATAGTAGAGGTGGCGATAGTGGTCGGCCACGCGGTTGGCGGCCATGGTGAAGGCCAGACTGGGAAGCGTCTCCTGGCTGACGACCAGGCGCTCATTGCCCAGCAGGCGCAGAAAGACTTCCTGCACCATGTCCTCGGCCAGGAAATGACGACCCGCACCAAGACGGCTGCTCACAAAGGCGAGCAGCTCGTCGCGGTGGAGGCGATAGTAGCTTTCTATGAGGTTGCGGTTAGTCATTGACAACGGTTTCGATGGTGCCGTCCTCACGATAGAACAGCCGCTGCACCTTCAGCGAGCGCAGATGGGTGACATCGTTTGAGGGCACGCAGTCGTGGAAGAGCAGATACCACTGGCCGCGATATTCCACAATGCAGTGGTGGGTGGTCCAGCCTACGACGGGTTCGAGCAGCACGCCCTGATAGGTGAACGGGCCGTAGGGGTTGTCGCCAATGGCATAGCAGAGCAGGTGGCTGTCGCCCGTGGAGTAGCTGAAGTAATACTTTCCGTTGTACTTATGCATCCACGAGGCCTCGAAGAAGCGGTGGGGATCGCTGGCCTTCAGGGGCTGGCCGTCCTTGTTGACGATGACGACGGGACGGGGGGCCTCGGTGAACTGCAGCACGTCGTCGCTCATGCGGGCCACGTAGCTGGGCAGGGCGGGAGCATCGGCAGGTGCCCACAGCTCGGTCTTCTTGTCGGAGGCATGGCCCAGGTCGACATAGCCGGCGGGAGCGGCCTCGGTGTCGGGCTGCATGATGGGCTTCACGCTCAGGGGCACATGCCACTGCAGCTGTCCGCCCCAAAGGCCGCCATAGTAACAGTAGATGGCACCGTCGTCGTCCTTGAACACGCAGGGGTCGATGCTGTAGGCGCCACGGATGGGGTGCTCCTGGGGGATGAACGGGCCTTCGGGCTTGTCGGCAATGGCCACGCCAAGGTGGAACTCGCCGTTATAGTCCTTGGCCGAGAAGACGAGGTAGTATTTGCCGTCTTTCTCCACTACGTCGCTATCCCACATCTGCTTCTCCACCCAGGCCACCTGGTCCTGGTCGAGGACAACGCCGTGGTCGGTGGCGGCGTCGGTCTCTACGTTGTCGAAGGAGAGCACATGATAGTCGCGCATCTGGAAATGGCCGCCATCGTCGTCGAAGGCTACGCCGCCCTCGCGGTCGTGGGAGGGATAGACGTAGAGCTTGCCGTTAAACACGTGGGCCGCCGGGTCGGCCATATAGTCCTGTGGGAATAGATACCTTGCTTTCATATTATGTTGCTGATAAGATTATTTGTTACGAGCTTCTATCTCCTTGTTCATCTCGTCGAGCTTCTCATCGGTCAGCGGATACTTATAAATGAGGTAGCCCACCACCAAGAGCAGAAGGGCCGGGATGACCGTCGTGAACATCAGTATGGCATTCTGCGCAATGTCAGAATAATTGGCCAGCTTCACATAGTAGGCATTGACGGGGGCGCTGATAAACGAGGCCAGGAACACCACAACAAAGATGCCGAGTACCAGCTGCAGGCACTTGTTGGCCTTGAACTCTTGCCACATCTGGCCAAACGAAACGGGCTTCTCGGGGGTGGTGGTGATATTTTCCTTACTGCCCATGAAGCACAGCATCAGAAGCACAAAGCCCACCAGGGCAAACACGGCCGTGACCGTGAACCAGGCCATGGGATCGGTAGGCAGGGCCGACTCCTCATTAACGAAGTTAAATCCTACCCAGCCCATTACCAACGGCGTAATCCATCCGGCAATGGAGAAACCGGCCTTAAAGGCCACGCCGGCCAACGCATTGACGGTGGCAGCGGGCCGGTTGCCGGTGCGATACTCAGCCTCTGTGATGACTTCAGGAACCAGTGCCCACATCAGCGAACCGACAAGCAGGCCTACTCCCGTCATCACCTTTGCCGTCTGAACGAGGGCGTTGGCAGAAGCCACGTCAAAGAACTTACCAACGGTGAACAGAATGGCAAATCCTATCAGGCCGATAGTGAGAAGGGTGTAATAAAGGCCCTTCTTGCCCAGCCACTTCTTCAGGATGGGCATTGACGGCAGGATGACAAAGGCGGGAATGGTGCCAATGGCCATGAAGGTGGCCTGATTCCAGTCAATGGCGGAATGGATGCACATAGCCAGGCCAATGGGGAAGCCGGCCTGAACAACAATCTGACCGATGTTGGCGCATACCATGCGGGTGGAAGTAAGAATCAGCACCTCGTCGTTGTCGCGTGTCATACTGGCCATGATGGAGCCGTAGGGGATGTTCACTACGGAATAGATCATACTCAGCACGGTATAGCTCACGGCAGCATAGACCATCTTCATCGGCATGGACCATGCAGCTGCCTGAGGAAGCATCAGCAGGCAGGCAGCAATAGTAAGAGGTATACCACCATAGAGCAGATAGGCACGGTACTTGCCTAACTTGGGATTGCGGTTGTCAATGTACCGACCTACCACAGGACTCCAGAAACAGTCGATGAGACGGACGGTGAGAATGAGTCCGCTGACGAAGGCGAGGTTAATCTTCAACACCGTCGTAAGGTAAATCATCAGATAGGTAGCTACCGTCTGAAAGATGAGGTTCTGGGCCAGGTCGCCCGAACCGAAGCCGATGCGCTGGAGCCAGCTAAGCTTATAGAAGCCTTTCGCTTCTGTAGTAGCCGTGTTTTGTGACATTTTATTCTTATTTTTATTAGTTATTTGGTGCAAAGGTAAGGTTTTTCCCACAATTTTTGTCTTTTCTTTTGTTACATAATGATTCATTTTTGTTTCATTTAACAAAGAAAACGCAAAAAAAATAGGTTTCAACGAGGTTTTTGTGTATTTTTGCAACACTAACTTATCATTAACAATGAAACGAAGTCTTTTATTACTTTCAATCGTGCTGATGGCCTTGACCGCCAGCGAGGCAACAGCAAAAGTGAAATTGCCCCAATTGTTCCAAGACGGCATGGTGCTGCAACGCGGCGCCGACATTCCCATTTGGGGGTGGGCCGACGCAGGAGATGAAATTAGTATTGAAATGCTCAACGACAAAGGAAAGGTGGTGAGCGCCGCCACGGCCGTCACCAGCGAGCAAGGTAAATGGCAAGCCCGACTGCCGAAAAAGAAAATCAAGGCAGGTGGTCCGTTCACGCTGAACATAAAATCCCCGGACTACACTTCCCAGATTAAGGATGTGCTGGTGGGCGACGTGTGGCTGTGCTCCGGCCAGTCGAACATCGACGTTACCATCGAGCGCGTCTATCCTTGGTACACCACCGAGATCGACCAATATGAGAACCCGCAGGTACGCCTCTTCCGTGTGCAGAACGAGACGAGCACCAGCGGTCCGAAGGACGACATCCGTCCCACCAGCATCAACTGGAAGCCCCTGACGAAGCAGAACGCATGGCTCTTCTCGGCCGTGGGCTATTTCCTGGGTAAGCGCATGCAGGAAGAGACGAAGGTGCCGCAGGGCATCATCGTCAACAGCTGGGGCGGAACCCCCATCGAGGCTTGGGTCAGCGCGGACTCGCTCCGCCAGGACTATCCCCTGCTGGTGGAGAAGACTCGCCTATACGATAATGCCGACTTCGTTCGCGCCCAGCAGCTGGCCAACCAACAGGCTGACCGCCGCTGGAACCAGTTGCTCGACGAGCGCGACCCGGGCATGACGAAGGTGGAAGGAGAGCACCGCTTCACCGCTCTTGGCTACGACGACTCGCAATGGGCCAAGGTCAACCAGTGGCAATGGCGCTGGAGAGGCGTGGGCAGCGTGTGGCTGCGGCAACACGTGCAGATTGACAAGGCTCACGCCGGAAAGCCGGCCCGACTGCTGCTTGGCACGCTCTTCGATGCTGACATTACTTATATTAATGGCCGACAGGTGGGCCGAACCTATTACCAGTACCCCCCACGCCGCTATGACATACCCGAAGGACTGCTGCGCGAAGGCGACAACGTCATCACCGTCCGTTTCATCAACAAGTACGGCGCCGCCCATTTCATTCCCGAGAAGCCCTATCTGCTGGCCTTCGGCGACGACCGTCAGAGCCTGAACCCGCTGCCCAAGGACGTCATCACCCTTGGCGAGGAGTGGAAGCAGCACGACGGTGCCTCGATGCCCAGTTGTCCCAGCGGCGACGTCAGTCTGCAGAACATGCCCACCACGCTCTACAACGCCGTGCTCCATCCCCTGGCACCTTACGCCCTGGCTGGCGTAGTGTGGTATCAGGGCGAATCAAACACCGGCAACGCCCGCGACTACGCCCCCATGCTGCGGAAGCTGATGGGCGGCTGGCGCCAGCTCTTCGACAACCCGCAGTTGCCCTTCGTCATTGTCCAGCTGGCCAACTACATGGCCTGTGTGGAGCAGCCCCAGAACACGGGATGGAGCCAGGTACGCGAGGCGCAGCGCACCGTTGCCCTGGCCGACCCGTGGGCCGAGAGCGTGGTCAACATCGACTTAGGAGAGACGCAGGACATCCACCCGCTGCGAAAGAAGGAGGTGGCCGAGCGCATCGGCCTCTGCCTCGACCGGCTGGTATGGGGCAAAAAGGTGAACCTCTTCCCCCAGGTCGTGGGCCACGAAGTGAAAGACGGGCAAGTGGTGCTCACCCTGGACCAGCCCCTGCGCAATGGACAGCTGAAATACTTTGAGCTGGCCGGTAGCGACGGTCGTTTCCAGAACGCCGAAGCCCAGGCCGAGGGCAACCTCGTGACCATCAAGGCGCCTATGACGGCTCCCGTCATCGTGCGCTACGCCTGGAAGGACAACCCCCTAGGGGCAAATGCCTACAGCCTCGATGGGCTGCCCCTGTCGCCCTTCGAACTGCGCTTCAAGTAGCCAGCCACGGTTTATTGCCACGGTTTTTCACGGTTTAATCGCTTTTCAAGGATTCAAAAGAAACCGTGAAAAACCGTGGCAAATATTCCCGCATTCAAAAGAAACCGTGAAAAACCGTGGCAAAAAAACAGAGGCTAAATTTGGCTTATTGCCGCTTTCTTCGTACCTTTGCACCATGATTGCAAACATGAACGACTTCGAGGTGATGGCACCCGTGGGAAGTCACGAGTCGTTGGCAGCCGCCATTCAGGCTGGTGCCGACTCCATTTACTTCGGCATTGGCAAGCTGAACATGCGTGCCGGTTCGGCATCGGCTTTCACCATTGACGATCTGAAAGAGATTGCTGCCACCTGCCACGAGCACGGTATGAAGAGCTACCTCACCGTGAACACCATCATCTACGACGACGACATTTCCCTTATGCACCAGATTGTTGATGCCGCCCGCGAGGCTGGCATCAGCGCCATCATTGCCAGCGACGTGGCCGTGATGCAATATTGCAGGGCCACCCCCAACCCCATCGAAGTGCACCTGAGCACCCAGCTCAACATCTCCAACGTAGAGGCCCTGCGCTTCTACGCCCAGTTTGCCGACGTGGTGGTGCTGGCCCGCGAGCTTCAGATGGCGCAGGTAGCGGAAATACACCGCCACATCGTGGAAGAACACATCTGCGGCCCCAGCGGCCAGCCAGTCAGGATTGAGATGTTCTGCCACGGTGCCCTGTGCATGGCCATCAGCGGCAAGTGCTACATGAGCCTGCACGCCGCCAACCGCAGTGCCAACCGTGGCGAGTGCATACAGATTTGCCGCCGTTCCTACACCGTGACCGACAACGAGACGGGCCACCAGCTGGAGATAGACAACAAATATATCATGAGCCCGAAGGACCTGAAGACTGTCCGCTTCATAGATAGACTAATGAACGCGGGCGCACGCGTGTATAAGATTGAGGGACGCGCCCGTGGGCCCGAATACGTCTATCAGGTGGTGCGCTGCTACAAGGAGGCCATCCAGGCCGTTCTCGACGGCACCTTCACCGAGGAGCGCAAGGACCAGTGGGACGAGCGGCTGGCACGCGTCTTCAACCGTGGCTTCTGGGACGGCTACTACCAGGGCCAGCTCATGGGCGAATGGAACAAGACCTACGGCAGCAACGCCACCGAGCGCAAGGTCTACGTAGGCAAAGCCACGAAATACTATTCCCGCTTAGGCGTGGGCGAGTTCCAGGTAGAGGCCACCACCTTTGCCTTGGGCGACCGCCTGCTGGTCACCGGCCCCACGACGGGCGTGATGTACCTCACCGCCACCGAGATTCACGACAACGACGGCCGCCCCGTCAGCGAGGCTCCGCAGGGCCAGCGCATCGCCATTCCCGTGACGGGCAAGGTACGCCCCAGCGACAAACTCTTTAAATTAGTTTCAGAATAATGACCATCAACGAACGACAAGACGAGATCATAGAGGAGTTCGAGGACTTCGACGACTGGATGGACCGCTACCAGCTGCTCATCGACATGGGCAACAGCCTGGAGCCCCTCGACGAGAAATACAAAACCGAGAGCAACCTCATTGAGGGCTGCCAGAGCCGCGTCTGGCTGCAGGCCGACTACCAGGCTGAGCAGGGAGTCATTCACTTCCAGGGCGAGAGCGACGCCCTCATCGTCAAGGGCATCGTCAGCCTGCTCATCCGCGTGCTCAACGACCAGCGCCCCGACGACATCCTCCATGCCGACCTTTACTTCATTGACCGCATCGGGCTGCGCGAGCACCTCTCCCCCACCCGCTCCAACGGCCTCGTGGCCATGGTGAAGCAGATGAAGGCCTACGCCCTCGCCTTTCTTTCCCATTAACCCCATCAAGCCCATTACACCCCACTTCATGGACAACAACAACGACTTTGACATACGCCAGGAGCGCTATGCTTCTCCCAGCAGTGGCGAGAAGGACTTCGAGAACGCCCTCCGCCCGCTGGCCTTCGACGACTTTTCCGGTCAGCAGAAGGTGGTGGACAACCTGCGCGTGTTCGTCGAGGCTGCCAAATACCGTGGCGAGCCGCTGGACCACACGCTGCTTCACGGCCCCCCAGGCCTGGGCAAGACCACCCTCTCGAACATCATTGCCAACGAGCTGGGCGTGGGCTTCAAGATTACCAGCGGCCCCGTGCTCGACAAGCCGGGCGACCTGGCCGGCATCCTCACCAGCCTGGAGCCCCGCGACGTGCTCTTCATCGACGAGATCCACCGTCTGTCCCCCGTCGTTGAAGAATACCTCTATTCTGCCATGGAGGACTATCGCATCGACATCATGATCGACAAAGGCCCCTCGGCCCGCAGCATTCAGATAGACCTCAATCCCTTCACCCTTGTTGGCGCCACCACGCGCAGCGGCCTGCTCACGGCCCCGCTGCGCGCCCGCTTCGGCATCAACATGCACCTGGAATACTACGCTCCCGAGACCCTCTGCACCATCATCGAGCGCTCGGCCAGGCTGCTGGCCGTGCCCATCACCGAGGATGCCGCAATGGAGATTGCCAGCCGTTCACGCGGCACGCCCCGAATAGCCAACTCGCTGTTGCGCCGCGTGCGCGACTTTGCCCAGGTGAAGGGCAATGGCGGCATCGACACCGCCATCTCGAAGATTGCCCTCACGGCCCTGAACATCGACAAGTACGGCCTCGACGAGATTGACAACAAGATTCTGCTCACCATCATCGACAAGTTCCGAGGCGGACCCGTGGGCATCACGACCATCGCCACCGCCATTGGCGAGGACAGCGGCACCGTGGAGGAGGTCTACGAGCCGTTCCTCATCATGGAGGGCTTCATCAAGCGTACCCCGCGTGGCCGCATGGTCACCGAGCTGGCCTATCGTCACTTCGGCCGCAATCCCTACAGTGGAAACATCATGCAACCCGACCTCTTTGGATAAGAAAATGAAAGCCTTCTCCTACCTCCTGCTCATACTGCTCCTCTTAACTGCCTGCGAAGAGGACTCCAACGCCCCGACATACACCAATGCCGAGCGGCAGACCCTCGACTCCATGGTGCAGGACATCCACAGCACCGACTCGTTGCGCGCCATGCTGAACAGCTATCAGCAGAGCGGCAACCTGCTGGGCCAGATTGTCACCTTGCGCCACCTTGGCAAGCGCTACCGCGACAGCAGCATGTTCATGGAAGCACTGGAGAGCCACCAGGAAGGACTGAAGCTGGCCACGCAGACCAACGACACGCTGGAGATGATTCAGGCGCTGAACAACATCGGCACCAACTACCGCCGCTTAGGCTCGCTCGAAGAGGCCGCCACCTTCCATCAGCTGGCCGTGCTCTACAGTGCCAACGTCTCGCAGCCCAACAGCCAGCAAGCCATCAAGAACCGCACCAACTCGCTCAACGGTATGGGCAACGTGCTCATGGGGCTGGAGAACTACGAGCACGCCGAGAAATTCTTCCGCCAAGCCCTTGCCGCCGAGAAGCAGCTCGACAGCAAGCTGGGCCAGGCCATCAACCTGGCCAACATCGGCTCCATTAAAAGCAGCCTGAACCAGCTCGACTCCGCCCGCTACTACTACGAGCAGTCGCTTGAGATGAACAAGCAGGCCCAATCCCAGCTGGGCATCGGCCTCTGCCACATCCGCTTCGGCGAGCTGGACGAGGCCGAGGGGCTGCTGAACAAAGCCATCGACGAGTATCAGAAGGCCTATCACATACTGGAGCAGGTGGGCGACGACTGGCACTGGATGGAGGCCGTGCTGAACATTGCCCACCTATGCATAGTGCAGGGCAAGACGGCTGACGCCCACACCTACCTCGACATGGCCAACAAAACCACCCAGCGCATCGGCTCGCAGGAGCAGCAGGCCAAGGTCTACGAGCTCTACTATCAGCTCTATGAGAAGACGGGCAACCTGCGACAGGCACTGGACAACTACCGGCTGGCCACCCACCTGAAGGACAGCCTGGTGAACACCAAGATAGTGACCAACGTGCAGAACCAGCGCATAGCCAGCGAACGCCTGCGCCAGGAGCACCAGCTGCAGCAGGCCAACGACAGCCTGGCCCTGCAGCGCTCGCAGAAAGCCACCATCATCGCCGTGGCCATAGCCATCCTGCTGGTGGCCATGATCATCATGTGGATCATGTGGAGCCACTTCCGCGCCCGCACCCAGAAGCAGCGCGCCCAGCAGCAGCTTCAACAGCAGCGCGAGGCCTTCTTCACCGACATTGCCTACGACTTCCGCACGCCTCTCTCGGCCATCATCAGCGCCGGCGAGCAGCTGGAGCAGGAAGACCTGAGCAACGAGAAGCAGGTGCGCTCGCAGGCGAAGATGATTGTACGTCAGGGCAACTCGCTGCTGGGCCTCATCAACAAAATGCTTGAAAAGACATGAACCAGAAGACAGGAATCTTCGTGGGCACCTTCAGCCCCTTCACCATTGGCCACGACAGCATTGTCCGGCGGGCGCTGCCCCTCTTCGACCGCCTCGTCATAGGCGTCGTGGGCGACAACGTGCAAAAGCCCCACATTGCCCCCGCCGAGGAGCGCATGCAGGCCATCTGCCGCCTCTATGCCGACGAGCCGCGTATCACGGTGCTGCCCTACTATGGGCTGGCCGTCGATTTTGCCCGCGCCCAGCAGGCACGCTTCATCGTGAAGGGCGTGCGCTCGGCCAAGGACTTTGAGTACGAGCGCGAACAGGCCGACATCAACCGCCTCATCTCGGGCGGCGAGGTGGAAACCATCCTGCTCTATGCCGAGCCCCACCTGAGCAGCATCTCGTCGTCAATGGTGCGCGAGCTGCAGCACTTCGGCCTCGACATCAGCCAGTTTCTGCCACGGCGGGAGAGGAGAGAGGAGAGGGGAGAGAGGGCAGATGAGAAATAAACCTCTGTACCTCTGTGTTTATATAAACTATTTTCATCTATATATCGATGATTACTTACAACAGCGAAAACGTTAAAATGCCCAACATCCGCCGGCGCGATACCACGGCATGGATTCGCCGCGTGGCCGCCACCTACGGCAAGCGAGTGGGCGAAGTGGGCTATCTCTTCTGCGACGACGAGAAGATTCTGGAGGTGAACCGCGAGTTCCTCAACCACGACTACTACACCGACATCATCACCTTCGACTACGACGAGGGCGACACCATCAACGGCGACATCGTCATCTCGCTCGACACCGTGCGTTCCAACGCCCAGCAGCTGGGCAAGGACTACGACGAGGAGCTCCACCGCGTCATTATCCACGGCATCCTCCACCTCTGCGGCCAGAACGACAAGGGCCCCGGCGAGCGCGAGCAGATGGAGGCCGCCGAAAACAACGCGTTGAAGCTCCTGTGAACAGGGGGGAGGCGCCCCGTAAAAAAATCTCACGTGAGATTTTTTTCTGGGAAGGCCTCCCGTAAAAAAATCTCACGTGAGAAAATTTTCTGTGGGGCCTCCGCGTGAAAAAATCTCACGTGAGAAATTTTCATGCGGAGGCCCCACAGTTTTTTGGCACGTGGTGCCGCAGGTGTAGGAAGGCCTATTTCACCTGCACCACGAGGTACTTGCTGGTGCTCCAGAACTGCTGTGCATCGGTGATGTAGAGGGTGTACATCTTGTTCTGGTCGCGCTCCAGGGTGTAGGAGCCGGCGGGATGCGAGGTCAGTATCTCTACCTTCTTCGAGTTCAGGTTGATCTGGCTGACGCGGCGGATGTCGATCTCGGTGAAGTAGGAGGCGTCAAAATCGCCCTGCAGCACCTTTCCGCTCTTGAGGATGTTGTGATCCTTCAGCTCCCGTTTCGAGCCGATGGCATACCAGGCGGCATTGATCTGGCGGTCCTGCTGGCTGATGGTCTGGTCCTGCTGCTGGTTCTGCTCCTGCAGGGTGCTCACGTCCTGGTTCAGGTTGGCCGTCTGCTCCTCCAGCTCGGAGATGCGGATATTCTTGGCAGCCAGCTCGTCGCGCAGCTGCTCAATCTCGGTGTTTTTCTGCTCCATCTGGGCCGTCAGGTTCTCAATGGTGTGGCGCAGCTGCTCGTTCATACGGCCGCCCTCGCGCAGGCGGGAACGTAGTTTCTCGATCAGCTCGTTGTTCTGAGCCATAGTCTCCTGAATGTACTGCATGTTCTCGCGCAGACGCTCACGGGCGTCAGCACCCTCGCCACGGCGGTCGATGGTCATGCGGCCCTGGGCCTCGCTAATTTCGCGGAAGCCGTCTTCAATTTCGTTGAGGGTGGCCAGCAGATCTTCCTGCTCACTAATCAGTTGTTCGTTCTCGCGCTGAAGGGCCTCCATGGCGTCCGACTCCAGGTCGGGCTGGTTGCCGCCCTTCTTCTCGTTACAGCTGCACACCACTATGGCGAGCAGTGCAAACATAAACCATTTTTTCATCATAGTCTTTTATTTTGTTTAAATGATCGTTCAGTCCTTGCCGGCCACCACCACCACGAACTCGCCGCGAGGCTCGGTCTGGGTGAAATGGGCGGTCAGCTCCTGCAGGGTGCCCCTGACGCTCTCTTCATGAATCTTGGAAATTTCGCGGCAGGCACTGGCCTGGCGGTCGGGGCCGAAGACCTCGGCCAACTGCTGCAGCAGCTTCAGCACCCGATAGGGCGATTCGTAGAACACCATGGTGCGACGCTCCTCGCGCAGGGCCTCGATGCGGCTCTGGCGCCCCTTCTTCTGGGGTAGGAAGCCCTCGAACACAAACCTGTCGCAGGGCAGGCCGCTGCTCACCAAGGCGGGCACGAAGGCCGTGGCGCCCGGCAGCGTCTGCACCTCGATGCCGGCCCTGACGGCCTCGCGAACGAGGAAGAAGCCGGGGTCGCTGATGCCCGGCGTGCCGGCGTCGCTGACGAGGGCCACGTTCTGACCCGCCAGCAACCGCTCGACCACGGCGCTGCTGGTGCCGTGCTCGTTGAACTTATGGTGGGACAGGAGCTGCTGATGGATGTCGAAATGCTTCAGCAGGATGCCCGACGTGCGGGTGTCCTCGGCCAGCACCACGTCCACCTCCTTCAGTATGCGGATGGCGCGCAGCGTCATGTCCTCCATGTTGCCCACGGGTGTGGGTACTATATACAAAATGCCCATAATCGGCGGCAAAATTAAGCAAAAGTTAGGAGTTAGTGGTCATGCCCTTGGCGTTAATTGCAGCCATTTAACTTTTTTTATCCATCGGCCTTGCAAAAAACTCCCAGCACTCCTGCTTCAAAGTGACAACTTATTATTACCTTTGCAGGCAAATGGTAGAGAATGCAACAGGCGAGGCCCACCGTCCTGGCCGGATAGAAGTAGTGTGCGGGTCGATGTTCTCGGGCAAGACCGAAGAACTGATCAGGCGAATGCGCAGGGCGCAGTTCGCCCGTCAGCGTGTGGAGATATTCAAGCCCGCCATCGACGTGCGCTATTCAGAGGAGGACGTGGTGAGCCACGACCAGAAGCACATCCAGTCCACGCCCATCGACTCGTCGGCCAGCATCCTCCTGCTGGCTAACGACATTGACGTGGTGGGCATCGACGAGGCTCAGTTCTTCGACATGGGACTGGTGGACGTGTGCAACGAGCTGGCCTATCGCGGAGTGCGCGTCATCGTGGCCGGCCTCGACATGGACTTCCGTGGCGTACCTTTCGGCCCCATGCCGGCCCTGTGCGCCATTGCCGACGACGTAACCAAGGTGCACGCCATCTGCGTGCGCTGCGGCAACCTGGCCTACGTGAGCCACCGCCTGGTGGACAACGACCGCCGCGTGCTGCTCGGCGAGACACAGGAATATGAGCCGCTGTGCCGAGAATGCTACAAAAAGAGTGAGGAGGGAAGAGTTAAGAGTGATGAGTGATATGTGATAAGTGATAAGTGATAAGTGAGGAAATGATATGACATATAGTAAGACGATTACTTTCGACACCTTTGTGCGCTGGCTGGGCTATGGTCTGCTGGTCATTGGTATTTTCCTGCTGTTGAACTATCTGAGCAGCGTGCTGCTGCCCTTTGCCGTGGGCTGGCTGCTGGCCTACCTGCTCTACCCCATCGTGAAGTTCGTGCAGTTCAAGCTGCACGTGCCGGGGCGCGTGCTCAGCATCATCGTCACCCTCGTGGGCTTCATCGCGCTGGTGGTAGGCACGCTGTGGTTCATCATCCCGCCCATGATTGAGCAGTTCGCCAAGCTGGGCCAGCTGGCCACCAACTATATTCAGCATGCGGCCAACATCGACAGCATTCCCGAGGCCATACGCCAATGGACGGAGAACAACCGCGACGGCATACAGAAGTTCCTGCACAGCAGGGAGTTCAGCGAAGGACTGAAAGAAGCCGTTCCGAACATGTTCCGCGTGGTGGGCAAGACGGCCAACGTCATCATCAGCATCGGCGGCTCGCTCATCGCCCTGCTCTACATGTTCTTCATCCTCATGGACTATGAGTACCTGACCAAGGCGTGGATCAAAATATTCCCCAAGAAGAGCCGCCCCTTCTGGAACGAGCTGGCCAGCGACGCCGAGCGCGAGCTGAGCAACTACATTCGCGGCCAGGGACTGGTGGCGCTGATCATGGGCGTCCTGTTCTGCATCGGCTTCACCATTATCGACTTCCCCATGGCCATCGGCCTGGGCATCCTCATCGGCATCATGGACCTGGTGCCCTATCTGCACACGCTGGCCCTGGTGCCCACGGTGTTCCTGTCGCTGCTGAAGGCGGCCGACACGGGCCAGAACTTCTGGATCATCCTGCTCTCGGCGCTGGCCGTCTTTGCCATCGTCCAGGTCATCATCGACATGGTGGTCACGCCCAAGGTCATGGGCAAGGCCATGGGACTGAACCCCGCCATCCTGCTGCTCTCGCTCTCGGTGTGGGGTGCCCTGCTCGGCTTCATCGGACTCATCATCGCCCTGCCGCTCACCACCCTGCTCATAGCCTACTACCAGCGCTACATCACCCGCGAGGAAGAACCTGAGGCACCCCCGCTGCCAGAAAAAACGAAAACATAATTCATTCATCATAAAACGTTTTACTCATGAAAAGAATCTCATTCGTAATGACCCTGCTGGTAGCCATGCTGCTGCTGGCATCGTGTAGTAAGAACCAGTCGGCCAGCCTCATTCCCGAGGATGCACTCATGGTGATGCGTTTCGACGTGACCAAGATGCAGGAGCAGTCGGGCATGAACGACGGCAAGTCGGAACTGAAGAAGCGCATCCGCGAATTCATCAAGGATGCCGACATGGACAAGGAGCTGCGCAACCGCCTGCTCGAAATTGTCGACGACCCCACGGCATCGGGCATCGACTTCACTGAACCTATCTACTTCTACTTCGCAGGCGACATGGAGCGCAAGGTAGACCTGGGCTTCGTGGCCTCCATGGCCGACCAGGGAAGCTTCAAGGACCTGTTGAAAGCCATACTGGAGGAAGACGGCGACCTGGAACTGGAAGAGGCTGAAGGCGGCGTGCAGTATGTCAACATGCACGGCACGGCCCTCATCTTCAGCAGCGACTGGGTATATGCCGGACAGGCCTCGGACATTGAAGAGACCGTGGCCGAGCTGCAGGAGCGCGCCAGCAGCAGCAAGAACTTCGCCAACACGCCGGCCTTTGCCAAGCTGGAAAAGAAAGACGGACTGGCCCAGATGCTCTTCCTCGGAGCCGGCATAGAAGCCATGAACACCCGCGAAGTGAAAGAGGCTAAGAAAGCCATCAACAAGATGCTGCCCGACGGCGCCGAGCTGAAGGACGTCGCCTCGCTGACCGACTTCACGCTGGGCGACGGCGAGTTGCTGATCAGCACTGAGACCGTGCCCCTCTCCGACGCATGGCAGGAATACATCGACAAGACCGACAAGACGGCTCTCGACTTCACCAAGGAACAGTGCAAGTATGTTTCGGGCGAAGCCCTCAGCGTCTTTGCCAACTTCGACATCAAGACCTACTACAAGCTGTTGAAGCCCGTGCTGAAGGAGCAGATGGGCGCAGGCAGCGACGAGCTGGAAATCATCGACCAGCTGGTGAAGAGCCTCGACGGCACGGTGGCCTTCGACCTCTATGGTCTGAACGACGAAAGCGAGCCCCAGTTCAGCCTCTACGTGGGCACCAAGAACGACGAGCCCATCAACTTCGTGCTTGAGAACATGGCCGACTCAGTGGTGAACAACGGCGACGGCGAATACCTCATCCCCATCAACGAGTACGACTGGTTCTCTGAAACCTACGAGTTCAAGGGCTTCCAGGGCGTAGGCTACAGAAACGGCATGACCTACTACGTCACCGATCCCGAGACCGCCTTCAGCGCCACCGGCGAGAAATTCCCCACGAAGGAACTCAAGGGCAAAGGCTTCTACGCACGCTTCAACTTCGGCTTCCTGAACAAGCTGGCCAGCGAGATGCGTGGCGAAGAGGCTGACATAGCAGAGAAAGTGGCCGACACCTACGACGCCGCCGAGATGTACTACGAGGGCAACGGCAAGGCCGTGCTCCGCATCACCACGAAGAGCAAGAAGACCAATCCCGTCCAGGCACTCATCAAGCTGGTTGAGGACTATCTCTAAGCATCACAACCGATGAACCGGCTGCTGAACAAACTGCTCCGGCACCACATCAACACATGGCAGTTAGCGGGCTTCGTGCTCGCTAACCTTTGTGGTATGGCCATCGTGCTGGCCGCCGTGCAGTTCCATGCCGACGTGAAGCCTCTCTTCGCCGCCGGCGACAGCTTCCTGCGCCCGGGCCAGGTGGTGGTCACCAAGCGCGTCAGCAGCGTGGGCACCCTCACCGGCAAATCGCCCGCCTTCAGCGAGAAGGAGATTCGCCGCATGCAGCAGCAGCCCTTCGTCCAGCGCCTGGGGCAGTACACGCCCGCCATGTTCAGCGTCTTTGCCACCATCGGCAGCCAGCAGATGGGCATGGAGTTCTCCACCGAGATGTTCTTCGAGGCCGTGCCCGATGAGTTCATCGACGTGCAGACCGACAAGTGGAGCTATGACCCCGAGAGCGACGACGTGCCCATCATCCTTCCACGCGCCTACCTCAACCTCTATAACTTCGGCTTCGCCAGCAGCCAGGGCCTGCCCACCATCTCCGAGAAACTGGCGGGGAAAGTGGCCGTGCGCCTGCGCCTCACGGGCACCCACGGCGTGAAACTGAAGACGGGCCGCGTGGTGGCCTTCTCGCGCCGACTGAACACCATCCTCGTGCCGCAGCAGTTCCTCGACCACATGAACCAGCAGCTCTCGCCCGGCCGCACGCCACAGGCTGCGCGCCTCATCATCGAGACCGACAACCCCGCCGACGAGCGGATAGCACAATACCTGAGCGACATGGGCTACGACACCGAGGCCAACGACGCCGATGCCTCGAAGACGGCCAGCCTCATGCGCATCATCATCACCGTGGTGCTCGCCGTCGGCCTCCTCATCTCGGCGCTCGCCTTCTACGTGCTGCTGCTCAGCATCTTCCTGCTCCTTCAGAAGCACACCGAGAAGATCGACAACCTGCTGCTCATCGGCTATTCACCGGCCAGCGTGGCCAGTCCCTTCCGCCTGCTGGCCCTGGTGCTCAACGCCCTGGTGCTCGTCTTGGCCCTGGTGGCCGTCGTGCTGCTGCGCCAGTGGTACCTGCCGCTCCTGGGCAGCCTCGACGCCCGTTTCGAGCCATCGGCCTTTGTCCCCACCCTGCTCACGGGCGTGGCGCTCTTCCTGCTGGTCACGGCCATCAACCACATAGCCATCAACCGCAAGGTACGCGCCATTTGGCACATGCACGAATAAAAAAAGGCCGAAACATTTGGTCATTTCAAAAAAACGTTGTACCTTTGCACCCGCTTTGGCAACAAAGCCCAAAGGTTGATCCGCTAGCTCAGTCGGTAGAGCACAACACTTTTAATGTTGGGGTCTTGGGTTCGAACCCCAAGCGGATCACTCCTCAAAAGCGGCAAGCAGCCCCTCAGCGGTAGCTTGCCGCTTTGTTTTGCCTTCTACGGTTCAGGCGGAATTATGAAGGCTACACTACAGCGTGGTCATGTCGCTGTTCCCCCCGCTGATGGGACAACTCGTCAGCGAAATACCCTTTTATCACTTGAAAGACCTGCCCATCCGGGAGGCAACTGAGTTGAACCGCATTTGAATGAAAATATCGTGGATGAATCAATAGGTAGATTTCTTGGGTCTTGGGGTTGTTAGAGAGAGCCTTTTCTAGTACTTGGCTCTGCTGCATCACTACACTGTCGTCGATTTTGATTCCAAACATAATGAATCCCGCGAATGGTATCGCTACTATTCGCGGGATTCATTTGTGTGGGGTTACTTTTCGGCTTCTTTCAGTAGATGATATTTTTGATGATGTCCGTCATTTCCACGGTGTGCTCTCTGATTGTCCGTTCTATGTCCTTCTCCATGCAGTCTGGTGTCACGCCGTTGTGGCTCATCACTACCCTCGGACACTTCACGTCTCCGCTCTTCATGGTTACTTGCACTTTATAGACTTTGCGCCATTGGCTTTTGTATTTCTCCAACTTCCGCAGGGAATCGTTCACGACGATGCCGTATGCCCACGATTGTTCTACGTCTGTCAGTGCCTGTGCCACGCTGTCTATCACTGCATCAAGCTGTTGCCGACTGATTGTTCCATTGTAGTAGTTCGTCTCGGCTTCATATAAGGCTCTCGTGCCAGCCATGATGAATATCTTGTCGGCCAGCAGAGAATCTTCGTCTATCACTTCTATGCTTTCGATGTCGTCGCGCATCCCTGGCACCTGTTCCTTTACATATTGGCAGGCATTGCGTCCGCCCTCTCCGTACTTCATCTGTTCGGTGTTGCAAGCCGTCGCCAGCATCACCATTGTAGCTAATAATATTCTCTTCATAGTTGCTTGTTTTTTTTGTTTTCGTTGGCAAAGATACAAATAAAAATCCGAATAGCTGCATCTATTCGGATTTTTTAGATGTGCCTGGAGAAAGGCATTGCTCCCAAAAAGCCCTATACCGGCGTGCTGAACGTCAGGCTAAGTCCTGAGATGCATAGTGGCGCGGCAATGGCTGCCAGTAGGGAGGGCATTACCATCAACGCATTCATCAAGAATGCCGTTGCCCGTGCATTAGGCATGACACACTGAGTTTTCATACTCTAATATTTGTATATACTTGCACTTCTTGCACTTCTTGCACCGCTTTGAGGGTAACTACGCATAATTATTTCGCGCAATGATTTCTTTTCTGACAAAGATTTATAAGATTTAAAAGATGGCTTGTGCGTGACGGGACAATCCGCATGTCATCTTTTAAATCTTATAAATCTTTGTTGAATGTATAACTCGGCCTCCCATGAAAAAATCTCGGCCTCCCATGAAAAAATCTCGGCCCCGCGTGAAAGGGGGGCGCCATGAGGTGGTGAAGGTGCAAGAAGTGCAGGAGGTGCAAGAAGTGCAAGATAAAAAACTGTTATAATTCTATGCCTTAGGAGCAGATTTTTGGCGAATCGTTGAGGTTTCAACGGGGAAATGGTGGCCTTTGACTTAGCGGTCGAGGTACTCTCGTTCGGAAAAACCAAAAATCTTTTGTTTTTTCGCTCGCTTATTCGTAACTTTGCAGGCTGAAAACCTAACAAACATGAAGATGAAGCGACTTTTCATAGTGACAATGACGCTGCTGATGGCCACGAGCACCCTCATGGCCCAGCGCAGCAGCGACATGGAGCGACTGCGCAAGCTGAGCACGGCATGGGCTGCCATAGAGGCACTGTATGTGGACACGGTGAATGCCGACAAGCTGACCGAGGATGCCATCAGGGGCATGCTGGAGAAGCTGGACCCCCACAGCTCGTATAGCGACGCGAAAGAGACGAAGGCCATGACCGAACCGCTTAACGGCTCGTTCGAGGGCATTGGTGTGCAGTTTAACATGGCCGACGACACGCTGCTGGTGATACAGCCCGTGACCAACGGCCCCTCCGAGAAGATAGGCATCCTGGCCGGCGACCGCATCGTGGCCGTGGCCGACACAGCCATTGCGGGGGTGAAGATGTCGAAGGAGGAGATTATGCGCCGCCTGCGAGGCCCCAAGGGCACGGTGGCCAGGCTGAAGGTGGTGAGGCGGGGCATCAGCGACACGCTCAGGTTTGACGTGGTGCGCGACAAGATTCCCGTCTACAGCATCGATGCCACCTATATGATCCGCCCGGGCATTGGATACATCCGCGTGGGCAGCTTCTCGGCAACCACCTATCATGAGTTTATGGAGAGCCTTGAGCGGCTGCGGGGCCAGGGCATGACCGACCTGGTGCTGGACCTCCAGGGCAACGGCGGCGGCTATCTGCAGGCAGCGGCCGACATGGCCGGCGAGCTGCTGAGCCAGGGCGACCTCATCGTCTATACCGAGGGCCGCAGCGTGCCGCGCCGCGACTATCGCGCCCGGGCCCACGGCAGCTTCACCAAGGGCCGCGTGGTGGTGCTGGTCGACGAATATTCGGCCTCGGCGGCCGAGATTGTCACGGGCGCCATCCAAGACCAGGATCGCGGACAGGTGGTGGGCCGCCGGACCTTTGGCAAGGGACTGGTGCAGCGCCCCATCGACCTGCCCGACGGCTCGATGATCAGGCTCACCATTGCCCACTACTTCACCCCCTCGGGGCGCTGCATCCAGAAGCCCTATGAGAAGGGCAACCAGCGCAGCTACGCCATGGACATGGTGAACCGCCTGAAGAACGGCGAGCTGACCAGCCAGGACAGCATCCACTTTGCCGACTCGCTGAAGTTCCAGACGCTGAAGGAGCACCGCACGGTCTATGGCGGCGGCGGCATCATGCCCGACTATTTCGTGCCGCTCGACACCACCCACTACACACGCTTCCACCGCGAGCTGGCCGCCAAGGGCGTCATTATCCAGCAGACGCTGCGCTATGTTGACAGCCACCGCAAGCAGCTGAAGAAGCTATACCCCGACTTCCAGGAGTTCAAGCAGCAGTTCCAGGTGCCTCAGGAGCTGCTCGACGCCGTGTTCCAGGAAGGCGCTCAGCAGAAGGTGACGCCCCGCAACGACGAAGAGAGTGAGAAGACACTGCCCGTGCTCTCCCTCCAGCTGAAGGCGCTCATTGCCCGCGACCTGTGGGACATGAGCGAATACTATTCCATTATGAATGAAGACAGCAAGATAGTGGCCAAGGCCCTGGAGCTGCTCACCGCAACCCCCTAAAACCCCTCACCTCTTAACTCTTAACTCTTAATTCTTAACTCTTAACTCATAACTCACCTAATGATGGCAGCCCAGCCTCCGCCGGGGGCCAGCTTCACGGTGAGTCCTTCGGTGGCGTTCAGCGTCGTGCGGCTCAGCTGATAGTCCATGGCCTCCTTGCTGCTGAAGGCGTTCACGCCGTCGGCAAACACCTGGGCCTCATGGTTGCCAGTGCCCAGGAAAGAGAGGTCGAGCTTCAGCGTGCGCGATGTCCAGTTGGTCATGGCGCCTACATACCATGTGTTGCCCTTTCTCCTGGCTATGGCCACATATTCGCCCATCTGTCCGCAGAGGGGCACGCTCTCGTCGAAGGTGGTGGGAATCTGGCTGATGAAGTCGGTGGTCTGTTGCTCACGCATGTACTTCGTGGGGCTGTCGGCCAGCATCTGCAGGGGGGCATCGAACACCACGTACATGGCCACCTGGTGGGCACGGGTGCCCTGGCTCATGGGGTGGTTGTTGTTGCCGAAGAAATTGTCGCGGGTGGCGTTGTCCATGGCACCGGGCGTATAGTCCAGCTGTCCGCAGAGCATGCGCAGATAAGGAATGGTGACGTCATATCGCGGCTGGTCGTGCAGGGGACCGTCGCCCTTGCGGGGCTCCCATTTCGAATTCTCCAGGCCCTTCACACCCTCAAAGTTCACCACGTTGGGCCATGCCCTCTGGACGCCCATGGGCTTCAGGCCATGATAGTCGAGCAGCAGGTGGTGGCGGGCAGCCACCTCGGCCATGCGATAGGCCGAGCCAATGCAGTGCTGGTCGTCGCGGTCGAAAAAGTCCACCTTGAAGCCCTTGATGCCCATTTGGGCGTAGTGCTGCATATATCGCTCCATGGCCTCGCGGCCATCCTGGGTATCGTTGCCAACCATGTTTCGCCACGAACTCCACAGGATGATGCCCACGCCACGGCTGTTGCCATAGAGCACCAGCTCCTTCAGGTCGATGGCGGGGTTCAGGTTGTCGATGAGCGACTCGCGGCCGCTCCATCCCTCATCGATGATGATATATTCCAAGTGGTTTTTCTGGGCAAAGTCAATATAGAATTTATAGGTGGCGGTGTTCATGCCCGACTGAAAGTCCACGCCCCATACGTTGGTGTTGTTCCACCAGTCCCAGGCCACCTTGCCGGGCCTGATCCAGCTGGTGTCGGCCAGTCGCTGCTCGGGCGCCAAGCGCATGGCCATGTCGCAAGTGAGCAGCTGGGCATCGTCCTGGCTAATGACCACGGCCCTCCAGGGCAGCATGCGCCGGCCGCTGATCTGGGCAATGTAGGAGGCCCGCTTCGTGGGTATGATGTTCAGTCCGTTGGGCCGCTGCTCCAGCACGCAGGGCGCAAACTCGGCCACGAGGCTGTTGGGCTCGCTGCCCTTCTTCAGCATCATGCCCGGGTAGTCCTCCACGCCACAGTCCATCACCACGGCCTTCTGCCCGTCGGGCAGACAGACACACAGCGGGGTGATGGCCAGCGAGTCGGGGTACATCTGCGAGAGACGCTGCTCGTCGTAGTAGCTCTCGAAGGAGAAGGTGTAGCGCTCGCCGTTCCTCAGATCGTTCACATAGGGCACGAAGGCTTTATAGTCGCCCGGAAAGCGCAGCTGAACGGTCTCGCCGTCAACCCTCGTGGCCTTCTGGTTGCCAATGCCTATGCGATAGGCAGCACCGTCGTCGTAGGCACGGAACTCCACGGTGGTGCCCCCGCCAAACGTCATCACCAGCAGCCCATAGTTGTCGGCCACCTCCTGCTGCCGATAGACGGGCGTCTTGAAGGCCGACTTCACCAGTTGCTTGCGGCTCACGCTGCCATTGCCGCTGATGACGGGCCGCCCATCGACCACGGCCTGGATGGCCGACGGCTGCAGCACCTCGGTATCAGCGCTGCTCACCTGCCAAAGGAGTTGCTCACCGTTGGTGGTGACGGTCACCACCACCTTGCCATTGGGCGAGGCCACGGTATTTACCTTCACGCCTGCCCGCGCTGCCATTGCCATCAGGCACAGCAGCATGCATAATGCTCTTTTTCTCATTGTTTTTGGTTATTAGTCCTTTTACTGGAAGAAACGCTCCAGAGGCCCTATTTATTGCCTGCGGGGGCAGGAAAATGCAGCGTAATGCGCGAGTAGTAGGTCTGGCCGTTGTCGGTGAGCCCCATTTCCCACGAGTGGCGGTCGGGATAGAGCAGTTCCAGCCGGCGGCGGGTGTTCTCGATGCCGATGCCGTTGCCGCTGTGGTCGGCGGCCGTCTTGGGATAGTAGGAGTTGCGGCACTCGAAGCACAGTTCCTTCTCCTGCTGTTTCAGCTGAAGAACAATGTAGGAGGGTTTGTTGCTGCTCACGCCGTGCTTGAAGGCGTTCTCGATGATAGAGATGAAGAGCAGCGGGGCCACCTCCTGCTGGGGGTTGGACAGCTCGAACTGGGTTTGCACCACGGTGTTTCGCCCTACCCTGAGCTTCATCAGTGCTATATAGTTGCGCATGAAGTCCACCTCGCCCTGTAGCGCCACGCTGGGCTTGTTGGTCTCGTACATGGCATAGCGCAGCAGGTCGCTCAGCTGGGCCACGGCCTCCTGGGTGGCCTCGCCGTCGATGGCGGCCAGCGACGAGATGTTGTTGAGCGTGTTAAACAGGAAGTGGGGATTGATCTGGTTTTTCAGCCAGGCCAGCTCGGCCTCGGTGCGGCGGGCCTGCTCCTCCTGCAACTGCTGGCGGATGCGTCTGATGCGCATGAAGTGGCGAATGCCCAGGGCCGCCGCTATCATGGCCAGGTTCAGCAGGAAGTAGACGAAGAACCCGATGGCCATGCCCAGCCAGGCCATGGCGGGCATCTGCGGCGCGTAGTCGGCCCAGAAGACGATGCCCCAGTTAAGGGCCGCCATCAGCGCCAGGTTGGCCAGTGCGAACCACCAGTAGCGGCGCGGCTGGAATAGCCAGCGGTCGAAGACATAGAAATTGAGGAAATAGAGGAGCATGGGCGACTGGAGCATGCTGCCCGTCATCATCAGCGTGTCCATGGCATACTGGCCGTTGCTGGTGATGAGCCACGACGTGAGCACGGGCAGCAGGATTACTGCCGCCCATACTCCCACTTGTATGCCGAAGGTGGTCCAATCTTTTTTCGTTGGTCTTTTCATATCAATTGCCCATGTTTCCGGCTCCCTGGATCATCTCGCCCTGCGACTTCTGCTCAATGAAGTCGCTCTCGATGCGCGTCTGACGCTGCTGCTGCGCCATCATGCGCTGGCCGGCATTGCCGAAGGTGTAGCTCACGGTGAAACTGACATTGTAGATGGGCACGCGAACCAGGCTGTGGTTATAGAAGTCCCTGCCTTGGCTCTCGGTCTCGATGTTCAGGCAGCCGCCCTTGTTCAGGCCCGTCAGGCCCTGGATGCCCAAGGTGAGCTTTTCGTTGAAGAACGAGCGCGTGAGGTTGCCGATGAGCAGGTTGGCGCCGCCGCTCCAGCCCTGCAGGGTGTAGGTCTTCGACTGGCTCACGACGTAGGCTCCCAGCTTCAGCTGCCAGGGCAGCGTCTGCTGCAGGCCGGCCATGAGGTTGTACTGCCAGCCGCTGTTGTGGGCGTCAATGGCGTCGGAGCGCAAGTCCACGTAGCTGCCACCGCCGTTCATGAAGAGGCGGGTGTTCTTGTGCAGCAGCCAGTTCAGATAGACGTTCAGGGCCGTCTGGTGGCGGTGGCCCAGGTTGCCATAGGTGGTATTGAGCAGTCCATCACGCTCGAAGCTATACTGCTCGATGCCGTTGTCAGAGAAGTTATGGCTCAGCGTGGCGTTGAGCATCAGCTTCGTGCTGTACTGGTTGAAGACGAGGCTCACGTTGTGGGTCTTCTCCACGTCGAGGTTGCTGTTGCCATAGGTGCGAGCCGTGGGGTCAGAACGGTCGATGTAGGGGTTCAGATAGGTGATGCCCGGACGCGAGATGCGCAGGTTGTAAGTGAGGCCCAGGTTGGTGGTGGGAGCGAAGGCATAGCTCAGGCTGGCCGAAGGCACGAGGTTGCCATAGTCGGTGGAGAAGTCCTGGGCCGTGGCCGTCTTGTACTCCACGTCCTGCCAGGTGTGCTCATAGCGCAGTCCGGCCTTGGCGCTGACGCTGCCGTAGCGTCCCTCATACTCGGCGTAGGCGGCGCCGATGCGGTTCTCGTGGACGTAGTCCATGCTCATGTCGGGCATGAAAGTTCCAGCCTGGTAGTAGTCGGCCAAGCTGCTGGCGCGACGCAGCATTATCTTGCCGCCCAGGTTCAGCGTGTGGGTGGGCGTGGTGCCCTCCATGCTGCTGCCCAGGGGCGTGGTGTAGTCGGCCTGGAAGGTATGCTCGGTGGTCTTCTCGCGGTTGTCAGAGAGGCGGTCGGTGAGGTCGATGGGCAGTCCGTCCACCGCATGGAAGTCGGTGGTGGTCTTGCTGTGGTTGGGACTGTACGACAGCTGATAGGTCAGGGCCAGGAAGCTGGTGCGCTCGCGGTTGAAGAAGCGCTGATAGTCGGCCGAGCCGCTGAAGCTGGTCTGGCGGTTGCGCATGTCAATGTCGCTGCCGTACTGCCAGCCGTTGAGCGTCGGCGTCGAGAAGTGGGGGAAGCTTATTGCGCTTTTCGTCCAGCCGGTATTCTTCATGTTCATGCTGGTGAGCTGGGCCGTCAGGCCCACGGTGCTCATCGAGTCGAGTTCGTAGCCCAGCGAGAGACTGCCCATGGTGAAGGGCAGGCGTGTCTCTGTGCGGCTCTCGGTGGTCTGCTCCATCAGGGACTGTATCATCTCCTGGCTCACCTTCGGCGTGCCGGGCTTCATCTGGTTGTACATGGCGTTGGCACTATAGGAAAGCTTGCCCTTCTGGCCGCTGAGGAAAGCACCGCCACCCCAGCCGTTGGTGCCGGCCTGGGCACGCAGGCTGCCGCTGAAGCCGTCCATGCTGCTACTGCCAGCAGCGCCCGCAGCACCGCCGAAGCCCTCCTTGTTGAGCACGATGTTGAGCACGCCCGTAGCGCCCTCGGCGTCATACTTGGCACCAGGGTTGGTCACCACCTCGATGCTCTTCACCATTGAGGCGGGCATGTTTTTGAAGATCATCGACGGGTTGGTGGAGAACATCATGTTGGGTTTTCCGTCTACATAGACCTTGAAGGCCGACGAGCCGTTGACCGAGATGTTGTCCTGGCCGTCGACGCTCACCATGGGCACCTTGCGCAGCATGTCGAGCACCGTCGAGGCCTTGGCATCGTCGTCCTCGGCCACGTTGTAGCTCATCTTGTCAACCTCCATCTTCACCAGCGGCTTCTGGGCCACTATCTCCACGCCCTGCAGGGCCGTGGCGCTGTCCTTTATATATAATGTGTCGAGATTCAGCGTACCGCTGCCCGTCAGCTCGATGGGGCGGTGGAGGTCTTCCTTGCCCACGCTGCTGAACACGATGTCGTACTTGCCACGTCCGCTGACCTGCTGGCTGAAGCGGCCGTCCACGCCGGTGAGGAACTGAGCGGCGGCCTTCTCGCTGCCTTGCTTGATGATGCGCACGGTGGCATAGGGCTCGCCTTCGCCCAGCGTCTGATCCACCAGCACGCCCTTCACCGTGGTCTGGGCGCCGGCCGTCGTGGCCATGAGGCTCACGGCCAGTGAAAGAAAGAGTTTTTTCGTCATTTTGCTATTCATTTTTCTTGTTTTGTCTTGATTCTGGTGCAAAATTACTATTTTCCATTGTTTCCCCCAAGCAAGTTTCGACGAAATGCGGCACTTTTTTCGACGAAAACGGCACGTCGCACCGCCCCACCCTGCTCGCGTGAAAAAATCTCACGTGAGAAATTTTCACGGGAAGGCCTCCCAGAAAAAAATCTCACGTGAGAAATTTTCACGGGAAGGCTCCCCAGAAAAAAATCTCGCGTGAGAAATTTTCACGGGAAGGCTCCCCGGAAAATTCTCGCGCTATGCCTTTTCTGAACAGGCTGCTGAATTATTCATAAATAATCACAAATTTATGGCAGAAAAAGAGCGGCAATCAGCAAAAAAACACTATTTTTGCAGAAGATTTCTGCTGAAACAGCAAAATGACGCGAACCAAGCAAACAAAACAGCAAGAATATGAAGAAAATCATCGCTTACCTGCTGGCTGTCCTGGGCCTGACATCGGCCTGCGGCCAGAAGAACTATCAGGATGCCGACGTAGAGGCGTTTGCAGCACTGATTGCCGACTCCAGCGTGGTGGTCCTCGACGTGAGGACGGCAGAAGAGTTCGGCGAAGGCCACATTCAGCGGGCCATGAACATCGACGTGAAGAAGGACGACTTCCTTCAGCAGGCTAAGGCCTCGTTACCCACCGACAGGACCATAGCCGTTTACTGCCGTGGCGGACGACGCTCGGCCAAGGCTTGCGGCATGCTGAGTGCCGAAGGATATAAGTGCGTCAACCTGGAAGGTGGCATCACGGAATGGATTAAAAGGAAAATGCCGCTATGATCTTCTATTTCTCTGGTACAGGCAATACACGCTGGGCCGCCGAACAGCTGGCAGCAGCCACGCACGAGCGGCTGTTGTCCATAGCCGACGAGCTGAATACGCCTTGCGAATATACGCTTGCGGAACAGGAGCGCATCGGCTTCTGCTTCCCTGTACATGGGTGGCAGCCGCCCCATATCGTCCGCGAGTTCATTAGCCGGATGACCATCCACGAGGCAGCGGGCCATTATGCCTATGCGCTGTGCACCTGCGGCGACAGCACAGGACTGTCCGTGAAAATGCTGACGAAGGAACTGGCCCTCAAAGGCATCGGCCTTCAGAGCTGCCAATCGCTCATCATGCCCGAAAGCTACGTCTGCCTGCCTTTCATGTACACGGACTCGCCGGAGCGCGAACGCGAGAAGACGGAGCAGGCCCGGCACGACCTTGACGAATTCATCAAGGTTGTCATCAACCGCCAGTCGGGCTACAGCCGCCTGAAGCGGGGTTTGACGCCCTGGACATTCAGCCATGTCATCGGTGCCTATTTCAACCGGTATATGATTACCGACAAGAAATTCACCGTCGACGCCGATGTCTGCATCCACTGCGGACGCTGCGCCAAGGAATGTCCCGTGGGCGAGATTGCCTTCGAGGAAACGCCCAGCTGGAAGCATGACGGACGCTGCACCTGCTGCCTCAGCTGCTACCACCACTGCCCCGTCCACGCCATCAACTACGGGCAAATCACGCGCAAAAGAGGACAGTATTATTTCGGCCACAAATACGGCCCCGAATAGCATACCAGGCTTTCCTTAATTCATTTTTTTGAGTTTTTTTTGCTGTTACCATTTTTTTGTGTAACTTTGCAAAACTATTTGCGAATTATTATAAACCTATAAACTATATGATGAAAAATTCGAAAATCACGAATGTACTTCTATTGCCTATTTTCTTGGCTTTTTTGACCTCATGTACCATAGGAGAGATAAAAATGAAATCCCAAGAGGAGGAGGAGGAAAGTGTTGACAAGATTTCTATGGCATTCACCATGCCCAACCCAACGCCGAACATATTAGTCAACAGCGAACTTGCCGATGGGAATGAGGTCCAGTTCAGTTCTAAATGGGACGACATTGGGAATGTTTTTATGTTTGCCAAACAAAATGGGAAAATTATTAACATGGGCCAATATCCCATTTCTACCGTCGACTCGGAAAACGGACAATTTAGAGTGGAAGTAGATGCATCGAAACTGGACACAAAAGCCTCCTATCAACTGTACGGCTTATCAGGAGCATTCAACGTAGATGACCACGAATTGTTCTATCGCCAAGATTTGGTGCGCAATGCAACTTCTAACTTTTGGTTCACGGGCCAAAGAGGAAGTTCTTCAGTCACATCACAAGTAGCTGGTGTAGCAGAAATCTTATATGTTATTAACAAGTCCAGCAAACCTTTTGTGTTTGTCCACAAAGGCTTTGATGCTGAAGAGAAATGGTACTATACCTCGGCTGAGGTTTCAGTTGAAGATGGGCACATTCAAAATGCCTCTCAAGACGGAGATAAGAAGGGAAAGCCTAAAGTCATAAATGTGTACAATGGCAGTTCTTTCCCGCAAGTGTCATCTTTCTACATTCCAACTGGTAAGAAGATTCAAAATGCCCAGCTTATAGCCGAAATCAATGGCGAAGAGATACGCTCTGAAAACCGCATCAGCAGCGACATTAGCTTACAAAACGGCCATGCTTATGGCATCTTTGCCGTTTGGGACGGTGAGAAGCTGACACTGGGGGATGGTGAAGGCAGTGAGCCCGTAGTTATTGATGTCACTGATCCAGAGAGTACTGATGTTGAACTGGTAAATGTGGAGAATGATGGTACAATGACCCTCAAGACCACTATGGAT
>JAFPTC010000121.1 GCA_017400455.1 Prevotella sp. | reverse complement strand
TGCATGATGTCGCCGTCCTGGACGACGTAGTCCTTGCCCTCGACGGCGAGCTTGCCGGCCTCGCGGACGGCGGCCTCGGAGCCGTACTTCAGGTAGTCGTCGTACTTGATGACCTCGGCGCGTATGAAACCTTTCTCGAAGTCGGTGTGGATGACGCCGGCGCACTGCGGGGCCTTCCAGCCGCGCTTGTAGGTCCAGGCCTTCACCTCCATCTCGCCGGCGGTGATGAAGGTTTCGAGGTTCAGCAGGGCATAGGCCTTCTTGATGAGGCGGTTGACGCCGCTCTCTTCCAGGCCCAGTTCTTCGAGGAAGAGCTGCTTGTCGTCGTAGGACTCCAGCTCGGCGATGTCCTCCTCGGTCTTGGCGGCGATGACCATCATCTCGGCACCTTCTTCCTGGGCCAGCTCGCCTACCTTGCGGGTCCACTGGTTGCCGTCTTTGGCGTCCTGCTCGCCTACGTTGCACACGTAGAGCACGGGCTTGCTCGTCAGCAGGAACAGCCCTCGGGCGCAGTCCTGCTCTTCCTTGGTCTCGAACTCCACCACGCGGGCGTTCTTGCCCTGGTCGAGCACCTCCTTGTAGGCCTTCAGCACCGTTACCTCCACCTTGGCGTCCTTGTTGCCGGCGGCGGCCGCCTTCTCGGTCTTGGCCAGTCGGCCCTCTATGGTTTCAAGGTCCTTCAGCTGCAGCTCAGTGTCGATGATTTCCTTGTCGCGTATGGGGTCGATGGTGCCGTCGACGTGGGTGATGTTCTCGTCTTCAAAGCAGCGCAGCACGTGTATGATGGCGTCGGTTTCGCGAATGTTGCCGAGGAACTTGTTGCCCAGTCCCTCGCCCTTGGAGGCGCCTTTCACCAGTCCGGCTATGTCCACAATCTCGCAGGTGGCGGGCACGATGCGTCCTGGGTGCACCAGCTCGGCCAGGCGCGTCAGTCGCTCATCGGGCACGGTGATGACGCCCACGTTGGGTTCTATTGTACAAAAGGGGAAGTTTGCTGCCTGCGCCTTGGCGCTCGACAGACAGTTGAACAGTGTGCTCTTGCCCACGTTGGGCAGGCCCACAATACCACATTTCAATGCCATTTCTCAGTATAAACGTTTATAATCAGGGTGCAAAGTTACAAATAAGTGAGCGAACAGCAAAGCGAAAACCCGTTTTTCTTGCTTTTTGCGAACCGTAATGGGTCAATATAGCCATGAAATGGGGCGAAAATGGGCGGATTCTTGAGCATGGGAACGTCAGAAGTGGCAGCTCCAGCCCGTGGTGAAGATGCCCTCCATGCCGTAGCCCAGTTCGACGAAGAAGCGCAGCCAGCTGCTACCCACCTCTACGCCGAAGGGCGACAGCTGACCAGCCAGATGCCAGCGGCGTTCGCTCAGATGGGAGCCCTCGCTGATGGCTTTCCTGGCCGCGTTAGTGTAGCCAAAGTAAGCGTCGTTGGGGAGGTCGAAAGGCTCGAACCAGTTGTGCTGGCTCATCAGCCCGACTGCTGCCTTCGAGTAGAGCCTGGCTTCGGGGGTGAAGCTCCAGTAATACTTCGCCGACGGCAGGAAGAACCACGATGTGCTCTCCATGTTGCCCACGAAGACCTCAGGTGGTGTGTCGGTAGGCCAGTCGCTGGGCCAGCCCTGCTTCCAGTTGGGGTCCAGATCCATGTAGCCCGCGTAGCCGTTGGGCCTTGTGCCCGTACCGGCAATCATTCCCACTGCCCAGCGGTCATTGAGGTGATAGTAGTAGCTCAGGCTGGCTGCGAAGTTGGTCACGGCCCCCAGTCCGCAGTACAGTTCGTCCATGTAGCCGTTCAGGTGCAGGCGGTCGGCCACGCGCTGGCTCATTCGGTCGAAGCAGCCGTCGTGCAGTGTATTGCCGATGCTGAGGCCCAGCCGCAGCTCGTGGCGGTAGTGGCGCTTGGCATTGTAGATTGTTGTCTTGAAGGGGGAGGGGGCGCGATGGTCGGCCACGGGCAGCTCGCTGCGCAGCGTGTCCTTGCGGGCTGCCTTCACATAGTAGCTCTTCTGCCTGGGGTGGTAGATGGCGCCGCTGGAATAGTCAACGATGAGTCCCACTCCTTCGGTGAAATAGAGATCGGCCAAGATGGCCCACCAGGCGGTTCGCCGGCCGGGAATGAGCGTCTGGTATTCGTATTCCTCGGAAGCTATTTGTATGGGCTTGTTCAGGTGTTTCTTCTTCAGACTGAGCGCTATGGGCTGGCCCTCGGCTGCCAGTGTATCGCTGGCCGTGATGATGGTGACAGGCTCGGCGGTGGGGCGATTGATGAGGATGGTCTCGCTCGATGGGCTAAAGATGGTCATGCAGCCCGTAAGCAGGCCACTTAGGAGTGTGGCCTGCAGCAAGGGGAGCAGATGGTTGAAGCGTTTCATTGTCATGCCTTTTTCTCTATTAACTACATTCCATCTGAAATCTTGCATCTGTCCAACAAAATATTGAAATATTTTGATAAAATGCCCATTTATGGCCTCCATATTTTGAATATTCTGCGCGAAAAGACTCTTTGGCGAAAATAAGCCCATTTTGAGAAAGTTTGCTAAATGGCAGTATATCAGCCGCTTGCGCTGATTTTTTAAAAAATGGCGTTCGATGGTTTTCAAAAGTCAACGCCGCAGAAAAATTTGGCGTTGACTTTTTCTTCTGCGGCGTGCTTACAGCAATGTGAAAGGCGGCGAAATGAAGGCAAAAAAGCTGCACAAAAGCATGTATTTGTGCAAAAACATGCTTCTTGCGCTCCCTTTTTCATCTGCCGAGGCTTCCCCACGGTTGCAAAACGCCCATTTTCCGCCACAGAATGTTTTGTTGGCGTGAAGAAATATTCTGTGAAAGATTTTGACATTTCCCCCATTTCTCCACGTCACTTTCCTTTGCCGTCAGATTTGCACATGGCTGGTGGGCGGCCTAATGGGCTTCCAGCCAGTTCTGTCCGAAGCCTGAGTCGGCCACGAGGGGCACTTTCATGTCGAGGGCACCCTGCATCTCCTCCAGTACAATTCGTTCCACCCGTTCTTTCTCTTCGGGCAGGACGCTGAAGTTCAGTTCGTCGTGCACCTGTAGGATCATTTTGCTCTTGATGCCCTCGGCCTTGAAGCGCTGGTGGATGCGAATCATGGCCACCTTGATGATGTCGGCGGCGGTGCCCTGGATGGGGGCGTTAATGGCGTTGCGCTCGGCAAATCCGCGCACGGTGGCGTTCTGCGAATTGATGTCGGGCAGGTAGCGGCGCCGTCCGAAGAGGGTCTCTACGTAGCCGCGCTGGCGTGCCTCTTCCTTGGCGCGCTCCATATAGTCGTGTACGCGGGGGAAGGTCTCGAAAAAGCCGTCGATGAGCAGCTTCGCCTCGTCGCGGCTGATGTCTAACCGCTCGGCCAGGCCGAAGACGGTGATGCCGTAGATGATGCCGAAGTTGGCGCGCTTCGACTTTGTGCGCTCGTCGCGAGTCACCTCCTCAATGGGTTTCTTGTAGATGGTGGCGGCGGTGGCAGCGTGCAGGTCGTGGCCTTCGGTGAAGACGCGAATCATCTGTTCGTCGCCGCTGAGGTGGGCCATCACGCGCAGTTCAATCTGGCTGTAGTCCGCAGAAAAGAATTGACAACCAGGCTCGGGCACGAACGCCTTGCGAATCTCCTTTCCGTCCTCGCCCCTGACGGGAATGTTCTGCAGGTTGGGGTCGCTCGACGAGAGTCGTCCCGTGGCGGTGACGCACTGGTTGAACGAGGTGTGGATATGTCCTGTTTCCTTGTTGATGAGCGATGGCAGATTGTCCACGTAGGTCGACAGCAGCTTCTTTAATCCTCTGAAAGCCAAGATGTCGGCCACTATCTCGTGCTTTCCTTGCAGCTGGGTGAGCACTTCCTCGCTGGTGACGTATTGGCCCGTCTTCGTCTTCTTGGGTTTTTCTATAATCTTCATCTTGGCGAAGAGGATGTCGCCCACCTGTTTGGGCGACGAGATGTTGAATTTCTCGCCTGCCAGCTCGTAGATGCGCGCCTCAATCTCGTTCAGTCGTGCTGTCAAATCTTTTGACGTTTGTGCCAGCGCTTCTGTGTCGAGCACCACGCCGTTCATCTCCATCTCGGCCAGTACGGGCATCAGGGGCATCTCTATTTCGTAGAACAGCTTCTCACATTCGTTCTTCTTCAGCTCTGGTTCCAGCCGGTGCTTCAGTTGCAGCGTGATGTCGGCATCCTCGCACGCATATTCATAGACCAGGGTGGGGGAGAGGTCGCGCATCGAGCGTTGGTTCTTTCCCCGTGGACCTATCAGCTCGTCGATGTGTACGGTCTGGTAGTGCAGGAACGTCTCGGCCATGTAGTCCATGTTGTGGCGTAGCTCCGGTTGAATCAGGTAGTGGGCAATCATCGTGTCCCACATGGGCCCTTGTAAGCAGACGTTATATTTTCTTAAAACTTCTAAATCGTATTTCAGGTTCTGTCCGATTTTCAAAATTTTGGGGTCTTCGTAGAGTGGTTTGAAAAGATTAACAATTTTTACCGCCTCTTCACGATTTGCTGGAATGGGCACATAAAACGCCTTGTGTTCCTCTGCTGAGAAGCTCAAACCCACCAATTCTGCCTCGATGGGGTGTGGTGAAGTGGTCTCCGTGTCTAAACTGATAAAATCTTTTGTCCTAAAAAAATCACAAAGGCGACGCATTTCTTCCTCATTATCAACGAGTTTATACTCGTGAGTCATCGTTTTAAGGGTCTCAAAACTCGAAAATTTTGGCTCGCCCGCCTCCTCGGTCGTAAAATTCTCAAAGAGAGAGAGCTGCTGATTTTGAACTTTTGGCTTATTTTCTGATTTTTTAAGAATTCGGTCTGCCAAGGACTTGAACTCCAGTTCGGCGAAGATTTTGCCCAGTTTTTCCTTGTCGGGTTCCTTCAGGGTCAGCTCGTCGAGATTCAGGTCGATGGGCACGTCGGTTTTGATGGTGGCCAGGAAGTAGGACATGCGGATGTCGTCGACGTGTTCTTCCACCTTTTTCTTTAGTGCGCCCTTCAGCTCGTCGGTGCGCCGGAGCAACTCGTCTACCGATCCGAAGTCCTTGATGAGTTTGGCCGCCGTCTTCTCACCCACGCCCGGACAGCCGGGGAAGTTATCGGCCGAGTCGCCCATCAGCGCCAGCAGGTCGATGACCTGGGTAGGGTGGGGGATGTCATATTTTTCGCATACCTCTTTCGGCCCCATCACCTCGTAGCCGCCACCGTGGCGCGGACGGTAGATGCGTGAGCGCTCGCTCACCAGTTGGCCATAGTCCTTGTCGGGCGTGAGCATGTAGGTTTCCAGGTTCACGATGGAACCAGCTTTTTTTGCCATCGTGCCAATGACATCGTCCGCCTCGTAACCGTCGACCTGGAGCACCGGTATGCGGTAGGCCTGCAGCATCTCCTTGATGATGGGCACGGCCTGACGGATGTCTTCTGGCGTGGCCTCGCGCTGGGCCTTATAGGCGGGGAAAGCCTCGCTCCGGAACGTCGGCCCGTGAGGGTCGAAGGCCACGCCCAAGTATTTCGGCTGTTCCTTCTCAATGACCTCTTGCAAGGTGTTAACGAAGCCGATGATCGCGCTGGTGTTCAGTCCCTTGGAGTTGATGCGCGGATTCTTGATAAAGGCGTAGTACGACCGGTAGATGAGTGCGTAGGCGTCGAGCAAAAATAGTTTTTCCATGATGTATGCTTAATTTTGGTGTAAAATTACTAAAAAAATTCGCAATAATCAGATATTTTCCGTAATTTTGTATCAAAATTCTGCGAAATGGATTCTTTATCACTTATTAAACGGCCTATAGAGCTTGAGTTCAGCACGTTTGTTGAACTTTTCACTCAGGCGATGACCCACGAAGATGGTCTTTTGGGTAATGTGCTGGCGCACATTCGCCAGCGTGGTGGAAAGCGCATGCGTCCCATCCTCACCTTGTTAATGGCTAAGAACTTTGGCGAAGTGAGTGATGTCACGCAGAATGCCGCCATTGGTTTGGAACTCCTTCACACGGCTTCTTTGGTCCACGACGACGTGGTGGACGAGAGTGCCGAGCGCAGGGGACAGGCCTCGGTGAACGCTACGTTTAATAATAAGGTGGCTGTTTTGGTGGGTGACTATATCCTTTCAACGGCCCTGTTCCACGTGTCGAAGACGGGCAACCGCCGCATCGTGGAGAACCTTTCGCAGCTGGGCCGCACCCTCGCCGCAGGAGAGATACTCCAGTTGTCGAACGTCCAGAATCCCGATTTCTCAGAGCAGGTCTATTACGACGTGATTCATAAGAAGACGGCTTCGCTCTTCGAGTCCTGCGCCGTGCTGGGCTGCCTGTCGGTAGGCGCTCCCGATGCGGAGATAGAGCGTGCCCGGCAGTTTGGCGAAACGCTTGGCATGATGTTCCAGATTCGCGACGACATCTTCGACTATTATGATTCACGCGAGATAGGCAAGCCAACCGGCAACGACATGGCTGAAGGCAAGCTGACGCTGCCGGTGCTCTACGCCCTGAAAACCACTCCCATGCAGTCGATGATTACGCTGGCAAAGAAGGTGAAGGCCGGCACGATCAACACCGATGAGATTGCCGTTTTGGTGGACTACACGAAGCAGGCTGGCGGCATTGAATATGCTGAGCAGCGCATGCAGGATTTCTACGACCAGAGCATGGTTTTCATCGATGAAAGCGTGAAAAAAGTCGAGATACGCGACGCCTTGGTCACATACCTCGACTATGTCATGAAGCGGCATTATTAGAAGAACTTTACTTCCTTGCCCACCACCTCGCTCAGCAGCATGTTGGCCAGGCGGCTGGTGCCCAGACGGAGCCACTTGTTGGTGAGCCAGCGCTCGCCCAGCACCTCTTTGACGATGGTGTAGTAGATGAGTGCGTCCATCACGGAATTCAGGCCTCCAGCGGGCTTAAAACCAATCTGAATGCCCGTTTCATCGTAGTATTCCTTGATGGCTTGGCACATCACGTAGGCAGCCTCTGGTGTGGCGGCAGGCTCCAGCTTGCCGGTGGAGGTCTTGATGTAGTCGGCACCGGCATACATGGCCAGCAGCGAGGCTGTCTTGATGTTCTTGGCGGTCTTCAGACAGCCCGTTTCGAGGATGACCTTCATGTCGTGCTCGCCGCAGGCCTCCTTTTGCTGCTGAATCTCTTCCACCACGGTCTCATAATCGCCCTCTAAGAACGAGCCTACTGGCTGAACGATGTCTATCTCGGTGGCACCGTCCTTGATGGCCAAGGCCGTTTCAACGGTCTTCACCTCGATGAGGCTCTGCGACGAGGGGAACGAGCCGCTGACGCAAGCTATTTCCACGCCGTCGACCTCCAACGTCTCGGCCACTGTACGGGCGAAGCGCGGATAGACGCAGATGGTAGCCACGTGGGGCAGGGTGGGGTACTCCTCGTCAAACTGGTTCACTTTCTCCGTGAAGGCCATCACGCTGGTGTCGCTGTCGGTGGTCTTCAGCGTGGTCAGTTCCACGCTGCCCATGAGGAATTTCTTCACCTCCACGGTATCGTTTTCATGCACTTTCTCGGCAATGATTTTCTTCACGGCCTCGCTCACCTCCTGGTCGGTGATGTCGAGGTTATACTTCTTCAGCGCCTCTTCTATTCGGCTGGCTGTAAATGTTTGTTTTTCTGCCATATTTCTCTCTTTTTTGGTTGTTATGCTTGTAGTTTCGGGTTTGCTATGTGGCGCAGCGCGTCGCGTTGCGTCTTCTTGTCAATGCTTTTCTGTAGTTCCTCGGTCAGGTCGACGCCCGTCTGATTAGCCAGACAGAGCAGCACCCACAGCACGTCGGCCATCTCCTCGCCCAGGTTGTCCTTCTCGCCGGCCTTGAAGCTCTGGTCGCCATATTTGCGGGCGATGACGCGGGCCAGCTCGCCCACCTCCTCGGTGAGCACGGCCATGTTGGTCAGCTCAGAGAAATAGCGTACGCCATATTCCCTAATCCATTGGTCTACTGCTTGTTGCGCTTCCTTGATAGTCATTATTCCTTGTTTTTTGTGTCCATGCAAATGGTTACAGGACCGTCGTTGAGCAGATCTACTTTCATATAGGCGCCGAACTCGCCGGTGCCCACGGGACGGCCGATAGCCTCGCCGAGCTTCCGGCAGAACTCCTCGTAGAGCGGCACGCTGATGTCGTGCTTGGCGGCGCGTATCCACGATGGGCGGTTGCCCTTCTTGTAGCTGGCGAAGAGGGTGAATTGGCTCACCACCAGAGCCTCGCCCGAAACGTCGATAATCGAGCGGTTCATCACGCCGTTCTCGTCGTCAAAGACGCGCAGCCCCGCTATTTTGTGTACCAGCCAGTCCACGTCGTCGCTATGGTCGTCTTCACAGACGCCTAACAGGATGAGGTAACCGTGGCCGATGGCCGACTTCACCGTGTCGTTGATGCTCACGCTGGCCCGTGTTACCCGTTGTATGACAGCTCTCATGTCCTTAATTTTTTCCGCAAAGATACGCATAAAATTTCAAAGTGCCAAATAATATGCACGTGGCTTTGAAAATTTTCTTACGTGAGATATTTTTCTGGGGAGGCTTCCCGTAAAAAAAACTCACGTGAGAAATTTTTCTGGGAAGGCTTCCCGTGAAAAAATCTCACGTGAGAAATTTTTAAAAGTCGGCCTCCTGTGAAACGCCCGCCTGTTGATAGCGTTTTTTGGAGGCGCTTTTTTCTGCTTATAAGTCGCTAAGTGTTTGAAAGACAGCTTAGTACAAAGTGCTAAGATGCTTTTCCACCTCAGTCCCGCCTTCCTACTCCCCGTAAAAGTGGGTATAGATGATTTTTGCCTTCGCCTGACCTACGATAGCGGTCAGTTCCTCCTCACTGGCCTGGCTGATTTTCTTCACCGATTTCAGTTTGTTCAGCAGCTCGTCGCGGGTCTTCGGGCCGATGCCTTTTATCTCCTCCAGCTCGCTGTGGAGCGCGTGTTTCGAGCGTTTCTCGCGATGGAAAGTGATGGCAAAGCGGTGTACCTCGTCCTGCAGCCGCGTGAGCACGTAGAACAGCTCGCTGTCGGTCTTCAGCTGGATGCTCATCGGGGGGAAGCCGTAGAGCAACTCGTTCGTTCGGTGACGGTCGTCCTTGGCGAGGCCCGCAATGGGGATGTCCAGGTTCAGCTCGTCCTGTATCACCTCGCGAATAACCTCCATCTGACCCTTTCCGCCGTCGGCCACAATCAGGTCTGGTAGGGGCTGTTCCTCCTCTAACAGGCGAGTGTAACGCCGATGTACCACCTCTTTCATGGAGGCATAGTCGTCGGGGCCCACCACCGTCTTGATGTTGTAGCGTTTGTAGTCTTTTTTCGAGGGTTTCATCGCCTTGAACACCACGCAGGCTGCTACGGCATCGCTACCGCTGATGTTCGAGTTGTCGAAGCACTCTATCTGGTAAGGCATCTTGGGCAGGTGGAGCTTTTCTTGCAGCTCTTTCATCAGGCGTGTCTGCTTCTGCTCTGGATTCAGCTTCTCAGCTTGTTTAAGGCGGTCGAACTTGTATTGTTTGCCGTTCATCACCGACAGGTCGAGCAGCGTTTTCTTGTCGCCACGCTGGGGAACGGTGAAGGTCACGCCTTCCAGTTCTACATCCACCATCTCGGGCACGATGATCTCCTTCGACTGGCTTTTGAAACGCTCTCTCAGCTCTACGATGCCCAACTGCAGCAGCTCCTCGTCGGTCTCGTTCAACTTCTTCTTGTACTCTATTGTAAAACTCTGGTTGATGCTGCCGTTAGAGACGTGGATGAAGTTGATGTAGGCCATCTTCTCGTCGCTGGTGATACTGAACACGTCCACATTGTCAATGGTGTGGCTCACCACCTCGCTGCGCGTCACGAATCCCTCCAGCGCCAGGTATTTCCGCTTTACTTCCTCTGCCTCTTCGAAGCGTAGCTCTTCGGCCAGTTGCAGCATCTCTGCCTTCAGCTCGCGCAGGATTTGGCGTGTGTTGCCCTTCAGAATCTCACGCGCCTGCATGATGTTCTTTTGGTAGTCCTCCCAGCTCTGTTTCTTCATGCACGGCCCGGCGCAGCGCTTGATGTGGTAGTCAAGGCATACCTTGTATTTCCCCTCTTCAACGCCCTCACGCGTCATGGGCGTATGGCAGGTGCGCGGATGGTACAGCTCCTTGATCAGGTCCAGCACGGCATACATGCTGCCAATGTGGGAATAGGGCCCGTAGTAGGTGCCCCATTTCTTGTTGATGGTACGGGTCTTGAAAATGCGAGGCAGGAACTCGTTGGTCACGCAGATGCTGGGGTAGGTCTTGCCGTCTTTCAGCAAAACGTTGTAGCGGGGATTGTATTTCTTGATGAGCGAGTTCTCCAGCAACAGGGCATCCTCCTCGGTGTTCACCACCGTGTAACTGATGTCCTCTATCTTGCTCACCAGCACCTTGGTCTTGAAACGATCCACCTCGGTGTGGAAGTAGGAAGAGACCCTGTTCTTCAAGTTCTTCGCCTTGCCTACATATATAATAGTATGGTTAGCATCATAGAACTGGTAGCTCCCCGGTTTGTCGGGCAGGCGGCTCACAATCCCCTTCAGGTAATTGAGTCTCTTCTCGTTTTCTTCCTTTGTCATGCTCTTTGTTTCACGTGAAACAGCTTTGCCCTTTTAGATGGTCATCAGCGTCGTCAACTCTATTCCCTGGAACAGGTCGCGGCCATGCAGGCCTTCGTCGCGAATCTCGATGATGAAATTCATGTAGGTCTTCTTCGGGTGGAAGTGCTGCACCAGTTTATAGGCGGCCTTAGCTGTTCCACCGGTGGCCAGCAGGTCGTCGTGAATCAGTACCACGTCGTTCTCGTCGATGGAGTCGATGTGCATTTCAATGGTGTCTACACCATATTCTTTCGAGAAGCTTTCCTTAATCACTGTGGCGGGTAGCTTGCCAGGCTTTCTTGCAAGAACGATGCCGCAGCCTAAGCGAGCGGCCAATGCCGAGGCCATCACGAAACCACGACTTTCTATTCCCACGATCTTGGTTATACCTTTGTCCTTGTAGAGCTCAACTAATTCGTCGAGCATAATTTTCACACACTCGGCGTTTTTGTAAAGCGTGGTCACGTCGCGGAAATTAATTCCTTTCTTGGGGAAGTCTGGAATGCATCGCAGGTTCTCCATTAATACTTTGTTGTTCATAATCAGTGTATTGGATTGTTTAAAATGGTTGCTTGTTCCACGTGAAACGCCAGCGTGTTTCACGGTCTGAGTGCCTCTTCATCGTCCCATCATCACCAGCAGCACGTTGATGTCGCTGGGACTGACGCCGGGGATGCGGCTGGCTTGTGCCAGGGTCTCGGGGTCAATGGAAAGGAGCTTCTGGCGGGCTTCGGTGCTGAGCGATTGTATCTCGGCATAGTTGAAATGGCCCTTGATGCGGATGTTTTCCAACCGGTGCATCTTTTCGGCCACAATCTTCTCGCGCTCGATATATCCTCTATATTTAATGCGTATCTCGGCAGCTTCGGCTATTTCTTCTTTCCTGTTGGGCTGGCGTTCCAGCAGCTCGCGAAGTGCCGGGAGATGGTTTGAAAGGTTTTGAAAGGTCAGCTGCGGACGTGCGATGAGGTCTTCCAGTTTCACGCCATATTGCAGTGGGGTGGTGCCCAGCTGCTCCAACGCAGAGTTGATTTCCTTCGGTTTGATGGGGTACTCTTTGCAAAATTTCTCGATTTCTTCGATAGCTTTCTTCTTTTCCATCCACCAGTAGAAGCGTTCTTTCTTTGCCAGTCCCATCTGGTAGGAGCGTTCCGTCAGTCGGCGGTCGGCATCGTCCTGTCGCAACAGAATGCGGTACTCGGCTCGTGAGGTAAACATGCGGTAGGGCTCGTCAACGCCCTTGGTCACCAAGTCGTCGATGAGCACGCCTATGTATGACTCGTCGCGGTGCATCACAAATGTTTCGGTTCCATCGCATTTCAATGCGGCGTTCACTCCAGCCACCAAGCCCTGACCGGCAGCCTCCTCATATCCTGTGGTGCCGTTGACCTGCCCTGCCAAGAACAATCCATCGATTATCTTCGATTCCAACGTGTGTTTCAGTTGCGTCGGGTCGAAGAAGTCGTACTCAATGGCGTAGCCTGGCCGGTAGACCTTAATATCGCGGAAGGCGGGCATCTGTTTCAGTGCCTCGACCTGTATGTCCATTGGGAGCGACGAAGAGAAGCCGTTCAAGTACATCTCGTTTGTGTCAACGCCCTCCGGCTCTAAGAAAAGTGGATGCTGCTCACGATCGGGAAAAGTGACGAGCTTGGTTTCTATGGAGGGACAATAACGCGGGCCAATGCTTTGAATCTGTCCGTTGTAAAGGGGCGAATCGGGCAGTCCCCGGCGTAGCACCTCGTGTACCTTCGCGTTGGTGTTCACCGTCCAGCACGGCAGCTGGGGCAGCTGCGACAGCTGCTCCTGTGGCGTCGTGAAGTAAGAGAAGCGGTAGGGATGCTGCTCGCCAGGCTGTTCTTCCAGCAGGCTGAAGTCCACGCTGCGCTTGTCTATCCTGACGGGCGTGCCGGTTTTCATGCGTGCCGAACGGATGCCGTGACGGGTGATACTCTCGGTGAAATGGGCCACGGCTGGCTCTGCAATGCGCCCGCCGGGTATCATCTGCCGTCCAATGTGCAGCAGTCCGTTGAGGAAGGTGCCTGCCGTTACGATGACGCATCGGGCCTCTATCTCTGCGCCCCAGATGGTGCGCACGCCCCTCACTACAGTTCTTTTGGTCGTGGCTCCTTTGCTGGTCTCCTCTGTGGCGGTCATCAGCTCGCATGCTTGGTCTTGCCAGATGTCTAAATTGGCGGTTTCATCGAGCACGGAGCGCCATTTCCAGATGAACTTCCCTCGGTCGCACTGGGCGCGTGGACTCCATACGGCGGGCCCTTTTCCCACGTTGAGCATGCGGAACTGAATGCTGGTGGCGTCGGTCACCCGTCCCATCTGTCCGCCGAGGGCGTCGATCTCGCGTACTATCTGTCCCTTGGCGATGCCGCCCACTGCGGGATTGCACGACATCTGTCCGATCTTGTTCATGTCCATCGTCACCAGCAGCGTTCGCGCTCCCATGTTGGCCGCAGCACATGCCGCCTCACAGCCTGCGTGCCCGCCGCCGATTACCACTACGTCGTAATTGAGAATCATGGATGTAATTGTAATTTTTCCGCAAAGTTACATATTATTTCCCTAATAGTCGAAAGAAAAGCTAAAAATATTATTGAGAAAAAAGAAGGAAAGTTCGTTTAAATCAACTATTCTTCGTATCTTTGCACAGTTTAAGCATGATGAAAGATGGAACAGCTGCTCCATTACGTTTGGAAACACAAGATGCTGCCGCTTGGCGAGCTGCACACCACCGACGGCCGTTCGATGGAAGTGATTGACCCAGGCCTGCACAACCGCAATGCTGGCCCCGACTTCTTCAATGCGAAGGTGCGCATTGGCGGTACGTTGTGGGTGGGAAATGTGGAGCTCCATTTGCGATCGGGCGACTGGTATGTGCATGGTCACGACCGCGATCCGCGCTATAACAATGTGGTTTTGCACGTAGTGAGCCTCGCCGACGCAGAGGTCATCACCGAGGACGGCCAATACCTGCCCCAGCTGGAGCTGCAAGTGCCCGACCAGGTGAAGGAGCACTACGCCGAGTTGCTGCATGCCGACCGTTATCCACCGTGCTATCGCATTATCCCCAATCTCAGCAAGCTGATGGTCCATTCGTGGATGGCAGCCCTCCAGACCGAGCGGCTGGAGCAGAAGACCGAAGCCATCTGCCGACGAGCTGAGCGGACGGGGGGCTCGTGGGAGGACGCTTATTTCCAGACCTTGGCCCGCAACTTCGGATTCGGCATCAACAGCGACGCCTTCGAGCGCTGGGCTTCGTGTGTGCCCCTCAGCGCGGTAGGCAAGCACCGCGACGATTTGTTTCAGATAGAGGCCATCTTCCTGGGACAGGCCGGACTGCTTGACGAAGCCAGCATTCCCGAACGCTACAGGGCGGACGCACTGAACGAAGGCTATTTTGCCAAGCTCCGCAACGAGTATCTCTACTTGCAGCATAAGTTCCAGCTGCAACCCATGGACTTTGCCGCGTGGCGCTTCCTCCGGCTCCGTCCGCAGAACTTCCCCCACATCCGGCTGTCGCAGCTGGCCAATCTATACTATGAGCGGCGAGCAGGCCTGAGCGCCCTCCTGGAATGCCAGACAGTCGACGCGCTGCGCCAGATGTTCGCCACCCACGTCTCGCCTTACTGGGAGACCCACTACGCCTTTGGTTCGGAAAGCCCGAAGCGCCGCAAGCAGACGTCGGCAGCCTCGCTCAATCTCATCATCATCAACACCGCCATTCCCATACTCTTTGCTGTGGGGCGCCATCGCCAGAAGGAAGAACTGTGCGACCGCGCCTTCGACCTGCTTGAGCAGATGCAGGCCGAGCGCAACCACATCATTACCATGTGGCAGGAGTGTGGCCTGGAGGCCAAGACGGCCGGCGACTCGCAGGCCCTGATACAGCTGAAGAAGGAATATTGCGACGCCAAGGACTGCCTGCGCTGTCGGTTCGGATATGAATATCTGCGCGCATCGCGCTAAATAATAAATAGGAGAGAAGATGAATCAATACCACTTTGAAACCCGCATGGAAGTGCGCGACTACGAGTGCGACATCGAGGGCATTGTGAACAACGCCCAGTACATTCACTATTGCGAGCACACCCGCCACCTGTTTCTGAAGCAGTGCGGGCTGAGTTTCGCCGAGATGCACCAGAAAGGCGTCGATGCCGTGGTGGCCCGCATGCAGTTGCAATACAAGGTGCCCCTCCGGCCCGACGACGAGTTCATCTCGCGTCTGCGTCTTGAGAAGGAAGGCCTGAAATACGTGTTCCATCAAGACATTTTCCGCGCCAGCGACGAGCAGCTCTGCTTCCGAGGCAAGATCGAGCTGGTCTGCCTGGTCAATGGCCGCCTCGGGCAGAGCGAGGACTACGACCGCGCCTTTGAAAAGTACATCCGATGAACGAGCAGGAAGTCCTCTATACCCTGGCGTTGACCCGCATGACGGGATTCAACCTTCCCACGGCCCTGCTGCTCTATCAGCAGTTGGGAGGCGGGCGTGCCGTCTACGAACATCGCAACGACATTCGCGACGTGCTGCCCGACTGCAGCGAGCGGCTGGCCCAGGCCCTGAAAGACTGGAGCCTCGCCCTGGCACGGGCTGAGCAGGAGCTGCTGTTCATTGAGAAACACCACATCCAGGTGCTCTGCTATGGCGACGACCACTATCCGGCCCGCCTGATGGAGTGCCCCGATGCGCCCGTCGTGCTCTACTATATGGGTACGGCCCCTTTGAACCGCCAGCGCGTGCTGAACCTGGTGGGCACGCGCCGCTGCACCACCTACGGGCAGGACCTTGTGCGCCGCTTCGTGAGCGAGCTTCACGAGCAGTGTCCCGATGTGCTCGTTGTCAGCGGCCTGGCCTACGGCATCGACATCTGCGCCCATCGCTGCGCCTTGGACAATGGCAGCGAGACGGTGGCCGTTCTGGCGCATGGGCTTGATGAGATCTACCCAACGGCCCATCGCGACACCGCCCGCCAGATGCTTGGCCAGGGCGGGCTGCTCACCGAATACATGTCTGAGACCCGTGCCGACAAGATGAACTTCGTGCGTCGCAACCGCATCGTGGCGGGCGTCAGCGACGCCACCATCCTCGTGGAGAGTGCGGCCAAGGGCGGCGGGCTCATCACGGCACGCATCGCCCAGGACTACGGCCGCAGCGTCTTCGCCTTCCCCGGAGCCGTGGGCGCCCCCGCCTCAGCCGGTTGCAACAATCTCATCCGCGACAACGGCGCCCAGCTTATCACCTCGGCCGAGGACTTCGTGCTGGCCATGGGCTGGCAAGACGACGCCCTGCTGCGCCATGCCAAGAAGCAGGGCATCGAGCGCAGTTGCTTCCCCGATCTCTCGCCCGACGAGGAGCGCGTGGTGCAACTCCTTGAGCGCGACGGCGACCTGCAGCAGAACATCATCTCCGTGAAAGCCAACATCCCCATCGGCCAGCTCACGGCCCTGCTCTTCCAGCTTGAGATGAAGGGCGTGTTGCGTCCGCTGGCCGGCGGAAGCTACCATCTGTTGAAATAACCTACGCTATGAACACCATCAAAAGCCTCTTTCTCCTTCTGGCCTGCTGGCCGATAGCCTGTCTGGCCCAGCTGGGCGACGCCAAATGGATTGGCAGTGACCAGGGCGTGCTCTATGCCCCCTATCTGTCGCAGTTTCGCATCAGCTGGCAGCTCCAGCTCAGCCAGCAGCACCAATCGTCGCGGGCGGCCCTGCTTTTCGGTGGCAACGACCAGCGCCTGATGCACCAGCACCTGAACATTCTCGGCGTGGAGAACGGCCCTGACCAAAGTTTCATCAAGATTGAGTTAGACGCCGCCGCCCGCCACCTGCAGGTCTATCGCGTCAACTACACGCCCAAGGGCCACGAGCTGCTGGCCACCTTCGACGCGCCGCAGCTGGCCCCCTACGAGCCCCACACCATTGAGGCCGCTTGCTGCCTGGGTGCTGCCGACATCAGCCTCGATGGCCGCCGTCTGGGCTCGGTGGTGCTCAATCCCATGGGCCAAGGGGGCGACTTCGTGTGCTTTCCCCAGCTGGCAGACATAGGCTACGAGATGGCCGCCGGCCAGCGGGCCACCCTCCGCCGCGTGGCCGTGAGCAACTATCGCTCGCCACATGCCCTGCTCTATATCGACAGCGTGGCGCGCCCCATAGGCGACATGCAGCGGGCTCAAAGGGTGCTGAAGGATCCCAGCCATGGCAGCATGCCCCTGCTGCGCCGCACGTTCACGCTGAAGCCCAAGGCCATTGCGGCCGCCACGCTCACGGCCACCGCCCGAGGCATCTTCCAGGCCCAGCTCAATGGGCGCCGCGTGGGCAACGAATACTATGCTCCCGGCGCCTCACAATACAACCGTACACATTATTATCATACGATAGACATCGCCCCGCTGCTCCAGCGGCGCAACACGCTCGACGTCCAGCTGGCCGAAGGCTGGTGGGCGGGGGCACTGACCTATGGTGGCAACTGGAACTTCTACGGCGACCAGTTGTCGTTTTTAGGCCGCATCGTGGTTCGCTATGCCGATGGCGATTCCACCGTCATCACCACCCAGCCCGGCGAGTGGCTGGTGGCCTCGCGCTCTAAGGTGCTCTATGCCAGCATGTTCCAGGGTGAGGTCTATGACAATACCATCACTCCCCCGACGTGGATCAAGGCCCGGGAGATGACGCTTGACGGCCATCTGCCCACCGAGGGCGGCGGCACCCAGCCCCGTGTGGACGACTATTCCGCCTTCCGCCTCGTTCCCGCCACCACGGGCGTCCGCCCCTTTACCACACTCCAGGCCCAGAGCGTCAGTCAGGTGCGCCCAGGCGTCTATATCTATGACATGGGCCAGAACATGGCCGGAGTTCCCCAGCTCACCCTCTCCGGACTGCGCCGAGGCCAGCGTCTCACGCTCCGATATGCCGAGGTGCTCTATCCCCACCTGCCCGAATATGCCGGTCGTGAGGGGACTATGATGCTTGAGAACATCCGCGCCGCCATGGCCCAGGACATCTACGTGGCCCGTGGGGGCGGCGAAGAAGAGTTCCTGCCCGCGCAGACACTCCACGGCTATCGCTATCTGGAAATCAGCGGTTTAGACCGCCCGCTGCCCCTCTCCGCCGTGAAGGGCATCGTCCTGAGCAGCGTCGAGGGCTTCACCGCCTCCTTCCGGTGCAGCAACGAGCTGGTCAACCGCCTCTGGCAGAACGTCCAGTGGTCCATGCTGGCCAATTTCATCAGCATTCCCACCGACTGCCCCCAGCGCAACGAGCGCATGGGCTGGAGCGGCGACATCAGCGTCTTTTCGCGCACGGCCGTCATGATGGCCCGTGTTGATGAGTTCCTGCGCAAGCATCTACAGGCTATGCGCGACGTCCAGACGGCCGACGGCCGCATGCCCGACATTGCCCCCGTGGGCGGCGGCTTCGGCGGTCTGCTATGGGGCAGCGCCGGCATCACCGTGCCCTGGGAGTGCTGGCTGCAATATGCCGACACCACCATCCTTCGCCAGCACTACCCCGCCATGCAGGCCTACATCCGCTACATCGACGACCACTATTTCGATGCCGCCACCGGCCTGTTGGTGCAGGAGCGGGCCTGGGGCGACCTGGGCGACTGGCTCGGCTTGGAGGATGAGAAGAACGACAAGACGCTGCTCTTCGAGGCCTACTATATCTACGACCTCCACATCATGCGTCAGGTGGCCCTGCTGCTTGGCCATCAGGACGACGCCCGCCACTACGCGCAGCGACTGGAGCAGCGCAAGCGCTTCTTCATCGACACCTACATCGACCCCTCCTCGGGCACCACCATTGCCTCCCGCTTCAGGCCCGAGCGCCACGGCCAGCCCATCGACATCCAGGGCTCCTACGTGCTGCCCCTGGCCTTCGGCATTGTCGATGGCCCGCTCAAGGAGAAGCTGGCCCAGCGCCTCGTGGCCACCATCGAACGCGAGAACACCACCGATGGCGGCGTGCGCTGCCCGCCCTATTCGCTCATGACCGGCTTCGTCACCACCGCCTGGATCAGCCGTGCGCTCAGCGACTGCGGGCGCAGCGACGTGGCCTACCGCCTGCTCCAGCAGCAAAGCTATCCGTCGTGGCTCTATCCCGTCACCCAGGGTGCCACCACTATCTGGGAGCGCCTGAACTCCTACACCCATACGGCCGGCTTTGGCGGTAACAACTCGATGAACTCCTTCAACCACTATTCCTTCGGCGCCGTGGGCCAGTGGCTCATCAACCGCTGCCTGGGCATCGAGCGCGACGAGCAGGCGCCGGCTTATCGCCACTTCTTCCTCCGTCCCGAGCCCGATCCCACAGGCCAGATGACCTTTGCGCAGGGCCATCTCGACACCGCCTTCGGACGCATTGAAAGCAGCTGGCAGCGCCAGGCCGACGGCACCGTCAGCTATCAGTTCACCGTTCCCGCCGGCACCTCCGCCACGCTCCTGCTCCCTGGCTGCGAGCCTCATGAGCTGGGCGCCGGCACCTATCATCTTCAGAAATAAACCCATGAAACATCGTCAACCTGCCATCCTGTTGCCCGAGGGGGGCTGCACCCAGGTGCTGCTCCACGCCTGCTGTGCCCCGTGCAGCAGCGCCATTGTTGAGTGGATGCTGGCCAACGGCGTCCGCCCCACCATCTACTATTTCAATCCCAACATCTATCCCCAGGAGGAATACACCATCCGCAAGGAGGAGAGCAAGCGCCACGCCGAGAGCCTGGGCCTGACGTGGATCGACGGCGACTACGACCACCAGTCGTGGCGCTGCCATGTGGCTGGCCTGGAGCATGAGCCTGAGCGTGGCGGCCGCTGTCAGCAGTGCTTCAACATGCGTCTGCTGGCCGCCGCCCGCAAGGCCCGCGAGCTGGGCATCATTCATTTCACCACCACGCTGGCCTCGTCGCGCTGGAAGAGCCTTGAGCAAATCACCCTTGCCGGCCAGGCGGCCCAGGCCTCCGTGCCAGGCACCGTGTTCTGGGCGCAGAACTGGCGTAAGGGCGGCCTCAGCGACCGCCGCAACGAGCTGCTGCGCCAGTATGGCTTCTACAACCAGCAGTATTGCGGCTGCGAGTTCAGCATGCCCGCCGAGCGCCAGCAGCCCTGAATTTGCCATTTTGTGCTTTTAGCAACTTTGGTGAGCAAAGACAAGACTTTTTGCCAGTCAAAAGAGAGAAGAAAAATCATCAAAATGGGGGTATTTGTACCGCTGTTGTATCTCGGATGCTCTAAGACCCTGGAATATGGGAGCGGTTGATGAATCCGAATTTTAATTGTGCCGAATTCGACATAATTAAATCTCAGGCCGGACTGAACCGTTTCCGTCTCAGTGCTAAATCAATCAGATAGCCATCAATCAGATGCGTGTGTTGGAAAACGATGATAATAGAAACCTGTTAAAATGACATGAGTGGATAGAACATAACATAGAACGAGATCGAAATCGGGGCATTGGCCAGCAAACAAAACAGGCTAATGCCCCGTTTCTAAGATA
>JAFPTC010000120.1 GCA_017400455.1 Prevotella sp. | reverse complement strand
AGGCAGAGGCAACGACATGATGCATCTCTTCTTCAGTAGACTCACTGAAGATTTCCTCCGTCGCACCTATGGGACCATCAATGATCTCGGCATCTGCACGAAGTTCGTCGAAGAGAATGGCAAAGGGAACGTGAACGGGGAATCGCCAGCCGTAGATTTCTCCTTCGACACGGTTGCTTAGTCTGGCAGCCAGTTCCGGATTAGTATTCAACAGCTGATTGAAGCAGAAGTTGTCGCGCTCATAGAGCTGATGTGAGAGAAGGGTGAGATAGTCCTCATCACTGAGCATGACCTCGACGGCAAGGGGGCCGCAGACTTTGTTCTCGTCGTAGTTGTAAGCCAAAACGCTGAACTTATAGAAGTAGTAGCGTTTGTCGAAGTCGATGTTGTCAGGGTCGAGGTTGGCTTCATCGCAACGCTCTTGTAGCAGATGGCGCAGTTCTTCGCTCTTCTCGAAAATCTCGCTATAGTTAAGACACTTGATAGCTTCTTTGACCGTGCTGACGGGTGTGGCTTCTGGGTCATCGGCATTAACGGTGTCGATGATGAGCTGTTTGATGCGAGTTACTTCCTCATCGGTGAGATGGAAGAACGCCTCGTTGTGATTATCTACGTCGTCAAGGGTGTTACCTTCAGCCCAGTAATAGGGCTTGCGCTCCTTCTTGTTGTAGAAATAATTACGTGCCTGGCTCTCTGCCTTTGCCTTACGCTGTGCAATAAACTCTTTGTAATTGATAAGTTCCATATTACTTTGTATTATTAAACGTTGATTCAAATATCTGGTGCAAAGGTACGAAATGATTTCCTATTTTGCTTTCCAATTATACCTATAACATTCATAACTTCTCCTTTATAGATGATGACAATGCCACTATGATTACTTGCGAGCATTGGGTGATAAAGGGACGAACGAAGCATCGTAGGTCTTAGTGATGTTCAGCCCATATTGCTCGTTTAATTTCTGAGCCATCGCCATAAACTCAGGGCCATGGTCAGAACTCTTAAAACCAAAAAATCGAAGAAAACGGCGAAAGACCGAACAATCACTGGGATCATTAAGATATAGATAGTAGTGTATCATCTCATGGACCATAATGTTTCTGAAGGTCTCTTCGTCGAAATCAAAGTAATCGGACATAAGAATCGCCATATAACGTTTCTTGACAGGCTTCTTCTTTTCTCCCCAGAAATACGCAAACTTCCCCAGAGTTCGATAGGAATGCATAAGACCGAACTTGGGTGTTCGCAACTGGTGGTCAAAATACAGGCGGTTGCACTCCCAGAACATACGAGGCATCGTGTTGTAATCTGCAATCATTTTATCATGTTTTTGTTAGACGCTGCAAATTTAACAACTAAATCACAAAGATAACGTCAGTTTATAGATATAAAGACAATTCCTACTCAAATTTATTTCGTAACTTTGCAGCATAATCTTAAAGATATGTTAGGAGCAATAATTGGAGATATAGTAGGTAGCCGTTGGGAGTTTAACTCGACGAATGACTACAATTTTGAGTGGCTGTCAAAGGAGAACGGCTTTACGGATGATACTATCTGTACGGTGGCGGTGGCCGATGCTTTGTTGCATGGACGGGACTTGAGAAGACAGGAGCGAAGGACAACATGCTGAACTTCGGCAAGTCCGGCCTGCTTGACGTGACAATGCTCATCTATGGTCAGAAGGTAAAGGCGGCTGCACGACTCCTGTTGACACGCCTACAGGACGGCACCTACAGCGGACTGCCTCACTTCGTCCGCAAGGAGCAGAAGTTGGAGAATGCGGAGTACATGGGCTACACTTTCACCAAGGAGGATGCTCCCGTAAAAAAATCTCACGTGAGAAATATTTCTGGGAGGCCTCCCCATGAAAAAATCTCACGTGAGAAATTTTTCTGGGGAGCCTCCCCATGAAAACCACGCATTCTATCTTAATAATTTCTTACCATTCTGCAAGACGATTCCTTTGCGCGCTGCCTGTGACGGCGTGCCTTGCAGGGTGTAGGCTTTTGCGGTGTTCTTGTCGGTACTGATGTGGCTGATGCTTGTAGGATTGCTGAGCGACAAGGTGACGCTGATGTTGCTCCCACCAGCCTTGAGGAATGACCTCAGTTCGTTTTCCGATAAGCCGTCAATCTTTCCCAAACGCGTGTAGCTCCACGAATTAGAGCCATAGAAGAGGCAAATATTGCTACCGCTATAGAGGATAACATCGCCGGGCTGGGCTGTTATCTGTTCGTTGCTCGTTGGCAAGGAGAAGCCTAAGGCGCCCCAGATTTCAAAGCCACCGCTCGAAGTGAGTGTTACTGTGACGGGAGCCTCCTGGAGCTTTTCCACAAGTGCTTGCGTGGCGCTGTTGTCGACAAGGGTTGCTGTCTCTGTTCTGCCATCAATCGTGATAAACATTTTCTGTGCCATTGTACTATTGTTTGGTAATTGAGCCTGTGCCTCATCGCTGCTGCACGACACGACAATCATGGCCACTGCTACAGCAAAAAGACGATGAATGATTGTTTTTTCTTTCATATAAAACCTTTATTTCACTTGACATCTCATCCACAAGATGTCATTCTGCTTTTCCGCTGCAAAGGTACGACAAAAGCGGCGGAACCTGCATAGACAGATTACGGACAAAACTACCCGAAATGAGGTAAGTTGGATGACGACGCTTTTGGCAGTGTCATTGCCTATCCGTTACGACGTCATTGAAATGCTCTTTACCCCAATCGATGAGGGCGGTGATGGCGGGCATCAGCGAACGGCCGGTTTCTGTCAGTGAATATTCCACTCGTGGGGGAACCTCTGGGAAGACCTCACGATGCACCAGATGGCTCTGCTCCAGATTCTTCAGCGTCTGAGAGAAGTACCCAAAAGTTACCAGATTACCAAACAACATACGTTAATCTGAGTTAAAGGTGATTTCACGGAATGCCAATAACGCCACAATTCCTACCTTTTGGTAACTATGTCACTTTTTGGTGCCTTCTTGCGGGAGTGAAAAAGTTGCAGTACCTTTGCAGCGTCTAAAAATAAAAGAATAAAAAGGAAAAGAATTATGAAACAGATTGAAACTATTAAGACAGGTAAGAATTTCAGCGCAGTTAGCGTGGGTAAGATGGACGAGATTATCGAGCACGTGCTGCCGATGGGACCCGAGGTGACCATTCAGGGCAAGGTGTTTGCAGGTCAGGCCGTGGGTGCTACAGGCAGTGAACTGAGCTTCCAGACACTGGTTCCCGGCCAGGACAGCGGTTTCCTGCACACGCACAAGACCCACGAGGAGCTTTACATCATCCTGAAGGGCGAAGGCCAGTATCAGGTGGACGGTGAAATCTTCCCCGTCAGCGAGGGTACTATTGTCCGCGTGGCTCCCGACGGCAAGCGTGCACTGAAGAACACTGGCAGCACGAACATGACCATGCTCTGCATCCAGTACAAGGCTAATGCCTTCGGCGAGGCCGACAGCCCCATGACGGACGGCGTGATTCTCCAGGACGAACTGAAATGGTAAAGGTCAGCGGAGTGGGCTGTAGCAATCTCCAGCCCACTCCGCCGGAACTTCTTTACGGCAACGATTACCGCCATCGCCAGGTCTTTCTGACGATGGCGGTAATCGTATGAGTGATAGTGCGCAGATGGAAGTTTTTCCCCAGCACGATCAGCAGGACGGCTGAAAGGATGAGCACAATGCCAACGGCAAGACGCAGGGTGAACGATTCGCCAAAAACGGTCACGCCGATGGCCACCGCCGTCAGTGGTTCCAGGGCGCCCATGATGGCCGTGGGCGTGGCTCCCACCTCGTGGACGGCAACGGTCATCAGTACCAGCGAGAGCACTGTAGGCACCAGGCCCAGCCAACAGGCAAAGAACCATGCTCGTGGCGAAGGGGGTAACATCAGATGCAGATCGGGCGAGGTGAATGAATAGGCCAGCAAAGCAAGCATACACGTCAATAGCACATAGAACGTGAGCTTCAGCGACGACATGCGTATGCTCGACTGGTTGACCACCACGATATAGACTGCATAGGTGAGCGACGACACCATGACCAGAAGGACGCCTATGGCGCTGAGCGAAAGACCAGCATCGCCCCTGTAAAGCAAACCGATGCCAACCAAAGCGAGGACGATCGCCGTAACCGTGGAAGCCGTCAGCCGCTCCTTGAAGCATGTGGCCATGATGACGGCCACCATCACGGGATAGACAAACAGGATGGTGGAGGCAATGCCGGCATCCATGAATCGAAAACTCTGATAATAGGTGATGCTGGATGCAGCAAAGAGCAGTCCAAGCGAGCCGAGCACCTTCATTTCGCCAAGGCTGACTCGGAACGACTTACGCTCTATGAGCAACATGGCGGCCAGCATCAGTACCGCCATGGAGAAACGGTAGAAGAGGACGGACGATGTGTTCACGCCCTCCTCGTAAAGCGGCAAGGCGCCGAACGGGTTGGTGCCATAGCACACTGCCGCCAGTATGCCACAGATAATTCCTTTATGTTTCATTCTATAATAATGGGATTTACAACGTTATTCTTTCTAAATCGTCAGGCACACATACTGCGCCGCTGAATGCCATCTTTGCCTCGGCGGTGTACCTTTCCTTGCGGTTTTCGAGCGTCCTGTCCTCTGTATGATAGAGAATAAGATGGCCGACGCGCAGGCGCTCGGCCAAGCGTGCCGCATCGAGCACCGTGCTATGATGCTTCTCGTAGGGCTTGAAAAGCTCACGGTCTTCATACAGGCAGAAAGCCTCGCTCATGAGCCAGTCAGCACCCTCGGCATATTGCTCGCAGAGCGGATTACTGGGCTTCAGGGTAGACTCTGACTGCTGCATCATAATACTAAGTGTTTCATCGGGTGTCCGCCCCACTGGCTGTCGTTCACATAGCGGAAGCCGACCGAGGCATACAGGGCCTCGCCTACAGGATTTCCCTTGTCAACCAGCAATCCTACACAGGGCAGCCCCATCCCGTCGGCCTTCTCCTTGGTGGCTTTCAGGAGCCTTTGGGCAATGCCTTGGCGGCGATAGTCAGGCGCTACGGCCAGCGAGTCGAGGTAGAGCTCGCCCCCCTGTGTCTCGTCATCCATTCCCGAATGATCCATGCCGAAGCATTCTTTGGCAGCCTGAACGAAGGCCTGACGCAGTTCGTGCAAGCGACCGCCATCATAGCTGACGGCAATGCCCACCAGCCGTTCGCCATCCATGGCCGCCAACGTGTTAAGGTAACTATATTGTGAGTCTTCACGCTCCACGAGCATGGTCATCATCCTGTGAAAGTCCTCCAGGCCATGCCCCACTCCACAAAAATAGAGGCAACAGTCGTCTGTCATGGCCGTCATGATCAGCCGGGCAATGTCAGCAGCCTGTTCCTTCCGTGCATGCTTTATTTCAATCATTGTTTTCCAATCTATAGACTTGATTAACCACCTGAAAATGGCAGGAGGGTCAATTTGTCTGCGCAAAGTTAGTGTTTTATTTGCTAATTCAGCTCGATTTGAACAAAAAAAAACGCCAGCATCCCATAAAAGGATATTTTTCAACATTTGCAGATGCTCCTGAAAAGGGCTATGCGCATCAAAAATATTGACTCCGAGCAGAGCCAACGAACCAGCAGCACCGCCCACGAAAAAAAGTCAATGAGATTTTTTCACGGGAAGGCCTCCCAGAAAAATTTCTCACGTGAGATTTTTTTACGGGAGGGCTTCCCAGAAAAATTTCTCACGCGAGATTCCTCAAATTGTTTGGAACAAGTGGCTGGGGGCCTCCCCTCGCGAGCACGTGAAGTTGAGGCAATGGCACAAAAAAGGGAACCGATGGGGTTCCCAGTTGCGGAGAGTGAGGGATTCAAACCCCCGATACCCATAAGGGTATACCGGATTTCGAGTCCAGCGCGATCGATCACTCTGCCAACTCTCCTTGTTTGCGGCTGCAAAATTACTATATTTTTTTGAAACCGCCAAACCTTTTGCAAGTTTTTTCTTCATTTTTCCGTCACGAGGCTGAAAAGCCTGGGGCTGAGGACTGGCTACAGGCTGTTGAGCAGGGGCGCCTTACCATCGCGAAGCAACTTGAGCACCAGCTCGGCAAAGAGGCTGTTTTGCCAGGCAAACCAGGGACGGGTGAACTTGTTGGCATCGTCCTTGTGGAAGGACTCGTGGATGAGGCCTGTGCCAGCGTCGGTGGACAGGAGCATACGCATGCAGTGGCGAATCTCCTCGTCGTCCTGAGCCGTGAAGCATTTCATCATGATGCTCATGGGCCACACGTAGTCGCGACCGATATGCGGTCCGCCAATGCCCTCGCCGGCAACGCCCTGAAAGAAGCAGGGATTGTCGGGGCTCCACACGAAGCGACGGGTGTTGAGGTAGACGCTGTCGTTGGCGGGAACATCGCCCAGATAGGCCATGGCCAACAGCGAGGGCACATTGGCATCGTCCATCAGCAGATGGTTGCCAAAGCCATCTACTTCGTAGGCATAGATATTACCATACTTGGGATGCTTCACTATGGCATGCTGCTTTAAGGCTTTCTCCACTTCGTCGGCCAGCTGGGTGCATTCTTTTGCCAGTGACTTTTCGTGGTTCACGCGGCGCAGGATGGTGGCTGCCTTGCGCAGGGAGCTGACAGCCATGAAGTTGGAAGGCACCAGGAAGGGCAGCACGGTGGCATCGTCGCTGGGGCGGAAGGCGGAGGCGATGAGCCCCACCGGCCGAACGGGTGCGCCATAGCCGTCCCACCCCTGGGTGTCGAAGGCACGGTCGGTGACTCTGAGGAAGCGGTAGCTCCCCACCCCATTCTTGCGCTGTTGCTCGCGGAAGGTGTTCAGTATGAGCCTGATGGCACGAAGCCAGTAGTTATTGTCGAACACTGAGTCGTCGCCCGTCTGCTGCCAATATTCGTAGGCCAGGCGGATGGGATAGCACGACGAGTCGATTTCATATTTCCGCTCGTGCAGGTCGGGCTTCATGGCGGTACGGTCTGACTGCCATTCACCACCGGTGGGGCCGTCGTTGAAGGCATTGGCATAGGGGTCCAGGCAGATGCACTTCCACTGACGGAGGATGACGCCCCGCAGCATGTGTCTCAGCGGCTCGTCGGTCTTAGCCAGAAACAGGTACGGCCACACCTGGGCCCCGCTGTCGCGCAGCCACATGGCATGGATGTCACCTGTATAAACAAAGGTGTCGTCGTCGCCATTCGGGGTCTTACGGTAATGGACCGTGGTTTCCAGCGTGTTTGGAAAGCAGTTGGCAAACATCTGTGACAGCTTTTCATTGCCGCTGAGCTGGCGCTTCACCTGCTCAATGGTGCTGTCTACGGCCTGGGAGTGAAACAGCCGAGGATCGCTGTGGGGCCTGTCGTCATCGGCGGTGCCAAACGCTGAGGGCTCTGGCCCCATTTGCAAATCCAGCACGCCGCCCTTGACTATGTCGTCGTACATGATGTAGGAGCGGGTGTAGGGTTTCCCATTCAATGTGGCTCGCTGGATATAGATGTTCGTGTCGCTGTTGTCGCGGGCTCTGATGGTGAAAAGTTTTCCTTTGCCAACATGAAGCATGGCCTCATCGAAGAGGGGCGTGCCAATGATATACTTTCCCCCCGCCGGTTCCACCTGATAGAGTCCCAAGGCTGAGAGCACATACCATGCCGACATCTGGCCAACGTCTTCGTTGCCGCTCAGTCCGTCAACATCGTCACGATACTGCTCGTTCATGACCTTGCGAATCAATCGGGCACCTTTCCAGGGCTCTCCCACATAATTATACATATAGAGAATGTGGTGGCTGGGTTCGTTGCCATGAGCATACTGGCCCACCAGGCCGGTAATGTCGGGTGGTGCCTCCTCGCCCAGGTCGCCCTCGACAATGAAGAGCGAGTCGAGCTTTTCAACGAACCTGTCCTCTGAGCCAAACAGCGACACCAGCCCGTCCACATCGTGGGGCACGAGCCAGGTGAACTGCCAGGCATTGCCCTCGGTATAGTCGCGGTTCTTGGGTGCCGAATGGAAGGGGTTGAAGGGCTGGCGGAAGCGGCCCTGACTGTCCACTCCGCGCATGAAGCCAGTGACAGAATCGAAATATTTCCTGTAGCTCTGGGCACGCTGGTCGAAATATTGCTGAATGGGTTTGCGCCCCAAGCGCTCAGCCAAGCGAGCCACGCACCAGTCGGCCAAGGCATATTCAAGCCCTCGGCCCACGGTTTCCTGATCGTTGAAGAGGTCGCAGGGTAAATAGCCATATTCCTTCAGCAGGGCCAATCCGCGCTCGTCGAGCATGGCCGATGAGCGCATGGCCTCAAGGGCTTCCTCGCCGCGCCGGCTCAGGCCCTTCAGGATGATGTCGGCCAGAACGGGTATGGCCGGGTTGCCCACCATGCAGTTGGTCTCGCATCCCATGAGATGCCAAACGGGCAGTTTACCCTGCTCGCGCCAGATGTCAATCATGGTGGCTGCCAGGTCATCCTGCATGTCGGGATGAAGCAGCGTCATCAGCGGATGAGCAGCCCTGTAGGTGTCCCACAGCGACCAGGTGGTGTAGGTGGCATGACGGCCGTGATGGATTTCTCCATCGGCCCCACGATAGTCGCCATTAACGTCGGAGAACAGCGAGGGGGCGGTCATGGTATGATAGAGGGCTGTATAGAACACCCTCAGCCTTTCGGCCGGAGCATTCCCCCCTATTTTCACCTTTTCTAACTGGCGTTCCCACTTGGCATCGGCCTCGGCCTTCACTCGCTCAAAGTCCCAGTGGTTCAGCTCGGCTTTCAAGTTGGCCTTGGCCCCCTGCTCACTCACGGCCGAGAGGCCTACGCGCAGCAGCAGGGGCTGGCCGTCGTTGGGGAAGGACATGACGACGAGCGTGTCGCCCTGATTCCTAAAGCCAGCCATGGGCTTTGAGAGTTCGGCAGTGAAGAACACCTTCTGGTTATCGGCCCAACCACGTGAGAACCGATAACCCGTCACGCTGGTGGTACTTTCCTTTATGGCCTTGGCTCCCGTCAGGCGGTCCCATCCTATGCCACTCTTCAAGTCGAGGCGCAGGAAAAGGCTGTCGGCATCCTCGGGGCAGGTGTAGCGATGCAGTCCTGTTCGCTCGGTAGCCGTCAGCTCCACCTTTACGCCATTGGCCAGCGTCAGGGCATAGTAGCCAGGCCGGGCCTCCTCGTCGTCGTGGCTGAACGTTACTTCCTGCTGATTCCTACTCACCACCGGCAGGATGGTGATGTCGCCAAGATCGCCCACCCCCGTGCCACTGAGGTGCAGATGGCTAAAGCCCACGAGCACCGAGTCGCTGTAGTGATAGCCTGAGCACCAGTCCCAGCCACGGGTGTGCTGCGTGGGGCCCAGCTGCACAAAGCCGAAAGGAACATTGGCACCAAGGAACAAGTGTCCGTGTCCGCCAGTGCCAATCATCGGTTTCACATATCGGGTCAAAAGACCAGCTTGGGCGCTGGCAGCACAGAAGAGTGCAGCAGCGCCCAAGGTAAAGATTCTAAGCTTTCTAATCATATCAGAAGGTATAAGTTGCCGTGAGCAGCACCTGATGGCGCTTATTGTTCACCTTCACCACGTCGGCCACGTTGTTGTCGGCTGCATCGTACTGGTCCACATAGCTCATGAAGGGCTCAAATCCGCCTTTCTGCATAGAATACTGGTAAGCAGCCGAGAGGTTCAACTTGTCCAGCTGAATGCCCACGCCACAGGTGATGCGGTGAATGGCTTCCCAGTTGGTGTAGTCGGTGGCCGAGCTGTAGTACGAGCCGTCCGAGGCCAGCGAGCCGTCCTTATAGCCATCCTTCTTATACATAGGCGAGACGTAGTTGTAACCAAACCTCACTGCCACCTCAGGAGCGGCCTTGAACTCAGCGCCGAGCTTCAGGGTGGAAACGCCCTTCAGCATGTCCGACGTATGGCGGTTCATTTCTTCGTCGCTCTTGCTCTCCTCATAGTAGTCGTCATACCACCAGCTGTAGCTCTCGCCCGTGTTGTAGCGCGAGTCCATCGAGCCGTAGTTAGCATATTCATAGCTGGCTCCCAGGGCCAAGTAGTCACCAATGGTGTGGCCCAGGCTGAGGCCGAACTTCCACGGAGTGTAGAGTTTGAAGTCGTACGATTCGCTGTTTGCCACCGAGCCGCCGGCATCGGTCATCGAGGTATAGTTGCTCGTAGTCAGGTCATAAAATGTGGGCGTGGTAATGGCCAAACCAACGCGGAAGGGCGAATACTCCACGGGGCGGAAGATAATGCCCAGTTTCACGTCGGCACCTGCTCCCGACACCTTGCGCTCGTCAGCCACCTGGATGGGCGAGTTCTTCGGGAAGTATTCGGTGTACTCGCTGTAGTGCTTGTAGTGCATGTCGTGGATGCCGATGGTCAGACCCAGGTAGACGCGGTTGTTGATGTTGCCGCTCAGATTGAAGTCATAGTCGGCCACGTAGCCCCAATGACGACGGTCCATGTTATAGCTGTTGGCCTCCTCGTAGTACCAGGTATTCGTGTCGTACTCATAGAGCAGGTTCCTGGCATACATGTCGTCCAGCTGGTTGCACTGTATGTAAGGTCTGTTGAAGTCGGGAGCGCCGTTGCCCTCAAAGAGCAGTTCGTTCTTCGCCTTGGCATAGGTGAGCTTGTTCTGCGAAGCATGGTGCAGCTGGTCGGCAGCCGAGAGAATATAGTTGAAGTTGCGGCTCTTGTGGTAATTGAAGCCGAAGTTCAGGAAGCCTCCGCTGGTAGGCGACGTATAGACGAAGCCCAGCTGGTCGAAGCTCATGTTGGTGGGATGACCACCGCCAAACGACTTGCCGTCCTCCTGGTTGACGAAGCCCAGCGACACGCTGGCCATGGACTTGCGGAACAGACCGATGCCTGCCGGATTGGAGCTGATGGTCGAGATGTCGGCCCCCAGGGCTTCCATGGCGCCACCCATGCCCACATAACGAGCCGTACCGTTGAGGTCGCCCCAAGCCACCTTGGCGTTTTCGTATGTTTCCTGTGCTGCTACGGGCAACAGAGCCGTTGCTAAAGCAGCCATGACAATAATCTTCTTCATAGTCGTACTGTTTTTTATGCTTACAAAACTATTATTATCTCTTCAACGGCGTCCGCTGCCGAAGCCGCCACCACCACCGGAACGGGTGCCGCCACCACCGCCGCCGCCAGAACGACTGCCGCCGAACGAGCCGCCTCCGCCTGAGCTACCGCCGCTGGAATAGCTTCCGCCGCCAGAATAGCTTCCGCCGCTGGATCGGCTGCCGCCAAAATTACCATTCGAATTGGAATAGGTGGTAGCGGGAGAAGACGAATAGGTACGTGTACGGGTTGATGTACCACCATAATTGCCAGAACGCGAGGTGCTGCCAAAAGAGCCTGAGTTGCCTAAGCCACGCCGACTGCCAAACGTACCAGAGGAGTAGGTATGGGTGCGTCCGCTGATGAAGCCACGGTTAGCACTGGCCGACGGGCGACCATGATTATAGGTGCCGGGCGAATAGTGGGTCACGATGCCGCCACCACCCCATCCATAGCTATAGTATGGACGATAGCCGTAGTAACCGTAGTAGCCATAGCCCCAATGCCAACGCCAAGGATCATAGTAGCCGTAATACCAGGGATCCCAGTACCAGGGATCATACCAGTAATAGTCATACCAAGGATAGTAGGAAGAATAGTACCAGGGTGAATGCCACATCCTGTCGCGATAGCCCTCAACGTAGCCAGCCCAGTAGGCTGACGACGGCTCGTAGCCATCCCAACGGGCCATGCGTTGCGTCAGCTCAAAGTCGCTGCCCACCGAGTCGGGATAGACACCCTGCACAGCGGCAAAGCTGATGATGTCGCCCGTGTCGGCAGGTAACACCTCGTAGCTGCTACCCCATCGACGGTTATAGTCATCCACACTGCGCGACGACCCAGAATAGTAGGCGTCAGAAGAAGTGCTATAGGAACCCCCACGCGCACTACTCTTCGATGGCACGAAATACATGTCGTCCTGTGCCAACCCCGAGAGCGAGATTGCTCCCAACATGACTGATAATAAAAGCCTCTTTTTCATATTCGTAAACGTTGTTTAGTGATTCACAATGCAAAATTACAATTAATTTCTATGCAAAAATACGGAAAAACCCTAAAACATGGTAGGATTTTCCCTATTTTTTATAATTTTGCAGTGAAATTTTATATTTTGACACGCTATTTAACGAAAAAAGCAAGATGAAATACTACGAAGTAGACTTCACAATAACCTGTCCAGCGGACATTCTGTCCGACGTGTCCGATGTGGTGGCCGCCCTGGCTGGCGAGGCTGGTTTCGAGAGTTTCACTCCCTCCGCCCATGGGCTTTGCGGCTATGTGCAGCAAGACGCCTTCAATGCGGCGGCCCTCGATGCCGTCCTTGACCAGTTGCCCTTTGACGATGGCGTCAGCGTGACCTACACTGTGCTTCCTGCTGACGAGGCCGATTGGAACGCCCCGTGGGAGCAAGAGGGATTCCAGCCCATCGAGATTGGAAGCTCGCTCGTCATCCACGACTGCCGTCATCTGCCCGAGCACGAGCTTGCCGACGACACGCTCATGATTGAGATAGACGCCAAGCTGGCTTTCGGAACCGGCAACCACCAGACCACCCGACTGATGTGCAACGCCCTGCTGGACCTGCCGCTCAGCAATCTCACCCTGCTCGACTGCGGCACCGGCACCGGCATTCTCTCCATCCTGGCCCTCATGCGTGGGGCAAGCCAAGCCGTGGCCTACGACATAGACGAGTGGAGCGCCATCAACGCCCTGCATAACGCCGTGCTCAACCATGTTGATGACCGCATTAAAGTATATCAGGGCGATGCCACCATCCTCGAAGACATTGACCAGCAGTTCGACGTAATCGTGGCCAATATCAACCGGAATATCCTTCTGGCCGACATGCCCCATTTCGTCAGCCACCTCAATCCCCAGGGAGGCAAACTCCTGCTCAGCGGTTTCTACCAAGCCGACGTTCCCCTTCTTGTTGACCGCGCTCGCCAGCTGGGCCTCTCCCTTCGCCTGCAGCAGGACGAAGACCAGTGGTCGCTGCTCCTCTTTGAACCTATTCATTAAGCCCGCCCCATGAAGAAGTTTACCATACTTTTCCTCTGTCTGTTCATGGCTCTCCAAGCCAGTGCCGTGCTGAAAGAGCAAAACCTGGAGCAGACGCTCAAGGTGCTGCGCGCCGAGCTCACCGAGCGACACATTGAGCTGAGCCAGATGTCAGACCAGCGCAAGCAGCAGACACGTGACATCATTCAGCAGCTGCGCGAAACCATCAAGCGCAGCAACCAAAACGCCCTCATGCTCTACTCGCAGCAGCAGAACTACGTCTTCGACCTCACATACGCCTGCCACGAGGCCACAGAGCAGTATCTCAATTTCCAGCGCCAGCAGCTGCCTTTTAAATCCTATATAGAGAAGCTCGACCAGGAAATAGCCAAGTACGACAGTCTGATGGTCAGTCTGCACCTCATACGCCCCACCCTGCTCGACCATGATGCCAAGACCGACCGCTCCGTATGCCTCACCCTGGCCACCAACATCCACCACATTCTCAACCTCACGCGCAGTCAGGTGGCCGAATACATTAATATATACGAGACCACCGAACAGCGGCTAAAATACCTGAACGATTACGCTAACCGCCGCTATAACGACATCCAGACGGGCATTTTCCGCAACGGCAGCGAAAACTACATATCCCTGCTGCGCAACCTGCCTGCCCGCTGGCAAGAGATGCAGACGTCGCTGGCCGAGAAATACCGTCCATCGAAACAGCAGAGCGACTGGGACAGCACCGTCATCCTGAAGCTCTTCTCCATGATCCTGTTCTACGTTATCGTGGCCATTGCGCTCAATCTACTGATCTTCCACTTCATGCCCCGACGCTTCCACACGCCTGAATTCCTGAAGAAGCGTCCCTGCATCATCATGGCCACCACCGCCGTGACGTTTGCCGCCGTGATGGGCATCATGCGTGCCACGCTGAACCAGAACTTCTTCATCATGGCCAGCGGACTGCTCATTGAGTATGCATGGCTGCTGGGCGTCATCCTCATCTCGCTGCTGCTGCGCGTGAAAGGCGACCAAATCAAAAGCGCCTTATACATCTATTCACCGCTCATTCTCGTTGATTTCATCGTCATTGCCTTCCGCATCATTCTCATCCCCAGCGAGCTGGTGAACATGGTGTTCCCCGTCATTCTGCTGCTCTGCACCCTCTGGCAGTGGATAGTCATTCGACGCCACAACCGCAACATTCCCCGGTCAGACATGTTCTACACCTACATCTCGCTGGCCATTTTCCTCTTCTCGCTGGGTTGTTCCTGGCTGGGCTACACCCTGCTGGCCGTGCAGGTGCTCATCTGGTGGATTATGCAGCTCACCTGCATCCTCACTATCACCTGTCTGAGCAGCTATCTGAATTACTACGGCAAGCGCCACCGCTACCACCAGAAGCCCATCACCCAGTCGTGGTTCTTCCTGCTCATCTCTCGCGTGGTGCTGCCCATGATTGGTGTCTGCTCGGTCATGCTTTCCATCTACTGGGCTGCCGACGTGTTCAACCTGGGCGACCTCTGCTGGCAGATCTTCAAACAGAACTTCATCAATCTTGAGAATCTAAAGGTCAGCATCCTCAAGCTGTCAATGGTGGTCAATCTCTGGTTCCTCTTTGCCTATGTGGGCAGTACGATCCTGGCCCTCATGCGGCTGCACTTCCAGGGCAGCGATCCCACCACCGCTGCCAGCCGCGAGGTCATGGGCAAGAACGTGGTCCAGGTCTTCGTCTGGGGCATCTGGCTGCTCCTCTCGCTTAGCATTCTCCACATCAGCGTCACCTGGCTGCTCGCCATCAGCGGTGGACTCTCCACCGGTATCGGCTTTGCCTCTAAGGATATCATCGAGAACATCTACTACGGAGCCACCCTCATGGCCGGCCGCGTGAAAGTGGGCGACTGGATACAGGTCGATGGCACCATGGGCAAAGTAACCTCCATCAGCTACACGTCCACCGTCGTAGAGTCGCTCTATGGCGAGGTCATCACCTTCCAGAACAGCCAGCTCTTCAGCAAGAACTACAAGAACCTGACCCGCAACCACGGCTATGTACTGGCCTCCATTCCCTACAGCGTGGCCTATGGGTCGAATCTCTATCAGGTACAGACGCTGGTGATCCAGGCTGTCACAGACCTGCACCACCAGTGGGCCGACGCCAGCAAGCCCGTGAAGACGGTGGTTTCAGCCATGGGCGAGTCGAGCGTAGACCTCACGCTCTACATCTGGGCCGATGCCGTGAAGCGTGTCTACGTGGTCAGCGACGTGCTACGTACCATCTATGACACCCTCTACGCCAACAATATCGAGATTCCGTTTCCCCAGCGCGACATTCACATCAAGCAATAACACATTGCTGGAGGGGAGAAACGGCCTGATAACCCTTCGCAAAGAAACAGCTTAAACGGATTTCACGGATTTAAGCTAAGCTGAGAATCAAAAGCTTAGAAAATCCATGAAATCCGTTTAATATATTGTAAGCGAGCAGCGCTACTTATCGCTGGTCAGGGCGGCAGTGCGCACGCGGCTGAGCGTCTCGGGGGTCATCTGCAGATAGCTGGCAATATAGACCAGCGGAGCGCGCAGCACCAGCTGGGGGGAACGCTTGACCAGCTTGGCATAGCGGTCCTGAGCCGTTTCAAAGCGCAGCATGTCGGCATGGTGCTGGCTGATGATGAGCGACTCCTCAAGTATTTTTCGGTAGAGCATCTGGATGTTGACACAACGTATGGCAGCAGCCTCAAGCTCGGCCTTGGGTATGGAGTAGATGACAGAGGGTTCGAGGGCCTGGATGGTGAGGTGCGACGGTTCTTCCTTGAACAGGCTCTCGATGCACATCACGATGCTGTTCTCGGTGGCCATATACTCGGTGAGTTCCTTGCCGTTCTTGAAATAATACTGGCGCACCAGTCCCTTCACTATCCAATAGATATTCTCGCATGTTTCACCTTCACGCAGCAGCAGCTCGTTCTTAGCATACTTACGGGGAATGAGAATGCTCTCAAGAATGTCGAGCTCGTCGTGGGTCATCGTGCTGTAACGGCGCGCCAACTCGCGAGCCACGTCACGGGGTGTTAAACTTAGGTTTGCCATTGTCTTGATCTGAGGTTTAAAGATTAGGATTTTTGCTTAGATATGATTAGTTATTTAGCAGGAGTAGCTTCAGTCGAGCTTCAGCACGGCAAGGAAGGCTTTCTGAGGCACTTCCACGTTGCCGATTTGCTTCATGCGCTTCTTTCCGCGCTTCTGTTTTTCCAGCAGTTTGCGTTTGCGGGTCACGTCGCCGCCATAGCACTTGGCCAGCACGTCCTTTCTCACTTGCTTCACGGTTTCGCGGGCAATGATCTTGGCGCCGATGGCTGCCTGGATGGCAATGTCGAACTGCTGGCGGGGAATGAGTTCCTTTAGCTTCTCACACATGCGACGGCCAAAGCTGACGGCATTGTCCTGATGGGTGAGCGTTGAGAGAGCATCGACAGGCTCGCCGTTGAGCAGGATGTCAAGCTTCACCAGCTTCGAGGGGCGGAAGCTGTCAACGTGGTAGTCGAAGGAGGCATAGCCCTTGGAGATGCTCTTCAGCTTGTCGTAGAAGTCGATGACTATTTCTCCCAGGGGCAGCATGAAATGCAGCTCCATGCGCCCGCCGCTGACATACTGCTGGTCTATCAGCTCGCCGCGCTTGTCGAGGCAGAGGGTCATGATGGGGCCAATGTAGGCAGAGGCAGTGATGATCGAGGCCCTGATGTAGGGTTCTTCGATGTGGTCGATGAGCGTCTGGTCGGGCAGGCCCGATGGGTTGTGCACCTCCTTCACTTCGCCCTGCTTGGTGTAGCACATGTAGCTCACGTTGGGCACGGTGGTGATGACGTCCATGTCAAACTCGCGGTCGAGTCGCTCCTGCACTATCTCCATGTGGAGCAGGCCGAGGAAGCCGCAGCGGAAGCCGAAGCCGAGGGCCACCGACGATTCTGGCTGGAAGGTGAGCGAGGCGTCGTTAAGCTGTAATTTCTCTAACGAGGCGCGCAGGTTCTCATAGTCGGTGGGGTCGATGGGATAGACGCCCGCAAACACCATGGGTTTGACCTCCTGGAAGCCCTCGATGGCTTTCTGGCAGGGGCGCGCCACGTGGGTGATGGTGTCGCCCACCTTCACCTCCTTCGAGTCCTTGATGCCGCTGATGATATAGCCCACATCGCCTGTGCGCAGCTCCTGACGTGGAATCATGTCCATCTTCAGCACGCCCACCTCGTCAGCATCATACTCCATGCCCGTGTTGAAGAACTTCACCTTGTCGCCCTTGCGGATGACGCCGTTGAGAATCTTGAAATAGGCTATGATGCCTCGGAAGGAGTTGAACACAGAGTCGAAAATCAGGGCTTGCAGCGGCGCTTCTTCGTCGCCCACGGGATGAGGGATGCGGTCTACCACGGCGTTGAGGATGTCCTCGACACCCTCGCCGGTCTTTCCGCTGGCGCGGATGATGTCTTCCGGGTCGCAACCAATGAGGTCTACAATCTCGTCCTCCACCTCGTCGGGCATGGCGCTGGGCATGTCGATTTTATTGATGACGGGAATGATTTCCAGGTTATTGTCGATGGCCATGTAGAGGTTGGAGATGGTCTGGGCCTGCACGCCCTGAGTGGCATCGACCACCAACAGCGCGCCCTCGCAGGCGGCTATTGAGCGGCTCACCTCGTAGGAGAAGTCAACGTGACCCGGAGTGTCGATGAGGTTCAGGATATATTTCTGGCCGTTGCGCTCGTACTCCATCTGTATGGCATGGCTCTTGATGGTGATGCCTCGCTCGCGCTCCAGATCCATGTCGTCGAGCATCTGTCCTTCGGTCACCTGAATGGTCTTTGTGCGCTCCAGCAGGCGGTCGGCCAGCGTCGATTTTCCGTGGTCAATATGTGCAATTATGCAGAAGTTGCGTATATTTTTCATTTCGTTCTTGCGTATTTGAATGCAAAATTACAAAAAAATGTCGAGAAACGCGATTTTTTATGTTTTTTTTGTAACTTTACCATCAAAATCCTTGTTTATCCCCTTCTTACTTTCCGATTATGCTGCTTTTGCTCTTGGGCCTTTCTGGCTCAGTCATTTCTATAAAACCATTTTCAAGTTAGTATCATTTCTCCCTTCATCTCTACACTCAACGGTCATTACATATCTCACTCATACACGAACCTCCCAGTGGCCTTTTTTGTCAGATCCAATACGGCGGATGCAGTTGTAGCCTTGTAATGCCTTGATGGTTCTTGCAATGGTAGGACGCGACACGCCGCACGCTGCGGCCAACTGTTCGTAGGAGTAGTTCGGATGCGTGCTAATAGCCTCCAAGACCGTTTGCTCTGTTTTGGTAAGCTGAGCAGAGCCAGCATCATTTACAGTATCATTTACAATATCATTTACAGTATCATTTTCATCCTTCATCAGTCGAAGCAGGTCGAGTTGCGTAGCAATAACGCGGTCGGCAATAAAGTCGGCAAACACCTCTGGACGGGTATGGGCCGTTTCGAGCGAGTAAATGTACTCATGCCGAAGAATAGCAGGAATAATGGCAATGGTGTAGCCGTTGCGCAACAGTGCCAGGTTCATCAGCAGACGTGCCACACGTCCGTTACCATCCACAAATGGGTGAATGAACACGAAACGCTGGTGCAGTGTAGCCGCCAGTTCCACAGGATGCAGTTTTTTCTCGTTCTCGTTGTACCACTTGACGAGTTTCTGCATCTCAGCAGGGATTTTCGATACGGCAGCAACGGCATAGTGGCTACCGCTGATATACACTTTCACCGTGCGGTAGTGGCCTGCTCTCTCTGCATCTATCTGTTGGTAGAACAGCCGATGGAGACTTAAGATATCTTCCTCCGACAGCTTTTCCTTCTCAGTGATATTGTAAATATAGTCATATGCCTTGGCATGACCAACTGCTTCATAGTGGTCGCGTAGCGGCTTACCCTCTATCGTCAGGCCATCCTCGATAACCACCTTTGTCTCCGACTCTGTCAGACTGTTCCCTTCCAAGGCATTACTGGTATAGGTCAGTCCAACACGATAGTATTCGCGCAGCGACTTCAGCGTTTCGGGCGGCAGTGGCCGGTAAGCTGAAAGTCTTCGGTTATTCTCGTCTGCCTGATTGTATTTACTTTGTAATTCCGTCATGTCTTGCTTGCAAAGTTATTATCGTACGGATGATCTTACCATGCACCGTTCTTTATTGCTGATTTCTGACGACAAAGATACTATTTTTTTTCTAATGAAATGCATGATGGTCTGAAAAAGTTACTTCCGCAAGCCTTCTTTTCTTGGAGATGGCCATCATTCTGATGGTCTTCGACTTGCTAAGTTTATCCGTTGCGGGAAAAAAAGAATGAATTCTTTTGATTTGCTTTCAACTTTTCGTATCTTTGCACAAATTATTCACAAAAACAATGAAAAAGCTTATGACAAGGAGAATGGTTTCCATGAGGCTGGCGGCCGTTGTGCTGCTGTTGTCCATGGCGGGCAGCAAGGTGGCGGCAGGGCTGACTGAGGGCGATGCCCAAAAGAGCGGAGAGCAAAAGAACAGCGTGGTTAGGATGGTGCCCGAGAACGGGGCCGAAGAGGTTTGCATTGACACCCACCTGCAGCTGACCATGACCGACGAGGTTACAACCATCGGGACGAAGGGCTTTGTTTCCGTGTATGACAAAAAGACGGGCCGGCTCGTTGACAGGCTCGACATGAGCATTCCCGCCGGCCCGACAGCGCCTCAGGAGAAGAATCCCGCCGCACAGTATACGCCCGTACCTTATACATATAAGGTGGAGCACATCACCAACCGCAACACCAAGGCTGGCACGCCTTCGGGCGTTAATGCCTGGGACAAAAGCAACTATCAGCTTGACATCATCGGGGGCTTCTCTGACGGTTTCCACTTCTACCCCGTCATTGCCCGAGGCCGGCAGGTGACCATCTACCTGCACCACAACATGCTGGAGTATGGTCATGAATACTACGTCACCGTGGACAAAGGTGTCATCGGCGGATTCGACGGCATCAGGGGGAAGCAAGCGTGGACCTTCAAGACCAAGGCGCAAGCGCCCGACGCCAGCAGGAGGGTGCTGACGGTTTCGGCCGACGGCAAGGGCGACTTCTCGACACTACAGGGTGCCATGGACTTCATTCCCGACTCGCTGGCCAACGAGCACGAGCGTTACAAAGTGACGGTGAAGAACGGCGACTACGAGGAGCTGGTGTACTTCCGCAACAAGCGCTTCGTCACCATTGAGGGCGAAAGCCGCGACGGCGTGAAGATTCACTACAGGAACAACGAGGTGTTCAACCCCCACCCCGCCGACATCAAGACCAACGAGGTGAAGGGCACCTTCCCTTCGCGCCGCGCTGCCTTTGCTGCCGACAACTGCAGCGACCTTGTGGTAAGCAACCTGACCATCATGACCGACGGCCGGGGACAGGCCGAGGGGCTGCTGGTGAACGGCGAGCGCAACTTCTTTGAGAATGTGCACATCATTGGCGACGGCGACGCCCTGCAAGCCAATGGCAGCTGCTACTGGCTGAACTGCCGCATCGACGGCGGGGGCGACACCGTGCTGGGGCGCGGGCCGTCGTTCTTCAACCACTGCACCATCACCAGCCACGGGGCCTTCATGTGGATTCGCAACACGGAGGAGAACCACGGCAACATCTTCGTGGACTGCCACCTGAAGGGGCTGTCGCCCTATGCCGAGCTGGGCCGACTGCCCAACAACAAGGGGAAGAACTATCCGCATGCCGAGTGCGTGCTGCTGAACTGCACGCTGGAAAACATTCCCGCTCGGGGATGGGGTCAGATAGACGAGGACGCCAAGACGGCCACGATACTCGAATTCAACAGCCACGATGCCGACGGCCAGCCCATCGACACGTCCAAGCGCCATCCGCTGATGCGCCAGCTGAATCCCATCAGCGATGCTGAGCTCATCGGCCGCTATTCTGACAGCCGCTGGGTGCTGGGTTGGTAAGGGGGCGGCTCCGCGTGAAAATTTCTCACGTGAGATTTTTTTCTGGGAAGGCCTCCCGTGAAAAAATCTCACGTGAGAAATTTTCATGGGAAGCCTCCGCATAGAAATTACTCAGCACTCGGCAAAAAAAAGAAACTCGTTTCTTTTGTTTTGCTCTCGTTTTTTCGTAACTTTGCAGGCGGAAACTAAAACTGGATTGAATCATGGCCCCCGATCGTCGCCGTCTGCCCCACCCGCTCGTTGCCACCATTCCGCTGATGGTGCTCATTATGCTGCTGGCTTTGGTCATCATGCTCTTTGGTAGTGACTCGCTCAGCGGAGGCAGCCAGATAGCCCTGCTGATGGGCCTGCTCACCTGTCTGTTCATCTCCATGGTGTTCTACCGAACGCCGTGGAAGGCCTTCGAGCAGCAGATGACGAAGACGCTGGGCGGCATAGCTGTCACACTGCTCATCCTGCTGGCGGTGGGCATGCTTGCCGGTTCGTGGATGGTGAGCGGCGTGGTGCCTACGCTGATCTATTATGGCGTGCAGATACTGTCGCCACAGTTTTTCCTGATTGGCGCCTGCGTCATCTGCGCCCTGGTGTCGTTGCTCAGCGGCAGCTCGTGGACCACCATTGCCACCATTGGCGTGGCGCTGCTGGGCATTGGCGACGCGCTGGGCGTGGCCGAGGCCTGGACGGCTGGCGCCATCATCTCGGGGGCCTACTTCGGCGACAAGATGTCGCCCCTGAGCGACACGACCATCCTGGCCTCATCGACCACGCGTGTCGACATCTTTGCCCACATACGCTACATGATGCTCACCACCACCCCCGCTTTCCTCATCACGCTCATCATCTTTTTCGTGGCCGGACTGACCATGAGCGGCCATGCCGACGTAGAGGTGGAGCATTACACCAAGGGGCTGGCCTCGACGTTCAACATTTCGCTGTGGACGCTGTTGGTGCCCGTGCTCACGGCGGTACTCATCGCCCGCCGGCTGCCGTCGCTCATTGTGCTGTTTCTGTCGGCGCTGATGGCAGGCGTGGTGGCCCTCATCCTCCAGCCCCACCTTCTCGCCCAGATAGGCGAAGGAGGGCCTATGCCCATAATACGCGGCCTGGCCATCACGTTCTACGGCCCTACTGCCATTGAGACGGGCAGCGAATCGCTCAACGAGCTTGTGGCCACGGGCGGCATGGCGGGCATGCTCAACACCATCTGGCTCATCATCTGTGCCATGTGCTTTGGGGCGGTGATGGTGGCCAGCGGGATGATCGAGAGCATTACGCGGGTCGTCATCAGCTGGATCAAGAATCGCTTGGGCCTGGTGTCGTCGACCGTCGGCTCGGGCCTGTTCCTAAACATTGCCACAGGCGACCAGTTCATTAGCATCGTGCTGACGGCCGACATGTTCCGCCACGTCTATGAGCGGCTGGGCTATGAGCCTCGGCTGCTGAGCCGCAGCTGCGAGGACTCGGCCACCGTGACCAGTGTGCTCGTGCCGTGGAACACCTGCGGCATGACACAGTCTACGGTGCTCGGGGTCTCTACGCTCACCTATCTGCCCTATTGTTTTTTCAATCTGCTCAGTCCGCTGATGACCATCCTCGTTGCGGCCATCGGCTGGCGCATCAAACAGCATAAAGCGGAAGGCGTGGAGGGCAACGCCCCCATCAATGACTGATAATAAGAAGTGCAAAAGAAAAGCGCGCTTTCCTTTTGCACTTCTCTCGTTTTTTCGTAACTTTGCCACTTCGTGGCGAACTTACTCGGCACTCGGCAAAAAAAAGAAATATGTTTCTTTTGTTTTGCCCTCGTTTTTTCGTAACTTTGCGCCCAAATTCTTAAACTTTTGAAGTTTTCATGCGTCTATAGTTAGAATATACGAGCAAAAAGAACCAAAAAAATTATGAAGAAAAGAATCATTGCTGCGCTACTGACGATGGCAATACTGCCAGTGCAGGCTCAGCGAAAATGGACGCTCGACGACTGCGTAAACTATGCCATGCAGCACAACATCACGCTGCAGAAGGCACGCTTGCAGCTACAGTCGTCGGCAGAGGACGTGAAAGGCCAGAAAGGAGCGCTGCTGCCCACGCTGAGTGCCTCGACTAACCAGAGCGTGGGCTACCGGCCATGGCAGGACAGCGGCATTGCCACCGTGACCAACGGCCAGGTGAACTCGAAGGTGGACAAGACATACTACAATGGGTCGTACAACCTGAACGCCCAGTGGACCGTATGGAACGGAGGACGCAACCGCAACAACGTGCGCCAGAGTCAGCTGACGGAGCAACAGGCCGAACTGAACGTGGCCGAGCAGGCAAACAGCATCGAGGAGCGCATCTGCCAGCTGTTTGTGCAGTGTCTCTACCTGAACGAGGCCGTCAAGGTGAGCCAGGCCTCGCTGGAAACGAGTCAGAAGAACGAACAACGCGGAGAAGAGATGGTGGAAGTGGGCATGATGTCGAAGGCCGACCTGGCCCAGCTGTCGGCTCAGCGCGCCAACGACGAATATAGCATAGTGGAGGCCGAAAGCCAGCTGGCCAACTATAAATTGCAGCTGAGGCAGCTGCTGGAGCTGAAAGCCAACGACGACTTCGACATTGCCATACCCGAGACGACCGACGAGCAGGCCCTGGCCGACATTCCCTCGCTGCAGGCCACCTACGAACAGGCCCTCGCCACCCGTCCTGAGATGGAAAGGGGCCGACTGAGCATTGAAAGCTCGAAGGTGAGCCTTGCCATTGCCAAGGCAGGATGGCTGCCCACGCTGAGCCTATCGGGAGGACTTTCAACCAGCACGAACTCGCTGAGCAACAACAACTGGGGCAACCAGATGAAGGCCAACGTCAACATGGCGGGTGGACTCTCGCTCAACATTCCCATCTTCGACGGCCGACAGACCAAGACCAACGTGGCCAAAGCCCGCATCCAGCAGCAACAGGCCCTGCTGGACCTGCAAGACCAGCAGAAACAACTCTATCAAACCATTGAGGGCTACTGGCTCGACGCTACCACCAACCAGCAGAGGCTGAAGGCAGCCAAAGCCAGCGTGGAGAGCCAGCAGAGCAGCTACGAGCTGCTTCAGGAGCAGTTCAACGTAGGCCTGAAGAACATCATCGAGCTGATGAACGGCAAGAACAGCCTGCTTCAAGCTCAGCAGAACCAACTACAGGCTAAGTATCTGACTTTATTGAACATGCAGCTGCTGCGCTTCTACGGCGGCAAAGATTAGAATTATTGAGATTTAACCATAAAAAGAGAGATGAAAAAGAAGATTATTATCGGCATCGCGCTCATAGCCATAGCCGCCATAGCCTATTTCATGCTGGCCGGCGGGCAGAAGAAAGAGACCGTGGAATTTGAGAAGACCACAGTGGAAAAGACCAACATCCAGAACAGCATCACCGCCACGGGCACCATCGAACCCGTGACATCGGTCACCGTGGGTACGCAGGTGAGCGGCATAGTGAGCCACCTATATGTGGACTACAACTCGGAAGTGAAGAAGGGACAAGTAATAGCCGAACTGGACAAGACCAACCTGACCAGCGAACTGCGTACGGCCCAGGCAAACCTGTCGTCAGCACAAAGCTCGCTGAACTACGAGCAGGCTAACTACAACCGCTATAAGACGCTCTACGACAAAGGCCTGGTGAGCGCCAACGACTTCGAAACGGCCAAGCTGTCGTACCTGCGGGCCAAAGAGCAGGTGGTCACCTCGGCACAGAGCGTACAACGCGCCCAGACCAACCTGGGCTATGCTACCATCACCAGTCCTATCGACGGCGTGGTGCTCTCGAAAAGCGTGGAGGAAGGCCAGACGGTGGCCGCCTCGTTCAACACGCCCGAGCTGTTTACCATAGCCCAGGACCTCACTGACATGCGCGTCATTGCCGACATTGACGAGGCCGACATCGGCGGCGTGAAGGAAGGACAGCGCGTGAGCTTCACCGTGGACGCCTTCCCCGACGACCACTTCCAGGGACAGGTAACCCAAGTGCGCCAGCAGGCAACCACCGAGAGCAACGTCGTAACCTACGAGGTGGTGATTTCGGCGCCCAACAACGACCTGAAACTGAAGCCCGGGCTGACAGCCAACGTCACCATCTTCACACTGGAGAAGAACGACGTGCTGGCCGTGCAGACCAAGGCGCTGCGCTTCATGCCCGTGGAAGCAATACTCAGCGAAGAACAGAAGATAGAAGACGTGGAGGCTCCCAACAAGGTGTGGACGCTGGAAGGCAACACCTTTAAAGCCCACGCCGTGGAGACGGGCATCAGCAACGGCATGCTGACCGAAATCCTGGGTGGCATAGCTCCCGGCACCGAGGTACTGACAGGCTTCACCATCACTGGCGGCGAAGAGCCCGAAGGCGAAGAGCAGACACAGAATCCCTTCATGCCCCGCCCCCGCAACAACAGGCAGAACAACAACAACCCTCAGCAACAAAGAAGGTAATGGAGAAGAAATGTGTCATAGAGCTACAGAACGTGAAGCGCTACTTCCAGGTGGGCAGCGAAACGGTGAAGGCTCTGCGCGGCGTCTCGTTCAAAATCTACGAGGGTGAATTTGTCACCATACAAGGCACGTCGGGCAGCGGAAAGTCCACTCTGCTGAACCAGCTGGGCTGTCTCGACACGCCCACCAGCGGCGAATACCTGCTCGACGGCGTGGCCGTGAGCAGCATGTCGAAGACGCAGCGCGCCCACCTGCGCAACTCGAAGATAGGCTTTGTGTTTCAGAACTACAACCTGCTGGCCAACACCACCGCCGTGGAGAATGTGGAGCTGCCACTGATGTACAACTCAAAGTACAACGCCCAGCAGCGAAGAGCCGCTGCGGTGAAGGCGCTGCAGGCCGTGGGACTGGGTGATCGCCTGGAGCACAAGTCAAACCAGATGTCGGGCGGACAGATGCAGCGTGTGGCCATTGCGCGTGCGCTGGTCAACGACCCTGCCGTGCTGCTGGCCGACGAAGCCACCGGCAACCTCGACACCCGTACTTCGTTCGAAATGCTGGTACTCTTTCAGGAGTTGTATCATCAGGGCCACACCATTATCTTCGTGACCCACAATCCTGAGATAGCCGAATATGCCAGCCGCAACATCAACCTGCGCGACGGCAAGATTCGCGAGGACACCATCAACACCAACATCAAGTCGGCAGCCGAGTCACTGGCCGCGCTGCCCAAACCCCAAGACGACTAAAATGAACATACTCAATCTTTTCAAGGTGAGCCTGAAGGCCGTTGCCAACAACAAGATGCGGTCGTTCCTCAGCATGCTGGGCATCATCATCGGCGTGGCGGCCGTGATTATCATGATGAGCATTGGCCAGGGATCGAAGGAAAGCATCCGCGCCGAGCTCTCAACTATGGGCACGAACCTGCTCACCATCCGGCCGGGAGCCGACATGCGCTCGCGTGGCGTTCGCCAAGACCCGTCGGCCATGCAGACACTGAAGATGGCCGACTACGAACGCATTATGCACGAGAAGAAATTCGTGACCAACGTATCGCCAGAGGTGACGAGCAGCGGCCAGGCTATCTACGGCAACAACAACACGACGTGTACCATTTACGGCGAGTCGACCGAATACCTCGACATCAAGCAGTGGCCAGTGGAGAAAGGCGACTGCTTCACCGAGGAAGACATCAAGAAGGCCGCCAAGAAAGTGGTGGTAGGCACGACGGTGGTGAAGGAGCTCTTTGGCGAGGGCGTAGACCCCATTGGCAAGACCATCCGCTTCAAGAGCATCCCGCTGACCATCGTTGGCGTGCTGAAGTCGAAGGGCTACAACAACTGGGGCATGGATCAGGACAACGTGCTCATAGCGCCCTACACCACGGTGATGAAGCGCATTGCCGCCCAGACGTGGTTTTCGAGCATTGTCTGCTCGGCCATCACCGAGGAGATGAGCGACGCAGCCATTGAGGAGCTGACGCAGATTCTGCGCAGCAACCACAAGCTTAAGGGCGACGCCGAGGACGACTTCACCATCCGCTCGCAGGCAGAGATGATGGAGACCATGTCGTCGACCATGGACACGGTGACGCTCATCCTCGTCGTGGCTGCCGCCTTCTCGCTCCTGGTGGCAGGCATCGGCATCATGAACATCATGCTTGTGTCGGTGACCGAGCGCACCAAGGAGATTGGTCTGCGCATGGCCGTGGGAGCCACGGGACCGGTCATATCGTTGCAATTCCTCATCGAGTCGGTGCTCATCTCGCTCACCGGCGGCCTCATAGGCATTCTCGTGGGATGCTCGGTCAGCGAGTGGGTGGTGCCGTCGATGGGCATGCCAAGCAGTGTGCCTGCATGGAGCATCTATCTGTCGTTCTTCGTGTGCGTCTTCATTGGCGTGCTCTTCGGCTACATTCCCGCACAGAAGGCTGCCAACATGGATCCCATCGAGGCTATTAGGCATGAGTAGTGGGGAGTGAGGAGTTAAGAGTTAAGAGTTAAGAGTTAAGAGTTGAGAGTTAGGAGTTAGGATGGAGAATCTGGAAGTCATGATGACGTTGTTTGCCATTGTCATCGTGGGATATATCTGCGGCAAGCTGGGCTATCTGGGGGGCGACTTCGACAGGCGCCTCTCCAGCTTAGTAATCAACGTCACCTGCCCGGCGCTCATCCTCTCGTCGGCCATGGGGGGCACGCTGCCCAGCCGCGAGATGATTCTGCCCCTGCTGCTCATCAGCGTCATCACCTACGCCGTGCTGACGGCCGTGGCCTTCTGGCTGCCCCGCTTCCTCACCAAGAAAAAGGACGACGAGGGAGCCATTGGCTTTGCCCTGATGTTTGGCAACGTGGGCTTCATGGGCTATCCCGTGGTGGCCTCCATCTTTGGCCACGAGGCCGTGTTCTATGCCGCCGTGCTGAACGTGGTGAACACCTTTGCCGTGTTCACCGTGGGCACTATTCTCATCACAGGCCATACCGACCAAGAGGAAGGGCGTTTCCAGAAGAAGGTGCTCTACAGTACGCCCATGATAGCCGCCTACCTGACGATGCTCATCGTGGCGCTGGAGATAGCTGACATTCCCCCCTTCGTGAGCCAGCCGCTGACCATGATAGGCAACATCACTGTGCCAGCCGCCCTGCTCATCATCGGCTCGTCCATGTCCCACCTTTCGGCACGTACGCTCATGGGCAACCGCACGGTCTACCTGACCACGCTGCTGCGCCTGGCCGTCATTCCCGTTGGCATGTATTTCCTTTGTAGTTTTCTGGGATTCTCGTCGCTGGTGGTTCAGCTCAACACGGTGGTCATTGCCATGCCCGTGGCTACCTATGGCACCATTCTCTGCCTGAAATACCAGCGCGACACCACGCTCATTACCGAGGTGACCTTCATTTCCACGCTGCTCTCGGTCTTTACCATTCCGCTCCTGGCCCAGCTGTTTGCCAGCCTGACCTGAGCATCGTCCCAGGTCAGCGGCGCTTGCCCTTCATGCTCACCAGAGGCACAATCATCTCCTCCATCGAGATGCCTCCATGCTGGAAGGTATCGCGATAGTAACTCACATAGTAATTATAGTTGTTGGGATAGGCGAAGAACGAGTCGCCCGTGGCAAAGACATAGCTGGTCGAGATGTTGGGCGAAGGCAACAGGGCCTTCTGCGGCTCCTTGATGACGAAGAGGTCCTTGGCGTCGTAGCCCAGGTTCTTGCCCAGCTTATATCGCAGGTTGGTGTTTGTGTTGCGGTCGCCCACGATCTTCACCGGCTTGGTGCAGCGTATGGAGCCGTGGTCGGTGGTGACGATGACGCGGCAGCCCGACGCGGCCAGCTGGCGGAAGAAGTCGCTGACCACCGAGTGGCGCAGCCATGAGAGGGTGATGCTGCGATAGGCCGACTCGTTGTTGGCCAGCTCGCGCACCATGCGGCTCTCGGTGCGGGCATGCGAGAGCATATCGATGAAGTTGAACACCACCACGTTCAGGTCGTTCTTCATCAGACCGTCCAACTGCTGCATCAGCCTGTCGGCCTCGGTCTTGGTGTTAATCTTGTGATAGGAGAAAGTGTCGTGGCGCCTGTAGCGCTCCAGCTGGGTGCTGATGAGCGGTTCCTCGTTCAGGTTCTTACCTTCCTCCTCGTCTTCGTCCACCCACAGGTGGGGAAACATCTTGGCCATCACGTCGGGCATCAGCCCCGAGAAGATGGCGTTGCGGGCATACTGCGTGGCCGTGGGCAGGATGCTGAAATAGAGGTCCTCGTCCATATCGTAGAGGTCGCCAATCTCCTGTGCCAGCATGCGCCACTGGTCGTAGCGGAAGTTGTCGAGCACCACGAGGAACACCTTCTCGCCCCTGTCGAGCAGGGGAAACACCTTGGTCTTGAACACCTCGGGCGACATCACGGGCCTGTCCATGGCCTTAGCCTTTGGGCCCAGCGAGGCCACCCAGTCGAGATAGTTGCGCTTAACGAACTTAGCAAAGCCCAGGTTGGCCTCCTCCTTCTGCATGGCCAGCATGTCGGTCATAGTCGAGCCGGTGGCCGCCAGCTGCAGCTCCCAGTGAACCAAGCGCCTGTAGAGCTCGACCCAGTCCTGCCACGAGCGGCAGTCCTGAATCTGCATGGCAATCTGCTGAAACTGCTGCTGATACTGGTTCTGTGCCACCTCGGTCTCTATCTCCCTGCGGTGGATGTTCTTCTTCAGCACCAGCAGAATCTGGTTGGGGTTAACGGGTTTTATCAGGTAGTCGGCAATTTTCTGTCCAATGGCCTGCTCCATGATGTTCTCCTCCTCACTCTTGGTCACCATCACCACGGGCGTGGCGGGGCTTATCTGCTTTATCCGCTGCAGCGTTTCCAGTCCGCTCAGCCCCGGCATCTGCTCGTCGAGCAGCACCAGGTCGAACGACGACGGGCTCCCCTCCCCTCCGCCGGCCCTTTGCCTTTCCAGGCAGAGGTCAATGGCATCGGTGCCGTTCGAGGCCAGCGTCACCTCATACCCCTTCTTTCCAAGGAATATGACGTGAGCCTTCAGCAGCTCCATCTCGTCGTCCACCCACAGCAGATGCCCGTTCTCCCCCATCATAGTCTCTTCAAGCTTCTGACTTATCACTCATCACTTATCACTTATCACTTATCACTCATCACTTATCACTCATCACTTATCACTTATCACTCTTACTGATGGCCTTCAGCAGCTGCATCAGGCTCTCCTCTCGCTGCCAGCTGAAGTCGGGCAAAGCCATGATGCGCTTCATCATGGCCCGCTGCTCCTTGTTCAGTTTCCGGTTCAGCTCACGCTCGTGAACCTTCACCATCTGGCCGTCCAGCTGCATGTAAAAATGCCTGAACACGGGCAGCTTATAGTCCTCCTCGGTGTTGATGTCAATGGTGGTCGTGCTGATCTGGTCGCCCAAGTCCAGGTTCGAGATGTTGATGTTGTTGCGCAGGTTGCGGTTGTAGGTTTCCTGGTCAAACAGCTCTATGCAGTAGAGGGCGTTGCCCCCCTCCACCGAGTCCACCCGGTAGGCCAGCTGCTGGTCTATGGTCACGAAGTGCCGGTCGCCGAAGTCCACGGCCGCGATGTTCCCCATGTTGGCCTCCATGGTGTAATCGCCCTTGGGAAAGAGCAACGCTCCGTTTTTCAGGAACACGTTGGCCAGCGGCTGGTTGATCTTGCGCCCGTCGCTAAAGGTTATCACTGCGGGTTTAAACTCCTTGAACATGGTGGCCTCCAGACGTCGTTCCTGGGCCATTGCGGCCGTTACTGTCAAGGCCGCAACTATGAGCAAAAGTGTTTTCTTCATCTCTCGTTGAGTTATTTTCCGCAAAAGTACAACATTTTTTTCGTTCGCCCCACATGCCGAGGCCTAAAAATGCTTAACGAGGAGGAAAAAGGGTGGCTTCCCATGAAAAAATCTCACGTGAGAAATATTTCTGGGGAGGCTTCCCGTAAAAAAATCTCACGTGAGAAATTTTTCTGGGAAGGCTTCCCAGAAAAACATGCTATTCTAAAAGATGTAGGCAGATGAATCGGTTATTGGAACGTCAGCTTCCATGAACATAATGAAATACACAGGCATATATGTTATCTTTCCGTCTTGATACACCCGCCGCTCGTTAGAGACGACTGTGGCCGAGGCGATGCCGTAGTCAGGATTCTTCAGGATATTGTTGAGCGCGCTATGCACGGTATAGTCCTTCCCCGACTTGACCTCTATCGGACTTGCACCCGTTTGCCTGTAGTCATCGATAAGGAAATCCACCTCGCCCTGCTTGCGGTTGTCGTAATAGAAAAGCTCGTGGCCGTGGGCACGCAGCTCCTGGGCAACAACGCTTTCATAGGTAGTGATTTACGCTTTCACATGTTATTTGGGAAGATATACATTCCAACTTATACAATGTAAAGCTCCACCTTCTCTTGCAATTTCTGCCATTTCTATTTGACGGATATTACAATCTTGGAATGCTTCTTGAATGTATTGTTGAGCTATTGCATCTTCTTCAATGTTGAATTTAGGCATTATGATGTTTTTGCCAACTTGAAGAAAGTTGATATATGCCCAGTTGAGATCATTACAAGGTTTATCAACGTTGCCCTT
>JAFPTC010000119.1 GCA_017400455.1 Prevotella sp. | reverse complement strand
CGAAGGGTGGAAAAGTCCTTCGGGCGGGAGTTGGTGGGAGTTTTGGTGGGAGTTTTGCCCTTTTCAGCCCTTCGGTGGGAGTTTTAACAATTCTGGTGGGAGTTTTCGGGAGTTTTGGTGGGAGTTTTTTCAGTCGTTTTCACGCATCTGCGCCATCAGTTCCTCAGTACGCTGAGCAATGTTCCAGTACCCGGCAAACCTGGAGCCTCCCACCGGGGCATTACGCTCGTCCCATTTGAACACGGGCTTGGCAAAGCTCTGCACGGCCATGCGCGACAGCTCCTTCGCGTCGGGCAGGTGCTCATGGTCGGGCACGCTGATGGCCACCAGCTGGCAGAAGTCCTCATAGTCCTTGGCCGACAATTTCTGGCTGCTGTTCATCGCCCGGCACACAGCAAACCATAGCCGGCCATTGCTCACCATCGGTGCCACCAGGCGTATCACCTCCAGCCGCTCCTCGCGGGTAAGCGCCCTGGCGGGCTTCGTCGTTTCCGCCTTGAAGCGGTTGACGATACGCCGGCTGTCGCAGTTGCTCACTCGCGGATGGCCCTTGCACACCTCAATGACGCGTCCTACGAGGCACACGTCAGCTTCCTCGTTGATCAGCACCGGACTGAACTTGTCGTTGTAGGGCACAAGCCATTTTCCGCCCTCGTTGTCCTCATAGTAGGCCTTCACCAGAAACTCACCGTCGACGCGTGCCAGCACCACGTCGCCGTCGTAGACCCTCACGCCGGTTTCCACCGTCAGCCAGTCGCCGCTGTCGATGGCAGCATCCTGCATGGAGCTGCCAGTGGCTTGCGTCCTGAAGCATCTTTCCGGACACGACACAATCTCGCTGGGATACCATCCGATGCTATATTGCGGATTGCCGATGTCGAGAGGCTTGCCGCACGACACAGGGTTGTCATACACGCGGACGGGCACGTCGCAAAGCATCGTCTCCCATCCCTGCTCCTCAAGCTGGGAAAGAATCTCGTTCACTCCACCAGTTGCACTTTCTTTTTCTTTATAACTCATAATTCTTAGATATTGGTTGGAAAACGGGTGCAAAGGTAAGCCGAGGGTGGCCCAAATCGCGGACCACCCTCAGACTTTTATCGTTAAAAAAAACAAAAGGCCGTTTTCTCCTGCCTTATCACTCGTATTGCGCAGCGGCATCGCGCAGCATCTGATGCACCTGGGTGGCCAGCTCGGCAGGAGCCAGCACCTGCAGCCGCTTCCCGCGCGACAGGATATAGCCGCAGAGGTCGAGCGTGGGCTGCAGACAGTATTCAAAGTCAGCATAACCCTCGCCGCTGCCCACCTCACGCTGACTGCCGTGCAGCGGCAGCGAGCGCAGATAGCAGCCCTCGTCGCCATACGCGCGCAGCACGATGCGCACAGCCTTCACACCCTCCATGCGCACCACGCCATACGACTCGGCGAAGTACTCGCCAGCGTGGAAATCAGGGTCGAGCGTAAACGACTCACCCGTCGGCTCAAGGCTCATGATGCGGTCGAAGGCAAACACCTTCATCCGTCCCTTCTCCACGCGCCCCAGCAGATACCAGCGGCGCTGGTAGAGCTTGATGCAGTAGGGCTCCACCATGCGCTGGCGCGGCTCTTCGCCATACTTGCCGTACGTCATCAGCAGGCGGTGCCCGTGCTTCATCGCCTCCACAATCATCTCCAGATGATTCTTCGACAAGGGCACCGTCTCGAGCAGGATGCGGTCCTTGAGCGACAGGCTCTCGCCGATGATGTGGCTCACCGTCAGCGTCTGCAGCATCCACTGCTGCACAGAGTCGCGCCCCAGCGCGTCGCCGTTGCCGATGGAGTAGCGGTAGTTCCGGTCGCACTCGATGTAGATGCCGAAGATCTCCTCGATGGCATCCTTATGGCGGCGGAACGTGCTGCGCGACAGCTCCACGCCCCCGCTCATCTCCGTGGCCGTCCATTTCTCGTTGAT
>JAFPTC010000118.1 GCA_017400455.1 Prevotella sp. | reverse complement strand
TCTGCCCCTGCAGCTGCCCGAGATTAGCGAGTACAAACCCACCGAGACGGGCGAGCCGCCATTGGGACGCGCCAAGATGTGGGCCTGGGACACGAAGTTCGACAAAGTAGTGAGCGTCGACGAGATTGACAACAAGACCGTCTTCCCCTTGGAGCTGAACACCATGCCAGGATTCGCCGGCTCCAGCGCCTACTACCTGCGCTACGAAGACCCCCACAACGACAAGGCCCTCGTGGGCCGCGACGCCAACGAATACTGGCGCAACGTTGACCTCTACGTAGGCGGCTCGGAGCACGCCACCGGCCACCTCATCTACTCGCGCTTCTGGAATAAGTTCCTCTACGACTCTGGCTACGTTTGCGAGGACGAGCCCTTCAAGAAACTCATCAACCAAGGCATGATCCAGGGCCGCTCGAACTTCGTATACCGTATCAACCAACCTACTCAACCTACCACACCTACTACACCTACCAAACCTACTCAACCTACCAAACCCACCTTCGTCAGCTTCAACCTCAAGGACAAGTATGACGTCACCCCCATCCACGTCGATGTGAACATCGTTCAGAACGACGTCCTTGACCTGGAGGCCTTCAAAGCCTGGCGTCCGGAGTATGCCGACGCCGAATTCATCCTCGAAGACGGCAAGTACATCTGCGGCTGGGCCATTGAGAAGATGTCGAAGTCGATGTTCAACGTGGTGAATCCCGACATGGTGGTCGAGAAATACGGTGCTGACACGCTGCGCCTCTTCGAGATGTTCCTCGGCCCGGTGGAGCAGTCGAAGCCTTGGGACACCAACAACATCGAGGGCAGCCACCGCTTCCTGCGCCGCTTCTGGAACCTCGTCACCTCATCTACCGAACCTACCACACCTGCCGAACCTACCACACCTACCAAAGACGAGCTCAAATCCCTCCACAAGCTCATCAAGAAGGTGACGCAGGACATCGAGAACTTCTCGTTCAACACGGCCATCTCGGCCTTCATGATCTGCACCAACGAGCTGACGCAGCTGAAGTGCCAGAACCAAGAGGTGATGAAGACGCTCGTGGTGCTCATCGCTCCCTTCGCGCCCCACATGGCCGAGGAGCTGTGGGAAATGCTGGGCGGCCAGGGCAGCGTCTGTGACGCCCAGTGGCCCCAGTGGAACGAGGAATACCTGGTGGAGAACCAGATCAAGATGGGCGTTCAGTTCAACGGCAAGGTACGTTTCGACATGCTCTTCTCAGCCGATGCCGACAATGCCACCATCGAGGCTGCCGTCCGTGCCGACGAGCGCACGGCCAAGTACACCGACGGCAAGCAGATAGTAAAGGTTATCATCGTCCCTAAGCGTATGGTGAACATTGTATGTAAGTAATGACCATTGACCATAAGATGATTCTGAAAGAGGTTGGGGATTATGCCGGCATAACCCTCGGCCTCTTACTGTATACGTTTGGCTTCACCGTCTTCCTCATGCCAAACGAGATTGTCACGGGCGGCGTGTCGGGTATTGGCGCCATTGTCTACTATGCCACCAAGTTCCCCATCAGCTACACCTATTTCATCATCAACGGCATCCTGCTCATCGTGGGACTGAAGATCCTGGGATGGAAATTCCTGACGAAGACCATCTACGCCATCGTCATGCTGACGCTCTTCCTGGGCATAGCGCAGGAAGTCATTCCGCAAGACCAGAACGGCAACTACGTGAAGATACTGGGCGAGGGTCAGGAGTTCATGTCGCTGGTGCTGGGATGTATGATGACCGGCACGGCGCTGGCCATCGTCTTCCTGAACAACGGCTCCACGGGCGGCACCGACATCATCGCCGCCTCGGTGAACAAGTTCCACAACGTGTCGCTCGGCACGGTGCTCACCTTCGTCGACCTGGTCATCATCGGCTCCTGTCTGTTCATCCCCCAGTTTGGCGAGGTGCTCGACCGCCTGCACAAGATTGTCTTCGGCTTCTGCACCATGGTCATCGAGAACTTCATGCTCGACTTCGTCATGGAGCGGCGCCGCCAGTCGGTGCAGTTCATGATCTTCTCTGAGAAATGGCAGGAGATAGCCAACGCCATCGGCACAAAGCTCGACCACGGCGTGACCATCCTCGACGCCCATGGCTGGTACACCGGCCACGAGCGCAAGGTGCTCTGCATCCTGGCCAAGAAAAGCGAGAGCACCGTCATCTTCCGCCTCATCAAGATGATCGATCCTCACGCCTTCGTGTCGCAGAGCAGCGTCATCGGCGTCTTCGGCGAAGGCTTCGACCAAATCAAGGTAAAAGTAAAACCCCCTACCGAACCTACTCCACCGACCAAACCCACCAAACCTACCGAACCTACTCCCCCCACCAAACCCACCAAACCCACCCCATGAAAATAGTCTTCGCCACCAACAACCAGCACAAGCTGCAGGAAGTGCGCCACATCCTGGGCCGGCGCGTGGAAGTGCTCTCGCTGAACGATATAGGCTGTCACGACGACATTCCCGAAACCGGCACCACGCTGGAAGAAAACGCCCGCCAGAAGGCAGAATATATCTGGCAAAACTACCACTGCGACGTCTTTGCCGACGACACCGGCCTGGAGGTTGATGCCCTCGGCGGCGAGCCAGGCGTCTACAGCGCCCGCTATGCCGGCGAAGGCCACGACAGCGAGGCCAACATGGCCAAGCTGCTGCAGAAATTAGGCGACAACGACCACCGCCGCGCCCGCTTCCGCACCGTCATAGCCTTGATTCAGAAGAAGGACATCTGTCCCTGCGGCTGCACCAGCATCCGCCAGGAGCACCTCTTCGAGGGCATCGTCGAGGGTGAGATCACGCGCCAGCGCAGTGGGGTAGGGGGCTTCGGCTACGACCCCATCTTCCGTCCCGACGGCTACGAGCAGACGTTTGCCGACCTGGGCGAGGAGGTGAAAAACCAAATTAGCCATCGCGCCAGGGCCGTAAAAAAGCTCTGCGACTACCTCCTGAAATAACGCGGGGGCTTCCCGCAAAAAAAACTCACGTGAGAAATTTTTCTGGGAAGGCTTCCCAGAAAAAAATCTCACGTGAGAAATTTTCATGGGGAGGCCTCCCAGAAAAAAATCTCACGTGAGAAATTTTCACGCGGAGGCCTCCCAGAAAAAAAACTCATTACAGCTTTATTTCCACAGGGCTTCCCTCGTAACTGACAGCCTTCGACGTGCCGTCGGGAAGCACCACGGTGAACTGGCGCTTGGCCAGCATGCCAGGATAGCTGCCCCGACGCTCGCCAATGGTGAGCGTGCGGGCGCGGTCGTTCCACTGGAAGTCGATGGTGGCATAGACACCCTTCTCGTAGTTATAGCCGTCACCCTCGTCCTCGTAGAGCGTGAACGAGCCGTTGGCACCGGGATAGACGCGCAGCTCAAGCTGGTCCCACTGCTGCTCGCCCACATACTGCATCTCGGGCCCTAAGGGCAGGATGCTGCCTGCGCGCACGAACATGGGCACGCGGTCGAGCGAGGTCTGCAGCGTCACGTTCTGTCCGCCGTTATAGGCCGTGCCCGTCCAGAAGTCATACCAGCGGGCACCCTTCGGCAGGTACTTTGTGACGCTCTTCTGCTCGTTCCAGTTCAGCCCTTTGTTGGCACCCTCATCGGCTTTCACTTCCTTCTTGTTCCATCCCGTCATGGCGTCCTCGCGAATGATCTGCTCCTTGGTGTACTGAGGGTTCAGAATGGGCGCGGCCAGGATGCTGCGGCCAAACATAAACTCGTCAGTCATGTCCCACACCTTGCGGTCGGCGGCGAAGTCGCTGAACAGCGGCCTCAGATAGCTCTCGTTGTTCGACGTCACTTGCCAAGCCATGCTGTAGAGATAGGGCAGGAGCCTGTAGCGCAAGCGAATCATCTTCTCAATGGCATCATAGACGGGCTCACCCTTCTTGCCAAACTGCCAAATCTCGCGGGGAGCATCGGCACCATGGCTGCGGAAGACGGGGCAGAACAATCCGTACTGCATCCAGCGCACGTAAAGCTCCTGATACTGCGGATTGCGGGGAGCAGAACCGCCGCCACGCGTGTTGTAGGAACCGCAGAAGAAGCCGCCAATGTCGGTGTTGAAGTTAGGACAGCCCGTCAGCGAGTAGCTCAGTCCGGCGGGCACCTGCTTGCGCAGCATGTCCCAGGAAGAGGCCACATCGCCGCTCCACAGGCCGGAACCATAGTGCTGCTGTCCGGCAAAGGCCGAGCGCGTCATGATGAACACACGCTTGCCGTTCTTCTCGGGCGTGACGCTGCGCTGGTTGGCATAGACGCCCTTCACCGTCTCTAAGGGGAAGGCGTTGCGCAATGAGCGCCACGTGCCGTTGGTGCCGGCCTTGTGGTCGTAGTCGCTCTCCTTCGGATTGAAGAAGTCCGGGTCCGTGGAATCCATCCACCAGGCATCAGTGCCCAGGTCGTAGAGGTTCTTCAGGTTCTGCCAATAGATGTCGCGGGCCTCCTTTGAAAAGGCATCGTAGACGCGCACACCCGAGGGATAGTCCATGCGCGGCGGCCAGGGCGTGAGTCCGCTCTGGGGCCACGTCTCGAAGTCATAGAGCAGGTCCTTCTCGGCCAGCTGCTTGTAGGCCTTGGTCATGGGGCCGAAGCTGGCCCAAATGCTAATCATGAAATGAGCATGCTTCTGGTGCACGCGCTCAATCATCTGCTTGCCGTCGGCATATTCCTCAGCCAGGAAATCCATGGCGTTCCACAGATAATTCGGTCCCCAGTATTGCCAGTCCTGGATGATGCCGTCGAGGGGCACCTGCAGCTCGCGATACTTGTCAACCACGCTGAGCAGCTCACGCGAGCTCTTATAGCGCTCCTTACACTGCCAGTAGCCGTAAGTCCACAGCGGGAACATGGGCACGTCGCCCGACAGGTGGCGCATCTGGGCAATGACGCCGTCGGCCGAACCGCCATACATGAAAAAATAGTCCACGGCCTTGCCCACCTCCGACGAGAACGACATGCCTTTCAGGGCGTCATCGTCGAACTGCGTGCGCGAGTAGTTGTCCCAGTAGAGGCCCCAGCCCTTGATGCTCTGCAGCACGTTCTGAAAGTCCTCTAAGTTCGACTGCTCCATCAGCTTGTGCTCGCCACGGCGGTTCATCTTGCCGTTCTGAATGGTGCCAAGACCGTAGATGGCCTCGTCCTTGTCGAGCTGGAAGGTCTGCGTCACGCGATAGGCGCCCTTGTCAGGGCCTTCGGTGCGGGGCTCAAAGGTGGCGGCATCCTTCTCGCGCAACAGCGTCTTGCCCTTGGCCGAGAAGGTCAGCATGCCCGTCTTGGGGTCCACCTTCACGGAAAGCTCATCGCTGCTCACATGGTTGCCGCTCTGCTTCACCTTCACGTCCTCGGGCTTGGCTATCACCACCAGGCTCTGCTGGTCATAAACGGTGCCTGCCGGCACTTTCACCACCCTGACGATTGTCGGCGAGAAGAACTCCACACTCACTTTCGTCTGTCCGGCCTGTATCTCCACAGGCTTCGCGCTCACTACAGCCGCTGCCATGCACAGCAGGAGGGCCAAAAAATGTTTTTTCTTCATGGGAATAGGTTTAAAAATGTTATTGTCGCTGCAAAGGTACGAATAATCCGCGTTCTTTTCTAATATAAATGAAGATTTGGAACGCAACAAATGTTGAAAAATGCCTATTGTCACTCGTTTTTCTGCTGTTCGGTGTATTCTGAGGGCTTGCAGCCAAACTCTCGCTGGAAGCATTTTCTGAAATAGCTGACGGAGCTGAAGCCGGTGAGCTCGGCCACTTCATTGACGCTGTAGGCTCCCTGACGCAGCAGCTCGGCAGCCCGTTGCAGGCGAATGCTGCGGATGAACACCACGGGCGGCTGCTCTATCAGGGCCGTCAGCTTCTTGTACAGGCCTGTGCGCTCCATGCACAGGTCGGCTGCCAACTGCTCCACGCCATAGCCCGGCGTGGCCAGGTGCTGCTCTACCAACGCGGTGGCCTTGGCCATGAATGCCTTCTCCTGCGGCGACGGTTCGGGCTCCTGGACCGTTTCTTCGTCGGCCTGGGGCTCGCTCAGCACCACCATCGCCTCGGAATGTTCGTACTGGCTCACCTGCTCTGCCAGGTTCTGTATGCGCAAAAGCAACATCGATTCACGGTTTTTCCGCTCCAACCGTCTGCGGTAGAGCAGGAAAAACAGCGATATGAACAGGATTAATAATAATGTATAGACGACGTAGGCCAAGGGCGAGCGCCACCAGGGATACTCAATGGTGAAGCTGATGCGGCGAAGGCTGTTCTCATCCCAACGGGCGGGATTCGTGGTGGCCATCACCTCCACCGTGTAGTGGCCCGGCGAGAGGCCAACAAGCGGCAGATAGAAGGTTCCCTTGTCATCGACCAGGCGGCTGAGGGAATCGGCCGACAGTGTGTGCCAATCGCTGCTGTCGTCGCCAGAGAAGCGATAGCGATAGCAAGTGCTGCGGGGCCGAACATAATTCATCGTGGAGAAAAGAAAGGCCAGCGAATTCTCGTCATGACGGAACGAAAGGCTGTCGGCATAGGGTGGGGCGACGCTGAGCAATGGCCTTCCGTCGTACTCGGCGCCCACTTGCAGGGGTTGACCGTGAAGGTAGATAGTGGTAAGAATGGGGTAGACCTCGATGTTCAGCAGCTCGGTGTCGAAAAGTCCTGCGAGGGGAGAGGTGTAGAGCAGGCCGCTGTTGTACGTTCCCAGCCAGATGCCGCCCTCGCGGTCGAGGCACACGGTGTTGATGCCTTCGCCCGTGAGCACCGAGCCATCGGGCAGTCGCAGCTCGCTTTTGGTTATGATCTCGTCAGTAGCGGGATTGATGTGCAGATAACCCTCTGGAGTGGTGAGATAGAGCATGCCGGTGTTGGTAACCGTAAGCGTGTGCATGAACTGGCCCCTGAGCGACAGCAGCTGGCGCCATTCGCGTGTGGCGATGTGGAATGCTTGCAACACGGAGCCGACTGGACCGGTGCGCACCTGATAGAGATTCGTTTCGGTGGCGTCCTTCACTACTAACGACGTCCATTCATAGCCTTCCGCCTGCTCGGACGGATAGCTCGTGGACTGAAACAGCAGTGTGCCTTCGGGCTTGAAGGCCACGAGGCGTCCTGTATCGAAAAAGGTGTACACTGCTTCGCCTACGCGCACCACATCTTGCAAGCGTCCTGCGTCGGCGGGCAGCGTCAGCAGGTGGCTGGCCGCTGATCCTTGCAGTTCACGGCCCTTCAGCGTCCATGTTTCACCCGCATCGTCGATGAAAAAATCGTCAGCCTGCCAGTTGTCAATCATTTGCTGGCTCATGGTGCGCAAATCGAAGCAGAACAGACGTCCCCACTGCTTCATCCACATCCTGTCGTGGTCGTCGGCAAACAAATGGGTGGCCCCGCCATAGGCAGGAACAGCCATCCAGCGCGTGGTGTCAATGGGTATGGCGCTCACCTGCTGTCCGTCAAACAAATCTATCGACGTGTCAGTAACCACGGCCATCCGGCCATCGGCCAGCTGCATCATCTGCAGCACGGTGTTGCTGCTCAGTCCGTTCTGACGGGTCAACGCATAGAAACTAATCTCTTCTGCTGCAACACGGGGCAGCAAAGAAAACAAAAGGGCAAATAACAGAACAACTCGGCGTAGCATCATTATAATAGTTATTGACCATGCAAAGATACGAAATTATTACACATTTCACATCTTTTGCTTCGCTTTATTTCGCCATTCACTGTTTTTTTCGTAATTTTGCCCACAAAAATAACAGATAACGATGAAAAGAACCAGGCTCAGTATTCTGTTTTTCTTTCTTGGCGCTTTGTCGCTATTGGCACAGACGGGCACATGGCGGGCTTACATGTCCTATCACGAGCCACAGCAGATAGTGAAAGCGGGCAATACGCTGTTTGTCAGAGCTTCTAACAACTTGTACCAGTATAACCTGGATGATCAGAGCATTACCACTTTCGACAAGGTGAATGCGCTGAACGACACACGCATTCACCTCATTGCCTGGAACAGTGCCGCTGCACGCCTCATCATCGTCTACGACAACTCCAACATCGACGTGATGGACATCAAGGGTAACGTCACCAACATCAGCGCCCTCTATGCCAAGTCGATGACGCAGGACAAGACCGTGAACAGTGCGACTTCTGACGACGTCTACACCTATCTGGCCACGGGCTTTGGCGTGGTGAAGGTAAACATGCAGCGGGCAGAGATTGCCGAGACCTATATGCTGGGCGAGAACATCAGTCAGGTGGCTGTGAGCCAAGGTTCCATCTATGCCAAGACGAAAAGTGGAATCGTGCTGGCCGGCCAAATGAGCAACAACCTCATTGACAATCATAACTGGCAGCGGGTTGCTGGCGTAGATAATCAGCTTTTCCAGCAGGACAACAGCGACTGGGAAAACTACCTCTCCACCGTCAACAGCCTGCGGCCCGACGGTCCAAACTACAACTACTTTGGCTTCATGAAGGTCATTAACCAGCAGCTCTACAGCTGCGGTGGAGGCTACTCCATGGTGCAGGACCTGCTGCGACCCGCCGCCTTGCAACGCATGGACGAAGAGAAAAACTGGACCTGCTATCCTGAGAACATCGAGGAGCTTACCGGTCACACCTACAAGGATCTGAACACGGTGGCCGTAGACCCGCTGAATGCGCAACACCTGTTTGCAGCAGGACGCACCGGATTGTACGAATTTCAGGACACCAGCTTCGTACAGCACTACAACATTGACAACAGTCCGCTGCAGACCGCCATCACCGACAACAAGAACTACGTCATCCTGCAGGGCATCTGCTTCGATGCCCAGGGCAGCCTGTGGTGTCTAAACGCTTTCAGCGACAAGGTGAACATCATGGAACTGAAACCCGACGGCCAGTGGACGTCACACTTCCAGCAAGCACTCATAGCCGACGGCAACGCGCTCCGCCACCTCACGAAGCCATTCTTCGACAGCCGAGGCTTGCTCTGGTTCCTGAACGATTTTCACGAATATCCTTCCGTCTGCTGCTACAACGTGGCCACGAACCAAGCCTATCGCTGGGGAGAAATCATTAATCAGGACGGCGTGAAAACCGACATCCATTATATTCACGACATCGTTGAGGACAAAGAACACAACATCTGGGTGGGAACGAACAACGGCCTTTTCGTCATCTACGAAAGCGACCTGGCCAACCTGCCCGACATCACCTTCAACCAAGTCAAGGTGCCACGCAATGACGGCACCAACTATGCCGACTATCTCCTCAGCGGCGTAGACATCAGCGGCATTGCCATCGACGGCGGTAACCGCAAATGGGTCATCACCAATGGCAACGGCGCCTATCTCATTAGCGCCGACAACATGGAGCAGCTGCTACACTTCACAACCGACAACAGCCCTTTGCTATCGAACTCCATAGAGTCCATAGCCATCAACGGAGAAACGGGTGAGGTCTTCTTAGGTACCAGCAACGGCCTCTGCTCCTACATGGGCGATGCCACCGACACCACCATGGACGAGGCAGACAGCGACGACATCTACGCCTATCCGAATCCGGCCGTGAACTACTCAGGACTCATCACCATTCACGGGCTGAGCTACGATGCCGACGTGAAGATAGTCACCGCCAGCGGAAAGCTCATTGCCCAGGGACGCAGCAACGGCGGCACCTTCACCTGGAACGGCCGCGACCGCCAAGGACGGCGCGTGGCCAGCGGCGTTTACACGGCGCTGACCACGACCCACGATGGCAAGAAGAGCGGCGCATGCCGCATAGCCATCGTCAACTAAGCTCCAGCATGCGGTTGATGGGCTTCACGGCCTCGCGAGCCAGCTCAGCATCAATCTCCACCTGCGGCCATTCATATTTCAAGCTGTTGTATATCTTCAGCAGCGTGTTCATCTTCATATACTGACACTCGTTGCACGAACATTCCAGCCCGCTCTCGCTGATTTCAGGCGGCACGGGAATGAACTCCTTGTCTGGACACGTGCGCTGCATCTCGTGCAGAATACCGGCCTCGGTGGCCACGATGAACTGCTGCGCTTCGCTCTGCTGGGCGTATTGCAGCATCGTAGCCGTGGAACCCTTCACGTCGGCCAGGGCCAACACCGGACCCTTACACTCAAGGTGGGCCATGACCACGGCTTCGGGATATTGCTTCTTCAGCTCCATAATCTTGCTCACCGAGAAGCGTTCGTGAACGTGGCAGCCTCCGTTCCAGAGCACCATCTGGCGCCCCGTCACCTCGTTAATATAGTTTCCAAGATTATAGTCGGGTCCGAAGATGATCTTCGCATCCTTTGGCAGCTGGTCAATCACTTTCTTTGCGTTGCCGCTGGTCACCACCACATCGGTCAGCGCCTTCACGGCTGCCGTGGTGTTTACATACGACACCACCATGTGGCCGGGATGCTCGTCCTTGAATTTTTTCAAATCCTCAGCCTTGCACGAGTCGGCCAGCGAGCACCCTGCATTCAGGTCGGGGCACAGCACCATTTTCTCGGGCGAGAGCAACTTACACGTCTCGGCCATGAAGTGAACGCCGCACATCACCATCACCTTTGCGTCGGTCTGCGCTGCCTTGCGGGCCAGCGCCAGTGAGTCGCCCACGAAGTCGGCTACCTCCTGAATGTCGCCCGTGGTGTAGTAATGGGCCAGGATGATGGCGTCCTTCTCCTTGCACAGGCGGCGAATCTCAGCTTTCAAGTCAACAGGCTCGTCAATGTAGCCCTGCTTAATCCATTCAGTTTTCAACATCACATTATTATTTTATTTTCTTTTTTCTTTTAAAGATAAAATAGAAAAAATGTAGATGATGGGCCGTTTATAAGTGCAAAACATGTCAGGCTTTTTCTTGCTCATTCGTTTATCCCTATCTAAAAGTAAGTTTTCAACGATGGGTGTGAATTCTTTCTTCTTGATAATGAGGCAGAACGCGCAGTTATCCACCATTTCTATTTTTGGTGCAAAATTACAAAGTTTATATCTTTTTTCAGCAAAAAAGCGTGGAAAACTTTTGTATTCATCGCAAAAAACTTGGTTCATATCCACATGTTTCTGCCCCTACAGGGATATTACATGTTTTTTCCCCGAGTTTTCCACAGGGTTATCCACAGTTTTTCCACCAAATATTTTGCCGTTAAGATTTAAATGCCTACTTTTGCGGAAAAATTAGCCTATTATGAGTGACTATGCCATTATCGTAGCCGGAGGTAAGGGCTTGCGCATGGGGGGCGAAGTGCCCAAGCAGTTCTTGCCCGTGAAGAATATGCCGGTGCTCATGCGCACGCTGATGCGCTTCCATGAGTACGACAAAACGTTGAATATCATTTTAGTTTTACCGAAGGATCAGCAGGACTATTGGCAGTCGCTCTGCCGGCAATACGCTTTCAGTGTGCCCTATCAGCTGGCCGACGGAGGGCCTACGCGCTTCCATTCGGTTCAGAACGGGCTGGCGTTGGTGCCCGACGATGCCGACGGCGTGGTGGGCGTCCACGACGGTGTGCGCCCCTTTGTGTCGGTGGAAGTCATCGGCCGCTGCTATGAGCTGGCCCGCAGCCGTGGTGCCGTGGTGCCCGTGGTGCCCGTGGTAGAGACGGTCAGGCAGCTCGAACCCTCTGCCGAGCAGGCCGACGAGTCCTCCGTTCCTTCGCACACCGTTCCTCGTGACCATTATCGCCTGGTGCAGACGCCCCAGACCTTCAGCATTCAGCTGTTGAAGGCTGCTTTCCGCCAGCCCTATTGCGACGCCTTCACCGACGATGCCTCCGTAGTGGAGTCCTATGGCCATCCCGTCAGCCTGACTGAAGGCAATCGCGAGAACATCAAGCTCACCACACCCTACGACATGCTCGTGGCTGAGGTGCTGGCGTAAGCGTGTTTCTATTTTAAAAGCATATTTTTTTCCATGGTGGCTCGCCATGAAAAAAACTCACGTGAGATTTTTTTCTGGGAAGGCCTCTCGTGAAAAAATCTCACGTGAGAAATTTTCACGGGGCGGCTCCGCGTTATTGCGAGAAGGGGAGCTCCAGTTCTACGGGGGGTAGCTGGGTGAAGCTGAGACGGTGGTAGGGCGTCAGACCATGCTGGCGGATGGCGTCGCGATGGGCCTTGGTGGGGTAGCCTTTGTTCTGTTGCCACTGGTAGTGGGGAAACTGTTCCGCGAGCTTAATCATGCAGTCGTCACGGTAGGTCTTCGCCAGGATGCTGGCGGCGGCGATGGCCATCTGCTTGCCGTCGCCCTTGACGATGGTGGTGTATGGCAGGCCGCGCCAGGGCTTGAAGCGATTGCCATCGACAATGATGGCCTGCGGCACGGTGGACAGGCCGTCCAAGGCGCGGTGCATGGCCAGGATGCTGGCGTTGAGGATGTTCAGCTTGTCAATCTCCTGCACCGAGCAGATGCCTACGGCCCAGGCCACGGCATCGTGTTCAATGACCTCGCGAAGCTGGCGGCGCTGGTGGTCGCTGAGCTGTTTCGAGTCGTTGAGCAACGGGTGCTCATAGTCGGGTGGCAGGATGACGGCGGCAGCATAGACGGGACCGGCCAGGCAGCCGCGTCCGGCCTCGTCGGTGCCGGCCTCGATGAGGCCTTCGTAATAGTGGTTGTCAAGCATGTCTAATTAGTATTAAGGGAGTGCGAGGTATTTCGATATTTCGATAATTCGCACTCCATCTTCTCATTGCAACATCGGAATGACGCGGCGGAGGGCTGCCACGAGGGCGTCCACCTCGTCGGTGGTATTATAGAGTGCAAATGACGCCCGGACGGTGCTGGTGAGGCCGAGGCGCTCCAGCAGGGGCTGCGCACAGTGGTGACCGGTGCGCACGGCCACGCCCAACTGGTCGAGCAGGGTACCCAGGTCGAGCGGATGGATGCCGCTGACGATGAAGCTCACCACGGCGTCCTTGTCCTTGTCGGGACCGAGGATGCGCAGGTTTGGAATCTGGCTGAGCTGCTCGTGGCAGTAGCTGACTAACTGTTGCTCGTGAGCGTGGATGTTTTCCAGGCCCAGCTGGCTGATGAAGTCGATGGCGGTGGCCAGGCCGTGAGTGGCCACATAGTCGGGTGTGCCGGCCTCGAACTTGAAGGGCAGCTCATTGAATGTGGTCTTCTCCCATCTGACGGTGCTGATCATCTCGCCGCCACCCTGATAGGGGGGCAGACGGTCGAGCCACTCCTCGCGGCCGTAGAGCACGCCAATGCCCGTAGGCCCGTACATCTTGTGACCGCTGAAGGCCAGGAAGTCGCAACCAAGCTGCTGCACGTCAATCGCGAAATGGGGAGCGCTCTGGGCGGCGTCGATGAGCACGGGAATGCCGCGTTCGTGGGCCTTCTGTGCCACCTGCTGCACGGGGTTTACCGTGCCCAGGACGTTGCTCACGTGGCAGAGGCTCACCAGACGTGTGCGCTCGCTGAGGTATTCGTCGAGCAGGTCCAGGCGCAGCAGTCCATCGTCGGTGATGGGCAGATGGCGCACCACGATGCCGCGCTGCTGGGCTTGCATCTGCCAGGGCACGATGTTCGAGTGGTGCTCCATATCGGTAACCAGCACCTCGTCGCCAGCTTTCATCTGCGACTGACAAAAGGTCTGCGCCACCAGGTTGATGGCCTCGGTGGTGCCTCGGGTGAAAACAATTTCGTTGGTGGAATGGGCGTTGATGAACTGCCTGACGCGCTCGCGGGCTTGCTCATGCAGTTCGGTGGCCTGTTGCGACAGGTAGTGAACGCCTCGGTGGACATTGGCATTGACGTTCAGATACTCGCTGCGCATGGCGTCGAGCACCTGTAGCGGCTTTTGCGTGGTGGCAGCATTGTCGAGGTACACGAGCCTATGGCCGTGTACCTCGCGCTGCAGAATAGGGAAGTGTGTCCTTACTTCTTGAATGTCGTACATTATTTAATATAAACTTTTCTTGTCGTTCCATCGTTGTCGACGATGATGTTCAGTCCGCGCTGGGGCTGGCTGATGCGGGTGCCGCCGATGGAGTAGATGCCGGCAGCGGCCTGCGTGGTGGGCGTGCTGATGCACTCAATGCCGGTAAGCTCGGCATTCAGCTCGTCGAGCAGTTTCTTCGACTCCTCACCGGCCACGGCCACGAAGGCGTCGAAAATCTTGGCACCGGCATCGCCGCTGATCTGGGCAATGCGCACGAACACCTCGTCGGTGCCGTTGTACATGCAGGTGTACTTCTTCCACATGCGGGTGTAGCCCGTCTTGGCAATCTCGTCGCCCACGGTCTGCCACTGCTCGCCGTCGGCTGACACCTGGGCCACGATGGGACCGCCCTGCATGTTGGCCAGGACGACGATGTCGAGCGGAGCCTGATACTTCACTGTCGACTCGATGCTGGCGTTGGGCTCCTCGCCGGCGTAGATGTTATAGAATTGGATGTCGTTCTTCGATACGGGGAACAGGGGGTCGATATCCTCGGCCACGGAGGGGAAGTAGCCGCCTTCGTTGGTGCCAATCTGGTCGGTAGAGGGGGTATTGCTCTGCCAGAGCACCGACTGACCGTAGCTCTTCACCTGCCATTTCGGCTCGTCGCCCGGTTCAATGGCCACCTCGGGCTCCTTCAGCGGGCCACGGCCAAACTGGATGGTTTCCTCGCCCGTCTCGGGATCAATCACTACCTCTTCCTCTCCCTGCTCGTAGGCCGACTGGGCGCTCTTGCCCCATGAGAAGAGTCCGTTGCCGTTGCTCCAGCTGTTCCAGTTGGAAGCGTCGAAATGGGCGGTTACGTCGATGACCACGCGTGGGTTCTTCACCAGCACGCGCTGCTCGGCAGGTTCGCTCCACACCTCGCCGGCGGTGACGGCAAAGGCGGTGACGTTCTGCGGCATGTTGATGACGAAAGGTTCGGTGTAGCGCGACGACTTCAGCGTGTCGGTAGTGGCGTCGAAGTTATACCAGATGACGGCTTCCTCCGTCTCGCAAGCCAGGCTGACGGTGGTCTGGCCGTCGGCCAGCTCGGCAGCAATGGTGGGGGTCTTCGGCTGGCTCTTAATCAGCACCTGCAGCTCAGCTACTGAGCTCAGCGTGTAGCCTTCGGCAATGGCAACAGCCTTTACCGTCGTCTCTTTCGTCACGTTGAAGGTGCCTTCATAGAGGGTGCTCTCGGTGGTGGGCTCTGAGCCGTCGAGGGTGTAGAACACCTGTGCCTTCGGCAGGTTGGGAGCGGTGATGGTGACGTTGGTGTTCAGGTTTTTATACTCGCGGCTGATGGCGGGAGCAGCAGCGGCGGTGATTTCGCTCTTCGACTGCTTCAGCAGGTTGATGGCGTTCTGGATGATGGTCTGTCCGTCAGGCGTAGCGGCAGCCTGCTGCGGCAGGTAGATATAGCCGTTGTGGGTGATGTTATGGGTGTGGATGGTGGCCACCGTCTCGTCGTCCATGGCCACGGCAGGCATGGCGTCGTCCTGGAAGTAGCTGCCCAGGGTAATGCCCTGGATGGCGTCAGCGGCAAAGGGAATGGCGGTGATGTCGCCCTCTTCCACATATTCGGCCACATCGTTGAACAGGGCGTTGCGCTTGTCCTTCACCACGGCGAAGGGCGACACCTCGACGGCCTTTCCGTAGCCCCACTGCTCGTAGAGCTGAGCGTTGAGGTTGAGCACGGGCGTCCAGGGCAGCGCCTCCTTCAGCACGCCGACAATGGCATTGTCGGCAGCAATGGCGGGGCTGATCACCACCACGTCATACTGGCGCAGCGACTCGGCGCTGATGGTCGTGCTGTTGGCGTCGATGGTGGTGATGTCGTTCATCTCGTTGCTCTTCAGGGCGGCCAGCACCTCGTCGTCCTGACCGTTGTAGACATAGGCCAGCTTGTTCACCACAGGAGCGTCGCCGTCGCCTATCTGGAAGAAATAGAAGTGCATGCCGCCAGCGTTGGCCGACAGTTTCACGTCTACGGTCTCGGTGTTGTTGTTATAGAGCACCACTGTCTGCTGACCGGCCGAGGCGAAGGTGGTGTTGCCTTCCTCGTCGGCCACGCCGGCTGTCGACACCTTGAAGCCGCGCTCGGCCTTGCCGCCGTGGGAGCTGAAGGTGACGGTGAGGCGCTCGCCGGCCGGCACGCCGGGAATGGTGACGGCATCCTCGCCCTTGGCACCGTTGAGCCAGATGTGAGTGTCGTCATTGCTGCCGCCGTTCCACACCACGTTCAGGTGCTTGGCCGACTTGGCGTGGAAGATCAGGCCTTTCGTCTCAGGCAGTGTCCACGACTCGCCATTCACCTTGCAGGTAATCTCAGTGTCTGCGGTGCGAGCCTTCGACTCTGCCCAGTTGCGGCCGCTGCCTTCAGAGTCCGTCCAGTTCTCGGTGTCGGCCTGAAGATTGGCAATGGTGGTGGCACTGAAGCCCTTGGTGAAATCCCAGGTCTTCCGTTGTTGGGCCCCTGCAGCAATGGCCACGAGGAGCATCATCAGTGTAAATAGTTTCTTCATAAGCAGTTGTTATTATGGTTGTTATCGTTCAGCGTGCAAAAATACAAAAAAAAGGCAAAACGGCAAAGAAAAAGCTTTATTTTTAACTCATCTTTCGTAAGTCACGCGGCGCACATACCATCCGTGGCGGCCCTGCTGTGCGCCGTAGCGAAAGCCCTGGGCCTTCAGGGCCTGTGTCAGCTGGCGCATGGTGGGGCGGTCGGGGCCTTTCAGCCGCTGCTGCAGGTCGGTGAGTATCTCGGTGGCCGTCATCAGCGTCTGGCGGCTCACCTCAGCCGGCTCGTAGTAGTCGGTGAGCAGCAGCTCGGTGGGCCTTCCCATTTGAGCAAATCTTTACAATGCGTCAACATCGTCATTCCTCTGTCTTTGGTGCAAGTGGTGCAGGTGGTGCAAGCAGTGTGCAGAGCATATAACCGCTCAGGTCGAAAAACTTTTGGCCTCTTTCTTGCCGCTTTGCAAAAAATTGCTTATATTTGCAGCGTAAAAGTAAAATTTTCCCCTTTTTATTCACATCAACACATTATTTATTATGAGAAAAGTATTATTCAGTTTTGCCATCGTGGCAGCAGGACTGCTCGTGGCATCGTGTGGAAGCAAGAGTGGCAACGGCCAGCAGGCTGCTGAGCAGCAGGCTGAAGTAGTGGTGCCCGATGGATACAAGACCCACGAACTTGCCCACTTCATCATCAGCGTACCCGAGGAGTTCACACCCGGCGAAGAGCAGAACTACGACGGCAACACCACCGTGCGCTTCACTTCGGAAAAGATGCTGACGCTTGACGACGGCGAGTACAGCAGCTCGGCCACCATCGACGCCCATTTCATGACCGGCGGTGCCACCCCCTCGCAGATCAAGGAGGCGGCCACCAACCTGAAGCTGGGTCAGGAGGCTACGGGCGAGATTTGCGACGAGCCCATCATCGATGGCAACACCATCCTGATGCGCCACTACTATGATGCCGACGGCTACAAGGTCATCACCTGGCGCTGGATTGTTGTCAGCGACAAGGGAGACAACATCGGTGGTAACATCTGCTATCCCGACACGCAGGCCAAGTATTACGACGGCGTGGCACAGAAGATTGTGAAGACCATCAAGTTCAAGTAATATTCAAGCTGGAAAGGAACAAAAATCTTCAGGAATCTGACACAAATCTGTATTGAGGATTATATTTTTGTCAGATTTCTGAAGATTTTTGTTTTAAAGACTCCTTTTGGGTTTATCTCTTTCGCCGGAAGAGGATGGCGGCCACTACGGGGGCTCCCACCAGTGCCGTCACCGAGTTCACGGGCAAAGCGCCTTCGAAGCCCGGCATGCGGGCGATGAGGTTGCACAGCAGGGCCAGCACGGCGCCACTGAGCATGGTGGCCGGCATGAGCACGCGATGGTCGCTGGTGCGGAACAGCCCGCGTGCCAGGTGGGGCACGGCCAGTCCGATGAACATAATGGGTCCGCAATAGGCGGTGACGATGGCCACGAGCAGCGAGCTGCTGACGATGACCTGCGAACGGGCCCGACGGATGTTCAGCCCCAGGTTGGCGGCGTAGCGGTCGCCTAAGAGCAGCAGGTTCATAGGCTTCACCAGCAGGCAGGCCAGTGGCAGCAGCACGCACATGATGGCCACGAAGAGCAGCATGTCGCCGCCCGAGACGCGAGAGAACGATCCCAGTCCCCACACCACGAAGGCCTTCACGTCCTCCTCAGGCGATAGGAACTTCATCACGCCGATGATGGCCGTGGCCAGATAGCCTATCATCACGCCGATGATGAGCAGCGTGCCACGTCCCTCGACGCGGTTGCTTATCCAGATGATGAGCAGCATCACCAGCAGGGCGCCCACGATGGCGGCCATGCTCATGGCGGCGTCGCCAAGATAACCCAGCCGGCTCAGCGCCACGCCGCCCAGCTGGCCCGACATCAGCACCACGAAGGCCACGCCCAGTGCGGCGCCGTTGCTGATGCCCAGCACCGAAGGCCCCGCCAGTGGGTTGCGGAACACCGTCTGCATCTGCAGGCCGCTCACGGCCAGTCCGGCGCCGGCCACCATGGCTGTCAGCGTCTGTGGCAGTCGGCTGCTCAGCACGATGTTCGTCCACACCACGGGCTCTTTCTCGCTGCCCGTGAGGATGCTCACCACGCTGTCTGCCGGTATGGCCACCGTGCCAATCATCAGGTTCACCACCACCAGCACCAGTATGGCCGCCACCAGCAGCAGCAGCTTCAGGCTCCAGTGTCGTTGTCCGTTCATGGCCGAGATTGTTCTTTCATGTTCAGCTGCTTTTTCCATATAGTCTGCAAAATTACACATAAATCGCTGAACCAACAAAAAATAAAGAAAAAAAGTGACTGGAAGTTTCCTGCTTTTTCTGCGGGGCCGAGATTTTTTTCTGGGAGGCCTCCGCGTGAAAATTTCTCACGTGAGATTTTTTCACGCGGAGGCCTCCCAGAAAAATGTCTCGTGGCGGGGGAGAAATTGTCGCTTGAGGTAAAGTCTGTAACCTTTTTATATTAGCATCAGTTATGTATAAAAAAAGAGAATTTTATAAAAATCGGGGCGGCGGCTTGCATGATTCGCTAAAAAAGAGTACCTTTGCGGCAAGATGGACATTCTTGAACAGGACATCATGTACTTGGCGGGTGTGGGGCCACACCGCAAGAAGATACTCGGCGAGGAGCTGGGCATCAAGACCTTTGGCGACCTGCTGGAATACTACCCCTATAAATATGTTGACCGCAGCAAGTTCTACGCCGTGCGTGAGCTATCGGGCGAGATGCCCTTCGTGCAGGTGGTGGGACAGATTCTGAGCTTCGAGAAGTTCGAGATGGGGCCGAGGAAGCTGCGCGTGGTGGCCCACTTCAGCGACGGCACGGGCGTGATGGACCTGGTGTGGTTCAACTATGGCAAGGCCGCCATGGAGAAGTATAGGATAGGAAAGATGTACGTCGTCTTCGGCCGCCCCGCCGTGTTCAACAACCGCATACAGGTGGTCCACCCCGAGCTGGACGAACTGAGCGAGCAGACAAAGACGGAGGGGATAAAGATGCAGCCCTATTACAACACCACGGAGAAGATGAAGAAGGCGGGCATGACCAGCCGCGCCGTGGAGAAGCTGGTGAGGACGCTGTTGGAAAAGATGCGCCAGCCGCTGGCCGAGACGCTGCCCGACTCCATCCTGGCCTCGCGCCACCTGATGGGTCGCGACGAGGCGCTGCGCACGCTGCACTATCCGCACGACGCCAAGCAGCTGGAGCGCGCCCGCATGAGGATGAAGTTCGAGGAGTTGTTCTTCGTTCAGCTGAACATCTTGCGCTATGCCAGCGACCAGCGACGGAAGTTCCGTGGCTACGTGTTCAACCGCATTGGGCCGCTGTTCAACGACTTTTACCAGCAGAACCTTCCCTTCCAGCTGACGGGGGCCCAGAAGCGCGTGATGCACGAGATCAGGGCCGACGTGTGCTCGGGGCGCCAGATGAACCGCCTGCTGCAGGGCGACGTGGGCAGCGGCAAGACGCTGGTGGCCCTAATGGCCATGCTCATAGCCCTGGACAACGGCTTCCAGGCCTGCATCATGGCCCCCACGGAGATATTGGCCGAGCAGCATCTGCAGACCATTCGCGACTTCCTGCGCGAGATGCCCGTGCGCGTGGAGCTGCTCACGGGCATGGTCAAGGGCAAGCGCCGCCAGGAGGTGCTCGGCGGGCTGGACGACGGCACGGTGCAGATTCTTGTGGGCACCCACGCCGTGATTGAAGACACCGTGCAGTTCCGCCGCCTGGGACTGGTGGTGGTCGACGAGCAGCACCGCTTCGGCGTGGCCCAGCGGGCCAAGCTGTGGAGCAAGGGCGGCGAGAACTACGTGCCCCACGTGCTGGTGATGACGGCCACGCCCATTCCCCGCACACTGGCCATGACGCTCTATGGTGACCTGGACGTGAGCGTCATCGACGAGCTGCCGCCGGGCCGTAAGCCCATACAGACCACCCACGTCTTCGACTCGCACATGACGTCGCTCTATGCCGGCATGCGCCGCCAGGTTCAGCAGGGACGCCAGATCTACGTGGTGTTCCCCCTCATTGAGGAGAGCGAGAAGATTGACCTGAAGAACCTGGAGCAGGGCTTCGAGACGCTGCGCCAGGCCTTTCCCGAGTTCCGCCTGAGCAAGGTCCACGGCAAGATGAAACCCAAGGACAAGGAGGAGGAGATGCAGCGCTTCGTCAGCGGCGAGACGCAGATGCTCGTGGCCACGACGGTCATCGAGGTGGGGGTGAACGTGCCCAACGCCTCGGTCATGGTCATCCTCGACGCCCAGCGCTTCGGACTCTCGCAGCTGCACCAGCTGAGGGGCCGTGTGGGGCGCGGCGCCGACCAGTCGTTCTGCATCCTCGTCACCCCCTATAAGCTGTCGGAGGACACGCGCAAGCGCATCGACATCATGTGCCAGACGAACGACGGCTTCCGCATTGCCGAAGCCGACCTGAAGCTACGCGGACCCGGCGACCTGGAAGGCACGCAGCAGAGCGGCATGGCCTTCGACCTGAAGATTGCCAACATTGCCACCGACGGCCAGCTGGTGCAGATGGCCCGCGACGAGGCGCAGCGCGTCATCGACCTCGACCCGCAGCTGCAGCTGCCTGCCCATCAGCTGCTGGTGGCCCGGCTGCGCCAGTTGCACAAGTCACCCTTCAACTGGAGCGAGATTTCGTAGTCCAGGCCAAGGTCTGTCGCATTTTTTGCGCCGTTGTCGCAACAATTCTGCAAAAAAACCGTGGTCTTCACTTGCCAATTAGCAGAAAAACACTAACTTTGTAGCCACAAAAACGCAAAACGTATTCAGAACAATGAAAAGACATTGTGATAAGATGCTGATGGCCTTGCTGGTAATAGCCTTCAGCATAAACGTGACTTCATGTAAGGACTACGATAACGACGAGCAGCGCCGTGCCGACGCCGAGGTACTGGACACGCAGGAGGCGCAGACGGCCTGGCGATGGCTGTGCGCAATGACCAACGAGCAGACGCTGAGCGACAACTGGGCGCAGAAGACCTACGAGTGTCAACAAAGCAGCGTTTTGGTTGCGAAATGTTACGCGGCAGGGCAGAAGTGTTAAAAGTAGACAAAAGACTTTAACAGAAGCCCTGCCACCGAAACTTTTTTCGTAACTTTGCAGCATCTTTTAATCCTTCGCGGCCACAGAGCCGCATGAACATGATACCTAATAACGAGTTATGAGAAAGATTCTTTTGTCAGCTTTTGCTGTAATGTCGCTTGCTGTGGGCACCGCCCAGGCACAGTCTGTTCAGACCAACGAAGAGCTTGTGAACGAGCTGCTGACTTATGGCGATGCAAACGACGACGAAATAGGCAACTTCGATTTCCTGTACCGCAACAATGGCAAGTCGCTCGAATACGACGAGTTGATGGTGGAGAACATCATCGACGAGGCCATATCCCATCTGGGCACACGCTATGTCTATGGCTCGAAAGGCCCCAACAGCTTCGACTGCTCGGGATTCACCAGCTACGTGTATAAGCATCAGAACAACGTCTACATTGGAGCCTCCTCGCGTGAGCAGTATGCCATCAACCAGCCCATCAAGCGCAGCGAGATGCAGGCCGGCGACCTGGTGTTCTTCACCTCGCCCCGTTCGGGCCGCAATGTGGGCCACGTGGGCATCGTGCTCGACTTCGACCCCATCACCGACACCTTCACCTTCATTCACGCCTCTACGAAGCAGGGCGTGAAGATAAGCAAATCAACCGAAAGCTACTATCAGAAGCGCTATGTCGGCGTCCGTAGAGTAAAATGAAGAAGCTTCTTTTATCATTCATCCTTTGTCATTTATCATTTAGCAACGTAGCTGCACAACAGGACACGCTGACCATTTCCATGGTGGGCGATGTGATGATGGGCACCACCTTTCCTTCGATGATGCTGCCCGAAAACGAGGGCAAGCAGCTCTTCAAGGATGCCGGCGACATTCTTCGCCAGGCCGACCTGGCCTTGGGCAACCTTGAAGGGACGCTCTGCGACGGCGGGCAGTCGACCAAGGGCTCTGGCCCCAACAGCTACAGTTTCCGCACCCCCACCAGCTATGCTCCCCGCCTGAAGGAAGTGGGCTTCGACTACATGAGCATGGCCAACAACCACGCCAACGACTTCGGCCAGACCGGCATCGAGAGCACCGAGCGCTGCCTGCGTGAACAGGGCATCCTGTTCAGCGGCATCGAGGGGCGTACCGAGAGCGTTGTCATTGAGCGAAAGGGAAAGAAGATTGGCATCTGCGCCTTTGGCCACAACAGCTACACGCTGAAGCATACCGACCTGCAAGTGGTGGGCCGCATCGTTGACGACCTCGTGAGCCGCTGCGACCTGGTCATCGTTTCGTTCCACGGCGGTGCCGAGGGCAAGGACAAGCGCCACCTGCCTCAGGGCAGCGAGACCTTCCTGGGCGAGAACCGTGGCTCGCTGCGCCAGCTGGCCCACTTCTGCATTGACCATGGTGCCGACGTGGTCTATGGCCACGGACCCCATGTGCTGCGTGCCGCCGAGGTGTATAAGGGCCGTTTCATCGCCTATAGCCTAGGCAACTTCTGCACCCCCTATAACGTGAACCTTACCGGCATTTCGGGCTACGCTCCGTTGGTGGAGATTAAGATTAACCCGAAGGACGGCCAGTTCTATAGCGGACAGGTGCATCCCTTCATCCAGGCGCGTAGCATTGGTCCACGTGCCGACAAGACGGGCGCCGTCATCAAGGAGATGAAGCAGCTCACCGAAGCCGATGTGCCTCAAAGCCAGGCCCGCATCGACGAGCAGGGACGGATTTTGATGAATGAGTAATTAAAAAGTGAACTATTTCCGCCATCTCATCAGCTGTTATCCGTTTTCGTTGCTATGCTTGGCAGCCATCTGGTATCTTTGCCTGTTGATTAACATCCCCGAGACGCCGATGGACGATGTGCCTTTCATCGACAAGTGGACCCATCTGGTGATGTATGGTGGCACCACCAGCGTCATCTGGTGGGAGTATCTGCGCTGCCACGATCGTCTTGTGGGATGGAAGCTGGTGCTCCTGGCCTTCCTTGGCCCCATCCTGATGAGCGGTCTCATCGAGCTGCTGCAGGCCTACGCCACCACCACCCGCTCAGGCGAGTGGCTCGACTTTGCGGCCAACACGCTGGGCGTGTGCCTTGGCAACGTCGTCGGCCTGCTGATGAGGCGGCTGAAACACATGTAAGATGTAATGTAGAACAGAAGACAACTTTGGACAACTTTGGACAATCTTTTCTGCTATTATCCAGCATCGAATTGTCCCAAGTTGTCCAAAGTTGTCTTTTTATATCTCTTCTTAAGCAACCAACTTACTTAGGCTGCTTGCCGATGTAGGCCAGGATGCCACCGTCGACATAGAGCACGTGGCCGTTGACGGCGTCGCTGGCGTGAGAGGCCAGGAACACGGCGGGACCACCCAGCTCAGAGGGGTCGAGCCAGCGGCCGGCGGGCGTCTTGGCGCAGATGAACGAGTCGAACGGATGGCGGCTGCCGTCGGGCTGACGCTCGCGCAGCGGAGCCGTCTGCGGGGTGGCGATATAGCCCGGGCTTTATCTCTGCAATCTCCGGATAATCGTAATCAACAGACTTTCCATTACACAGCAGTTCTGCTATCTTATGTATCTGGGTTCCGTATTCCATTCCTTTTCCACCGACTTCATCGGAACCCTCGGAATTCGAAGTTCCGTCCTCGTTGCTGAAATCCAATATATCATGTACGCCCAGTTTGACTCTTCTGACAGCATATTCTGGTATCGAAGGCATCTCGATCAACTGCTCGGATGACTTGTCGGAATCATATTCTATTGCCGGGATGGATTCGTATTCTCCGTCGGATAATCCGTCGATGAATTTGGACTGGTTCTGACCGCAGATAATCGTCTCGTATTGTTTGGCCCTAGAAAGCGCGACGAACATGAGCCTCCTTTCCTCGCCGTAATCCGGTTTTATGGCAGACGATGCAAGTTTGGCTCTCCAAT
>JAFPTC010000117.1 GCA_017400455.1 Prevotella sp. | reverse complement strand
GACCCCTCCCCTAAGATGGGAGGGGAGTGGCTTTTCTGTGATTTCCGTGGTTTCCGTGTGACCCCGCCCCCGGCCCCGCCCCTTACTAAGGGGTGGGGAGTTGTGGGAGTCGGCCCCGCCCCTTACTGAGGGGAGGGGAGTAGCTTTTCTGTGATTTCCGTGGTTTCCGTGTGAGGACTAACAGAAGCGGATGTCGGTGATGATCTGGCCGCCGGCCTGGGCATTGAGCAACTGTACGTAGTGCTGGCGGCGGAGGGAGAGGTCGGCACGTAGGGCGGGGGAGGAGAGGTGGACGAAGAAGGTCTGGTTGATGATGTAGGTGTTGAGGGTGTAGCTGGCAATGAGCTCGCCGGCTACCTCTGGCCATGACTCGACCAGTCGCTTCTGCATGAGCGGTGTCTCGAGCCCTTGGTCGCGCAGGTTGCGCAAGAGGATGTCCTTGATTTGTTGTACGTCGCGGCGGAACATGTTGGGTTAGCGTTTAGAGGTTAGGGGTTAGCGTTGAGGGTGATCTGACCTTCGTCGACGGTGAACATCTTGTGGTCGTTGGCGGTGGCGGTGAGGATTTGGTCGAGGTGCTCACGGTTGGTGTCGGTGATGAAAATCTGTCCGAAGGCGTCGCCTGAGACCAGGGCCACGATCTGTTCCACACGGGTAGCGTCTAACTTGTCGAAGATGTCGTCGAGCAAGAGGATGGGTGTGCGCTGTGTGGCCCGCTTGAGCAGGGCAAACTGCGCCAGCTTGAGGGCAATGATGAAGGTCTTCTGCTGACCTTGCGAACCCTCGCGCTTCATCTGGTGGCCGTCGAGGCTCACCTCCAGGTCGTCGCGGTGGATGCCGTGCAGGGAGTAGCCCACGGCGCGGTCCTTGAACCGGTCGCGCTGGATGACCTCTAACAGCGGGCCTCGCTGACAATGGCTGGTGTATTGTAGCGCCACGAGCTCGTGACCGCCCGAAATCTGCTGGTAATACTGCTGTAGCAGCGGTGTGAGCTCCTCGGCAAAGGCCGTCCTCGCCTTGAAGATCTCTTCGCCAGAGGCGGCCATCTGCTCTTCGAAGATGCTGAGCACCTCGGGTTCCGGCTCTGCCTCCTGCTTGAGCAGGGTGTTGCGCTGCTGCAGGGCCTTGTTGTAGCGTGTCAGGGCGTCGATGTAGCTGTGGTTGGTCTGGGCGATGGTGACGTCCATGAGGCGCCGGCGTTCCTCGCTGCCACCAATAATAAAATAGGTGTCGGTGGGCGATACTAAGACAATGGGAATCAGCCCGATATGCTCCGAGAGTCGCTTGTACTCCTTCTTGTTGCGCTTGAAGTGCTTCTTCTGTCCCCGCTTCATGCCGCAGGTGATGAGGAGGCTGCTGTCAGCCGGCTGCCCATCGATGGCCCTGTAGGCCCCCTCGAGCATCATGAATTCCTGTTCGTGACGTATCACCTGCGAGTCGATGGGATTGGAGGCCGAGTGACAGAACGAGAGGTAGTAGACGGCGTCGAGCACATTGGTCTTGCCCACGCCGTTGTGTCCGATGAAGCAATTGATCTTTGGCGAGAGCTCCAGAGTGGCTTCCGCAATGTTTTTGTAGTTGATAAGTGTCAGCTTTTCGAGTATCACGGTGCAAAATTACACTTTTTCTCTGCCAAAAACGAAAAAAAAACTAATTATTAATCGTTTTTCTCAAAAAAAGGAGCTTCGGCAGTCACTTAATTCATAAATTATTTGTACCTTTGTCGCCGCAAATGTCGAGAACAGTAAAAAAGTATAACAATAATGGCAAAACAAATTAATCAGGGCGCTCCCCAGATGGAGGAGACGCTTTCAAAGAATGAGGCAATGTTCCTCAAGTATCAGAAGCAGATTATTGCTGCAGTAGCTGCTGTGGTGATCATCGTTGCAGGTTGTATTATCTATCATCATTATGTGGCTGTGCCCAGCGCCCAGAAGGCAAGCACCGCCCTGGCCAAGGGTCAGCAGTATTTCCAGAACGAGGACTATCTGAAGGCCCTCAACGGCGACAGCATCGGTTTCGTCGGTTTCCTGAAGATTGCCGAGGAAGGTGGCGATGCCGGCAACCTGGCCAATCTCTATGCCGGACTGAGCTATGCTCAACTCGACAGCTGGTCAGAGGCTGTGAAGTATCTGGAGAAGTTCGACCAGAAGGACGATGCCATGATTTCGCCCGCCATGATCGGTGCCCTGGGTAACGCCTATGCCCACATCGACCAGCTGGACAAGGCCGTGAGCCTGCTGAAGGAGGCTGCCGCCAAGGCTGACAACAACTCTCTGTCGCCCACGTTCCTGATTCAGGCTGGCGAGATTCTCGAGAGCCAGAACAAGAAGGACGAGGCCCTGAAGCTCTATCAGGAGGTGAAGGACAAGTACTTCAACTCGATGGCCTACCAGACCATTGACGCTTACATTGAGCGTGCTTCTGCCAAGTAATTTACAAAAAACTGAATAGACGACTATGGCTACTGCCCTGCATAATCTGTCGGACTACGACTTCGATAAGGTGCCCGATGCGTCGAACATGATCTTCGGCATTGTGGTGGCCGAGTGGAACCCGGAAATCACGGGTGCCCTGCTCGAAGGCTGTGTGAGTACGCTTGAGAAACACGGCGCGCTGCCTGAGAACATCCACGTGAAGACCGTTCCAGGCTCGTTCGAGCTGATTTACGGTGCTCACCAGATGACGCTCAACGACGGTTATGATGCAGTCATCATCTTAGGGTGCGTCATCCGTGGCGAGACCCCGCATTTCGACTACATCTGTCAGGGCGTTACCCAGGGCATTGCCCGTCTGAATGCCACCAACAACATTCCCGTGGTCTATGGGCTGCTGACAACCAACGACTTGCAGCAGGCCCGTGACCGTTCGGGAGGACGGTTGGGAAACAAAGGCGACGAGTGTGCCGTGGTAGCCATCAAGATGGCAAAGTTCTAACCAACTATGAAACAAAAATCCTTAATCAAAAGTGCTGACGGTGTGAGTTTTCTCGTGCCGTTTGTTCTTGTTACGTTCTGCTTTGCCCTCTGGGGCTTTGCCAACGACATCACCAACCCGATGGTGAAGGCGTTCTCGAAGATCTTCCGTATGAACGTGACCGACGGTACCCTGGTACAGGTGGCCTTCTACGGCGGCTACTTCTGCATGGCCTTCCCCGCTGCCATCTTCATCCGCAAGTATAGCTACAAGGCCGGCGTGCTCATGGGCCTGGCACTCTATGCCATCGGAGCCCTGCTGTTTTTCCCGGCCAAGGGCGTAGGCATCTACGGCTGCTTCTTGGTGGCCTATTTCATCATGACCTGCGGCCTGTCGTTCCTTGAGACATCGTGCAACCCCTATATCCTGACCATGGGTCCTGAGGAGACCGCCACGCGCCGACTGAACTTAGCGCAATGCTTCAACCCCTGCGGCTCGATCATCGGTATGTTCGTGGCCATGAACTTCATTCAGGCCAAGCTCAACCCGATGAGCAGCGACGAGCGCGCCCTGCTGAGCGATGCCGAGTTCGAGGCCATGAAGGATGCCGACCTCAGCGTGCTCATCTCTCCCTACCTGATTATCGGACTGGTCATCGTGGTGATGTTCCTGATTATCCGTTTCACCAACATGCCCAAGAACGGCGACATAGGCCACGATATCAGCATCGGGTCGTCGCTGCGCAGGCTGTCTACGCTGAAGCGTTACCGTGAAGGCGTCGTGGCCCAGTTCTTCTATGTCGGTGCCCAAATCATGTGCTGGACCTTTATTATACAATATGGTACGCGCGTGTTTATGGCCGAAGGTATGGGCGAACAGGATGCCGAGGTGCTTTCACAACAGTATAACATCTACGCCATGCTCTTC
>JAFPTC010000116.1 GCA_017400455.1 Prevotella sp. | reverse complement strand
GTTGAAGGCGTTGCCATAGGGGTCGAGTACGATGCACTTCAGCTGTCGCAGGATGGTGCCACGCACCATGTGGCGCACCTTCTCGTCGTGCTTGGCAAACTGTACGTAGGGCCACACCTGGGCTCCTGAGTCGCGCAGCCACATGGCATGGATATCGCCTGTATATACGAAGGTGTCGTCGTCGCCGTCCTCCGTGGTGCTATAATGCACGGTCGTATCGAGGGTGTTGGGGAAGCAGTTCTCGAACATCCAAGCCAGGTAAGGAGCGTCCTTGAGCAGCTTCTTCACCTCAGCGATTTTCTTCTCGATGATGTCGGACTGAAACAGGCGTGCCTCCACGCTGGGCCTGCGCGTGACGCTGATATTATCGGCTGGAGCGGCTATCGACTCGGCAAATGATTTCTGGTTTCTGTCGTCGGCCGAGGCATAGCCAACGGTCAGCAGTGCTAAAAGAGCTAAGCATAGTTTTCTCATAAAAAGTGGTTTATTAGGAGTGTCACATTGGTTTTGAGCTACAAAATTACTAATAATTCTCCAATCGCAGTACATTCCGTGTGTATTTTTTGCATAAAACTGATTTTCATGCAATAATATCAGTGATTTTAACGTTATTAATAAGTATAAACGGACATTCACTAAAAAAGAGTAAGATATGAGAAAAAGACTATTCGCATTCGCGGCCGTTGTGCTGCTGACGCTGTCGTCGGCTTGGGCGCAACAGGTAAAGTACGTGTTCTACTTCATCGGCGACGGTATGGGCGTCAACCAGATCAACGTCACTGAGACCTATCTGGCAGCACTGAAAGGGAAGATCGGCTTCGAGCCTATCACTATGTCGAGCTTCCCCGTCGTAGGAATGGTGAACACCTACTCGGCCACCAACGGAGTGACCGACTCGGCTGCCGGCGGCACTGCTTTGGCCAGCGGCAAGAAGACGAAGAACGGCGCCATCGGCGTGCTGGAGGATCTGGAGACACCCTGCACGAGCATCGCCGTCTGGGCACAGCGGGCAGGTGCAGCAGTAGGTATCGCCACGAACGTGGCCATCACGCACGCCACCCCGGCCTCGTTCTATGGTCATCAGCGCGACCGCAACATGTACTATGAGATGGGCAAGGACCTCTGCAAGAGCGGCTTCGACTTCTTTGCAGGCTGCGACTTCCACAAGCCTTATACGAAGGAGGGCGAGCCGTCGCTGCGCGAGCAGGCCCGTCAGGCCGGCTATACCATCCTGACCGGCGGCTACAAGGAGTATCAGAAGAAAGGCCGTCAGGCCGAGAAGCTCATCCTCTTCCAGAGCGACGCCCAGAACGAGAAGTTGGGCAGCGATCATCTCCCCTATGCCCTTGACCAGGACAAAAACGACCTGACGCTGGAGCAGATCACCCGTGCAGGTATCAACTACCTCATGTCGAAGCAGAAGAACGGTTTCTTCTTCCAGATTGAGGGCGGCATGATCGACTATGCCTGCCATCGCAACGACATCGGCTGCGCCATCGGCGAGGTCCTCGATATGGACAAGGCAGTGAAAGTAGCCTATGAGTTCTACGAGCAGCATCCTGACGAGACCATCATCGTCATCTCGGCCGACCACGAGACGGGCGGACTGGTGATGGGCCGCGGC
>JAFPTC010000115.1 GCA_017400455.1 Prevotella sp. | reverse complement strand
CGACAACCGCGACATGAAGGCGACGGTCGTGCTGATGGTGGTCATGGGTGGCTTGCTGCTGCTGAAAGACCTCGTCGACGAGTACTGCCCGCGTCAGGTCAGTGGTCTGTCGAGATGGGCTGCGTGCATCATCGTGGCGATGCTCGTCCTGCTCTTTGGCGTGCTTGATGCGGGGCAGTTCATTTACATTAGCTTCTGAAAACAGAGAAAAAAAATAAAGTCATTTGCGCATGAAGAAATTTGTTGCAGTCATCCTGACGTCGCTGGTTGTCCTGGCTATTGCCGACAGAGCCGTGGGAGCACTTCTGGAACATCTGTTCCGGACTACCTCATCGGGTGCCATCGGACGGCAGAACGAACTGCTGCAGGACGATGTGCCTCAGGTGGCCGTTTTCGGTTCGTCGCGCGCCTTGCACCACTATGTTCCCTCCGTGATTGCCGAGACGACGGGCATGACCTGCCGCAACTACGGGCTGGGTGGTCAGGGCATCTTCTATCATTACGTGCTCATGCGCACCCTGACCGAGAGGAAAATGCCGAGGGTGATTGTCTACGAACTGACTTATGACTACGACGTGGCCACCTCCGACCCTGCGCGCGAGCTGGCCGCCCTGCGACTGCTGCCGCCGTCAGCCGTGCGCGACTCCATGCTCAGGGCGCTCGATTGCTGGGAAGCCGTCAGGAGCCTGTCCCGCAGCTACGCCTACAACACCCAGCCGGTGCTGATTATGGCTGACAGGGTGCAGCACAAGCCCACGAGCGACGACCGGGGATACGTGGCGAAGCATGGGCAGATGGAGGAAGGCCGCGCCTACAGCGGCCGCGATTTCGACACTGAGCACACCGACAGCATGAAGCTGAATTGTCTGCAGCGGATGCTGGCGGAATACGGCGGCCAGACCAAGCTGCTGGTGGTTGTCTCGCCACTCTACCGAACGAACAGGCCCGACGTGTTTGCGCCCATTGCCGAATTGTGCAGCAAGTGGTCGGTGCCGTTCATCGACATGAGTGGCGACAAGCGATTCAGCAACTCGCCCGAGTTGTTCGAAGACCCTGTGCACCTGAACGACACGGGTGCCCGGAAGTTTTCGGCCATCATCGCCGAACACGTGGCAGGTTCTTGCGCTGCCACCCGATGAGAAGGGGGAGTCTGGCCTTCGGTGTGTAAAGGCCTGTGGTTGCGTAAGGCGGAACAAAATTTTGATGCCAACAGCAAGAAATCGCTTCTTTTTTCGGATTTCAATCTCAAATGCCTTTTTTTGAAGGAAACTATATAGAATTTTACCCCTCATTTTTATTTTTATCAAGAATTAGAGAATTAGAGAATTATTTTTATGCAAATGAATTGACAAGAATTCGTCGCAAGCGACGAGAATGGCAGCGAGGAAATAGATAATTGCTTGCAATTTATTCTCAAAATCTCAATAATTCCCACTCATGCAACGAAAAAAATTCTCTAATTCTCAAATTCTTGATAATAAAAACTATAGGGTCTAAAAGTATATAATTGCCTTTTTTGAAAAGAAACAACGCGTTGAAGATGTTGGGCATGTGTAGTGGCCAACTGCGTTTTTAAGTAGTTTCTTGCGAGTAGCCGACGAGCTTTTTCATGGTTTCCCTGATGTTCTGCCGGGCTGTGCTTGGGAGAATGGCAACGGCATGGGGGAGGTGAGGGGGATTGATGGAAAGGACATGGGCGAAGCCTGCCTGGCTGAGGCTTTTCCGGTCGCTGATGCGGCCTGCGATGAGTGCCACGGGAATGCCTTTGGCTTGTTGCAGGATGCCCATGGGGAGCTTGCCCATGAGGGTCTGGCGGTCGGCAGAGCCTTCGCCGGTGATGATGAGCGCGGCATCGCTGATGAGGTCGCGGAAGTGGAGGGCGTCGAGGAGGAGTCGGATGCCGGGCTGGCACGTGGCATCGAGGTATTGCAGGAAGGCGTAGCCGAGGCCTCCGGCGGCACCTGCGCCAGGCTGCTGTGAACGGTCGTAGCCGAAGTGGCGGGCGGAGGCTTCGGCAAACCGTCGGGCGCGGGCGTCGAGTTGGACGACCATTTCGGGCGTGGCACCCTTTTGCGGGGCGAAGACGTGGGCAGCACCATTGGCTCCGCAGAGCGGGTTCTGCACGTCGGAGGCAATGGTGAAGCTGACTTTTTTGCCGCCACCCCTGCCCCCGCCTTCCCTGAGGAGGGGACTCAGTGGCAGGACTTGCAGGTCGTCCCACGTGCCATGAGGGGCGAAGGCATCGATGAGGGCGCGAAGCATGCCGGTGCCGGCATCACTGGTGGCGCTGCCGCCGAGGCCCACGATGATGTGGCTGGCACCGCGTCGCACGGCATCGGCCACGAGCTGCCCCACGCCGTAACTGGTGGCGAGCAGTGGGTTGCGCTCGTCGGCGCTGAGCAGGGTGAGTCCGCAGGCTTGAGCGATTTCAATGACGGCTGTGTCGGCCTTCAGCAGGTAGCGGGCGGTCCTGGGGCGCATGAGCGGGTCGCAGACGCAGACTTCAATGAACTCTCCACCGATGGCAGCATGGAAGGCTTTCAGAAATCCCTCGCCGCCGTCGCTGACAGGCACCTGCACGACCTCGGCATCGGGTCGCACAGCCCTGATGCCCTCTGTAGCCGCCTGGTTGGCTTCGGCAGAAGTCAGGCAGCCCTTGAAGGAGTCGATGGCAACTACGAATTTCATGTTCATCACTCTTGAGTTTGCTGAAACGGTTGGTCTTGCTGAGCATCCGCTTCGCGCGCTTCTACTGAGATTAATTTCCTACAGATTCTCTCCGATTAAAGCCCTGGCTGGTCTTAGCGTGCCAGCATGGGCGACTCCTCGCCGAAGAGGAACTGGGGCTGATAGCCACCGGCATCGACGACGATTTTCTCGAACACGATGGCGGGGTCGTCGGGATGCAGGGTCAGCAGGTGGGTGTCGGCCGAAGCATCGAGCGGCAGTTCCACGACCGACTCAACGACGCGGCGCGCCACGGTGGGGTAGTAGATGCTGTAGATGTTCTCAGGAGCTTCGTTCAACCGGCTGTTGAAGTTGACGCGCTGCTTCTCGCCGCCATCGAGTTGCAGGGTGTAGGTGAGGCCGCCCTTGTTCAGATAGTCCAGTGTCGACTTCACGATGACGTGCACCTTCACCCGGTCAGCATTTCCGCAGGTGAAGCGGTAGGAGAGGGTAGCATCGCCCGTGGGCTGCGTGTAGGGCATGAGTGCCATGGCGCTGCGCGTGCGACCCATGAAGGGGATGACCGTCCAGGTGGTGCCTGGCGCAGCCTTGGCCTCGTAGTAGTGTTCGGCTTCCATGGCCACATAGCCGTCCTTGGCCTGGAATGTCCATCCGCCCTGGCGCTCGGCCACGGTCTTCACCTTGGGCATGCGGTCGGCAGGGAAGTCGTCGTTCCACGACGTGTAGCCGATGTGCTTCTGCGTCATCATGCCGTCCCACTTGCCACCGGCTATGTCGTGGTTGTAGGCGGCGCAGAGCAGCGAGTCGCGGCGGAAAGCCTCCTCAACGCGCTCGGCCCAGCGGTTGGCATCGGGGTTGCCCTGACTGGCCAGAGAGAGGTTCATGGCCTGTGCGTAATACATCTGGTAGACATTCGACAGCGCCTGCACGGGGAAGAGCACGAGCTGCTGGTAGGCATCACGATGGGCGGCGTCGAGGGTGAGATACTGCCTCAGCGCCTCGGCCTCCAACCGCATGAAGTCGTCGGCCACCCGCTGCCATTCGCCCGTCTGTAGGTTGTAGGTAGTGGCATCGAGCATCTCCGTCGTCGAGCGTCCGGCATACTTGCAGTAGAGGTTCAGGATGCGTGCAGCCTCCTGAGCCTGGCTCTCGCCGAAGGCTTCCCGACAGAAGCGCAGGGCATAGTCGGTGATGTGGTCTACGGCGAACTCGTGGGGATTCCAGGCCATCTCCATGAACATCGTGATGGGGAACTCCATGGGCTTCAGGTCGCCCACGTTCAGGATCCAGAGCCGCTGGATGCCGCTGTCGTAGGCAAACGAAAGCTGTTCCCACATGTTCTGCATGGGTGTGACGTTCAGCCACTTCGTGTTGCGGGGCGCGCCCACATAGTCAACGTGGTAATAGAGTCCCCAACCGCCCTTGCGCAGGCGCTCCTGAGGTGTGGGAATGCGGCGCACGTTGCCCCAGTTGTCGTCGCAGAGCAGGATGGTGACATCGTCGGGCACGCGCAGTCCGGCATCGTAGTAGTCCTGCACCTCCTTGTACAGTGCCCAAAGCTGTGGCGTCTGCCGGGCTGGCCGACCCGTTACTTTCTGGATGATTTGCCGCTGGTTGGCGATGATTTTCTCCATGAGGCGGGTGTCGGTCTTGTCGCCCATGGCCTCGTCGCCGTCGCCACGCATGCCGATGGTCACGATGTCGTCGGTGCCCTTCATGCGCTCGATGCCCTCACGGAAGAAGCGGTCGAGCGACTGCTGGTTCGTGGCATAGTTCCAGGCGCCCCAGCCACGTCGGTCGCGCGCGTATTCTTGGTGGTTGCGGGCCATCGGCTCGTGGTGCGACGTGCCCGTCATGATGCCCATGGCATCGGCAGTCTTCAGGTTCTCCGGGTCGTCGGCATAGAACGCCCAGCTCCACATGGCCGGCCAGAGGTAGTTGCCCTTCAGTCGGAGGATGAGCTCGAACACCTTCTCGTAGAAGCGGTGGTCGCCGTAGTTGGTGCCGAAGGTGTTCTTCACCCACGACGTGAGGCAGGGCGCCTCGTCGTTGAGGAACAGTCCGCGATAGCGCACGGCAGGCTCGCCGTCGGTGTATTCGCCTCGGCAGACGTAGAGCTCCTCATGGTGGGCGATGGGCACGTCGGCCCAGTAGTACCAGGGCGACACTCCTATCTGTCGCGACAGCTCGTAGATGCCGTAGATGGTGCCGCGACGGTCGCTGCCGGCAATGACGAGCTGTCCCTGGCGGGCATCGAGCAGATACATCTCATGCTTGCCCCGCAGCTGCTTCTCCACGGCTTTGACAGCCTTTGAGTGGCCTGCGGTG
>JAFPTC010000114.1 GCA_017400455.1 Prevotella sp. | reverse complement strand
TTCTTCGAGAACTGCATGAACAGGTCGGGATAGCCGGCATACATGCAGGTCTTGATGCCACCGTCGATTTCGGTGTACTCACGGCTGGCCACCATGTTCTCGTGGGTGAACTGCCTCACGGAACGGAAGGCCAGGAACGGGCGGAAACGCAAAGTAGTGGCCGAGTGGGCATCTTCCAGCGTGTAGCGTATGAGGATGCGGTCCTCATAGGCCTGGAAGATGGTTTCTCGCTTCAGGATGACGCCACCCACGCGATAGGTGGTGGTGGGAACCAGCGATGCATCGAACTCACGGATGTACTTGTGTCCCTTAGGACTGAAATTGTTGCCTTGATACTTGTGCAGGCCCAGGTTGAATTCCGCCCCATGCTGTATTACCGTGCAGTCGAGCGAGGACAACAGAACATGGTTCTCATCGTCGAGCTCGGGCACGGGAACAACAAGCAACCCGTGGTACTTACGCGTGTTGCAATCGACCAGTGTCGATGCGCTGTAGGCACCACTACGGTTTGTGCGGAGCAGCTCGCGACGCAAGGACTCTTCCAAGTTTGTCATTACGGCTTTCTCAAATCGCAAATAACTCATAGTTCCTTTTAAGGTATTAGTTTTAGTTTTAATTATTTCTTAGGTTTTTACTCCCCAAAGGTACGAACTTTTCCGCAGGCAGCAAAGGAAAATTTTCTTTTTAACAATATTTTTAATGCAGTATGCTGCCTGCGGCTTGTGGTCAGGTGGGAATGAGGAAGTTCACCACTTCCTGTTCCACGGTGATGGTATAGGGTCCGACGGGCGTTTTCACCAGCTGTCCGTCGACGCCCAGCAGGGCATGACGGGCTTCGTCCACTTGCAGCAGGCGCGTGCGATAGGGGTGTACGGAGCGGTGGTTGAGGAAACGGCCCGAGATGAGCAGCCACAGCCCGCTGAAGAGCTGCATGAGCTTGGGGTCGTAGACCACGGTGACGTCGAGCATGCCGTTATAGGGCACGGCGCTGGGCGTCTGGCCATAGCCCAGGGCATTGCCCACGCAGACGGTCATGATGCGGCGGTCGATGGTCTCGCTGTTCACCGTGAGGTGCATCTTGTAGTCCTTTCGACGGAAGAGGTTGAGCACGACGCTGACGATGAACGACAGGGTGCGCGACCAGAGGATGCGGCGCGTTTGCTGGCGCAGGTTCATGATGTCGGCCGTGGTGCCTATGTTGACGCAGTTCAGGAAGTAGCGACGGTGTTCCTGGCCCTGCTTGTCGGTATAGTGCAGGCAGCCCAGGTCAACCTTCCTCACACGCTGTTCCTTCAGCCAGCCCAAGGTCTGGGCGTCGTCATCGGCATTGAAGCCCCAGAAGCGGGCAAAGTCGTTCAGGCTGCCGTTGGGCACCACGCCCAGCTTCACGCTGTTGCGCACATCGGCCGTTTCCTTCATCAGGCAGTTCACGGCATCGTTCAGCGCCGCATCGCCACCCACGATGATGATGGTGTGATAGCCATTGCGTATGAGCATCGACATCAGGCGTTCCACGCTGCCGGTGCTCTCGCTCTGAATCATGTCGTAGCTTATGCCGCGCTCGTCCAGCTCCTTTTGCAGCCGCTCCCAACGTTTGCGCTTGCTGCTGATGCCTTTGCGGGGGCAATAGAGTATGCCCCACCTATCGTCGTCGTTTCTCATATCTTGTGTTTCTTTTCCCACCATTCCATGATCATGTCCACTTTCTGCTCCATGGGCAGCTGGGCGTCTATCCAGTGGATGGCGAAGCCTCGCCGCTCCATGCCCCTGAACCAGGTCATCTGCCGCTTGGCAAACTGGTGGATGGCTATTTCCAGCTGGCGGAACATCTCGTCGTAGCTGAGCTGCCCCACCACGTACTGGGTGACATATTTATATTCCAGCCCATAGTAGGTGAGGTCCTCGACGTTGATGCCCTCGGCCAGCAGGGCGCGCACCTCGTCGGCCATGCCCTCGTCGAGTCGGGCTTTCAGCCGCCGGCTTATTTTCTGGCGCCGCAGTTCGCGATCGATGTCCACGCCCACCGTCAGCGAATCGACGGCCGGCATGGGCCTTGGCGGCAGCGGATGCTCCAGGTTGTAGGTCTCAATCTCTATGGCGCGTATGGCGCGCTGGCAGGAGTCCACGTCGGTGGTGTTGTGCATGGTCGATGCGTTCTGCGCCTTCAGCTGCGTCAGCATCTGTGTCAGCTCGTCGAGCGACTTGCCCTCCAGGCGGCTGCGCAGCTCCTGGTTCTGGGGCACGGGCGAGAGGTGGTAGCCCTTGAGCACGGCCTCGATGTAGAGGCCGGTGCCTCCACAGAGGATGGGCACGGCTCCCCTACCCTTTATGTCGTCGTAGGCCTGGCGGAAGTCCTGCTGATACTGGAACAGGTTGTACTTCGTGCCTGGCTCGCAGATGTCGATGAGGTGATAGGGCACGTCGCCATAGTCGGCCAGGTCCTTGCCCGTGCCGATGTCCATGCGGCGATACACCTGCCGCGAGTCGGCCGAGATGATCTCGCCGCCTATGCGCCTTGCCAGCGCGGCTGCCAGCGGGGTCTTTCCGCTGGCCGTGGGTCCCAGTATGGTTATTATCATCTTCTATATTATAGTAGCCGAGTGCAAAGATAGCTATAAAAAACGGGGCGGCCAAACATTTTACCCAGAAAAAAACGGCAGAAAAGAGAAAGGAGCGCCACCCCCAATGGGCACGCTCCCCTCCCGGCTATGATTGTGTTACAGTGGTCTTACTTCAGCACGATGCTCTCCAGGATGGCTTTCACGTCGGCATCGTTGATGTCGCAATACTGGCAGAAGACACCCAGGTTGCCCTCGCCCACGGCGGTGCGATAGATGGTCATCTTGTTCTCGTCCTTCTTCACTACGCGATAGTCCACGCCGTTAATCTGGACAGGCTCCTGCTCAACGAAGCCGTCGTAGCTGCCCGTCTCGATAGACTCATCCAGAGACGATGAGCTAACCCATGCGCGCACGGACTTGCAGTCGCCCGTCTCGCAGGGAACGCACAGGTCAACCGACTCCTCGTCGTTGCCCTCAACCAGCCATCCGGCAGGAGCGGTCATCGTGAAAGCAGCAGCCTCGAAGGCCTTGGGCTCCTTCAGCAGTTCATCGGCAAGGGGCTGCTCAGCGCCTTCAACCTCAGTCTGGGCGGCCTCAGCCTCCTGGCCCTCAGCTGCATTACCACTCTTGTTTCCACCACACGAAGCCATGAAGCAGACGGTAGCTGCTGCGATGGCGAAAGAATAAATCTTTTTCATTTTGATTGTTTGTTAGGATTAAAAAATAATGTGAATTGGTCTTTTTGTCTCATTTATCGATTAAAACGCTGCAAAGGTAAGGGTTTTCTTCAAAAAACGGTTTATCATTTCGTAAAATAATGTTGTCATTTCGTGAAATCATGCTTATTTTCGCTTTGACAAGCCCATCTTGCGACCCCTCGCCACGGCGCGTGAAAAAATCTCACGTGAGAAATTTTTCTGGGAGGCCTCCGCAGAAAAAAATCTCACGTGAGATTTTTTCACGCGGAGCCTCCCCAGAAAATCGGGGCGATGCCACCCCGGAAAAGCACCTGCCAAAAGACAACAAAAAGCCCGACCACAAAGGCCGGGCTACACTTTCCAAAGTCGTAATACTTACTTCTTTCAGCAGACTGTGCTGCATTCTGCCATTTAGAAATCGTCGTCGCGCTGGTCCTTACCCTTGGCGTAGTAGGTCTTCTCATTGCTGAAGAAGAACCAGCCGCTCTTCTTGGTGCTGCGAACCTTCACCACGTGGGGCACGGGATCCTCGAACGAGATGTCAGCCTTGGTGGCGCCGCTGGGGTTGGGCATCAGCAGGAAGTTGCAGATGGTGGCGTCGAGCTGGCCGCTATACTCGGTGGGGGCAACATTGCTCCAAGCCACGCGGACTTTGTACGGACCATTGTCGTAGCCATAGCCCTTTCCGTTGGGCTTGTACTGGTTCGAGGGGGTAGCACCGTCGAAGAACTGGAACAGCTGATAGTGCTCGTAGAAGCCGTTGGCATCCTTGTTGAAGTGGCCGATGCAAACGTTCTGGAAGCTCTGGTTAGCAATGCCGTAGGTATTTAGAGCCTTGTACTGAGCGCCATAGAGATAGTCGATCATGTCGCGGCAGTCCTGGCTGCAGTCGAGCAGACGAGGCCATACCAGATACATGACGGCTGCCATGAACATGGGGTTGTTGGTAGCCTCGACGCGGCTGCCGTCGGCGTTCTCCATAAGGGTCTTCAGCTCAGCCACGTTGCGGGGCAGGCGGTTGAAGGTGAAGTCAGCGGCCTTGTAGGTATTGCCGTCGCCAACGAAGGTGATCTCACGAGTGGGAACGGAGTCAATCAGCGACACCTTCTCCACGGGGATGCTGTAAGCAGTGATGTTCTTGATGCGGTCCACCTGGTAGGGATACTTGGCCACCTCGGCACGTCCCTGCGACGTGTTGTACTGAGCAGTGCGCTGGTTATCAAGATAGAAAGCCGAGTTCTCCGAGGGGCTGTTGGTGGTGCTGCGGAAGCCCATGGGCATGGCGGTACCGTTCTTGCCTGAGTTGTCGCGGGGGCTGTTGGTGCCCACGGTCACGATGTTGCCGCCGGCCTGGAAGTCCAGATACTCATGCTCGGGATTGCAGTAGGTGTAGTCATCCTTCATGCCCGATGCAACACTGGTGGCGCCACCCGAACCGTCGCTGACGATGGGCATGGTGAACTCCACGCGGAAATACTGCTGAGCGCTCTGCGCAAAGCCTGTCATGGCAAATGCTGCCATTGCAAGTGTAGTAAATATCTTTTTCATAATGGTCTTTTCTTTGTTAATGTTAATACTGTTGATTACTTCTTGGTGAATTTAAGTGCTTTGTTGCCCACGCGAACCACGTAGACACCAGCCGGCAGCTGACCCACGTAGACGGTGGTGTTGCCTCCGCTGACAGCAGCCTCGGCCTGAACCTTGCCGTCGAGCGAGAACACCTGGGCAGAAGTGGCGTTGCCACAGCCCGAGAGGCTCAGCTGCTCGCGAACGGGCGTCATCAGCTGGAGTTTCTCCACGCTGGGTGCACCCATGACAGGCTCGTCGATGCCGGTGATCAGGTCTTTCACGGCCGACTCTTCACCACGGAAGAAGAATATCGACTGAACGTCGCTCTCCATGCCAAGCTTCGTCATGACATCGAATTTCTCGCTGCCTTCCTTAGCCAGCAGGCTGACCACATCAACCGTCTTGAAATACTTTCCGGTGCTGGTCAGCAGCCACGACGTTTTCGTCAGGTCGATGTAGGGCTGACCGTCACTCTCGGTTTTGTAGAGGTTGAAGTCGATCATCTCTTCGTGCTTCTCGAAGGTGATGCTCTCTACACCAGCTTCACCCTGACCATCTTTCAAGACAATCTCGAAAGTGCTGGCTCCGTCGGCGATGACCATCATGCTGATACGCACCACGGGGAAATAGTTGCCCGTGTTGGTCTTTGCACACATGACATTCTTCTTCGAAGCAGCAGCCATGGCATCGGTAGCACTACCCAGGCCTGCCATTATCATGGCAGCCAGAGCCAAAGTCTTCCAATGTTGTTTTACTGTTCTCATGTTTTGTTTGTTTAATTAATAATGTGAATTAAAAAAGATATAATCTCATTTCTCCGCTGGCTTCGGCCGCTTCTCGTCGTGCTGGTCATCGATGAACTGCCTGAACTTTTGCTCCACTATCCTGTTAATGTTTTTTTCCACATGGCTCTCTACGACGCTCTCCATTCTGAGCAGTCGATCCAGGTAGTCATTGGCATAGTTCATTGCAGCCACTTGATAATCGGTCTTGGCCATTGCTGTTCATTTTCGATGCAAAGTTACGATGAAATGGTCATTTTTGCGTTATCATTTCGCAAAAATTCCTTATCATTTGGCACAACCCGCCAATTAAAACACAAAATAAAAGCCCAAGAACACACATTCTTGGGCTTTTATACTGAAAATATTCAAAATCACGGTTTCCTCTGCTTTTCCAGATATTGCGTCGGCGTCAGGCCAAACATCTTCTTGAAAGCACGGGTGAAATTGGGGGTGTCGTTATAGGCACAGAGCTGGCCCACCTCGCTAATGTTCAGCTCAGGGCGGTTGTCCAGCAAGTAGCGGGCACGCCGCATGCGGATGATGCCGATGAACGACTGGGGCGTCTCGTCGGTGAGGGCCGTCAGGCGCTGGCGGAACTGGAACAGGCTCATGTTCAGCTGCGAGGCCACCGACTCGGCGTCCACCTGGCCGTTGAGCAGGTGGTCGTTAATGACTTCGACCACCTTTTCCAGCCAGAGGCTGTCAGTTTCCGAGAGGTCCTTGCGCTGATTGCCATCGGCATTGGTAACGATGGCGTTGTCGTAGCGCACGCTCAGCTCCTTGTATTTCTCGCGAAGCTCCTCGATGTTGTCGCTGAGCTGCTGGTTGATGCTCGTCTGCCTGAGATGTCTGCGCCGCATGATTAGCCAGACAATGAGCGAGAACGCCAGCAGCAGGCAAATGACCACAATGGCCGTCAGCATGACGCTGCGCTTGGCCGAACGCTCGGCAGCATTCTCCTGTTGCAGCCAGTCGTTGCCAAATTCGGCATTGTAGCGGGCCAGGCTCTCGGCCGAGGCAATGGTGTAGAGCGAGTCCTTCAGCAGGTTGAAGCGCTCCAGCTCCATGCGGGCGCTGTCGGGCTGGCTCTTCCAAAGGCATTCGTACAGACCCTTGCGCGAGTGCATCTCGTTGCTCATGTCGCCCATTTGCGCAAACAGGCCGGCCGCCTCGCGGAAATAGGGCACGCCCTCCTGCTCATGGTTCAGGCTGAGCTGCACCATGCCCATCTTGTTCAGGCTGATGCCCAGGCTGTGAATGTCGCTGGCATCGCGGAAAAGGGGAATAATCGTTCGCAAAACCTGTTCGGCCTGTTCAAAACGCTCCAGGCCAATCAGTGCGGAAGCCTTCTGCGCCTGGCGGAGAAGGGCTTTATGGTGGTGGCCCAGCTGCTTCTCCAGCTCGTAGGACTGCTCGGCATAGTCGAGCGCCTTCTCGTCATCGACCAAGGCATGGTAGACCTCCGAAGCCATGCCTAAGAGAACGGCACGACGCGAGTCCAGACCGGCCTCGGCCGCCTTCTGCAAGCCTTTCAGCACGTATTGCTCGGCCTCAGCCGGCTGGTGGGCACTCATGTAGATGCCTGCCAGCGAGTTCAGGCTTGCGGAAATGCGGTCGGCATCGCCACTGGCTTCGTCGAGGCGATAGCACTGCTTGGCATAGTCAATGGCTGCACCGTAGTTGCTAAGGCGGATGTTGCTGATGGCCAGGATGTTCAGGCAGTCGGACTCTCCGGTGCGGTCGTTGCCCTTCTGGAAGAGCGGCAGGGCCTTCAGTCCGTAGTCCACCGCCTGGTCAAACCGTTGCTGGTCATAGCAATATTCGGCTGCCCAGTACCACACCTGTTCGCGCAGCGTGTCGGCCGGCGTTGCTGCCTTATATATAAGTAATGTGTCAATGAACTGCTCTTCATAGAGCTGGCGGAAGAAATCGTTGGCCCGCGCCACCAGGTCTTGCTGACGCTCGGCCTGATTGAAGCTGTCTAACTGCGGCCCAATATCGGCCCACGCTGTCAGCGAGAGCCATCCGGCCAGGAGTAAGGATAGTCTTTTTCTCATGCACATCACTTTTTAGTTTCAAAAACGCGCTTCACGCCCTGATAGTTGATGCTGGGCTGGCGCTCCAGATAGCTGATGACCAGGTCGGCCGTCTTGCGATTGATGCTGCGGCCCTGATCCTCACGCGGGGCATCGGCAATGGACGCCACGTAGCTATTGGTCACCACCTTGTACTTACGCTTCAGGTCGAATTTCTTGCCCTCGGCAGTCTTCAGCGTCAGCTTTTTCAGCTTCGTGGGGTCGTCAGCGTCGCGCACCAACTCGCACTGCAAGCCACCAACATGGGGGAAGAGATTCTGGTCGTTGTCGAAGCAGGAGATGAGCATCTGCCGCAGCTCCTGGCCCGTGACTTCCATCACCACGGCATCATTGCCAAAGGGGTCGAGGCGCAGCACGTCGCTCACGGTGAAGGCTCCCGAGGGATGCTCGTCGTAACGCACGCCACCGAAGTTCTCGATGGCCACGTCGGCGCCCGTCTCGGCCATAAAGGCGTCGCACATCATGCATCCCAGCTCCTGATAGTCGCTGAAAGGCTGCTCAGCCACCGTCAGCTGGCGTTGGAAATCGGGATTGGAGCTGAAGAAGCGCACCAGCTCGGCCACTATTTCATTCCGTCCCTTCCGCTCCTTGACATCAATGTTCTCGGCACGCTTCTCCACGACTTTCTCGCCATCGAGCACCAGCGTGGTGTGGGTCACCCGCTTCAGGCGATTCGCGTTCTGCGTGATGAGGATGCCATTGTGCATCTCGCCGCCATTGAGCTGCGTGTGGGTATGTCCGCCAATGATGAGGTCGAGCCAGGGGAACAGGGCCGAGGTCTTCACGTCGGACTCATAGCCATTGTGCGACAGCAGGATGACCACGTCGCAGTGCTTGCGCAGCCACTCATACTGGGCCACGGTCTCGTTGACGGGCGTGAAGCTGAAGCCCACGCAGTTGTCTGGATGGCTGTCGGGCTTGCCATGCGTGCCCAATTGGACAACGCCTATCACGCCCACCTTGACGCCATTCACGTCGAACACCTGATATGGACGCAGGTGCACGCCAAGACTGTCGGCGGGATGAGCATTGGCACAAAGATAGCTGAAATGGGAAAGGTCAATGAGGCGAGCCAGTCCCCGTGGGCCGGAATCGAACTCATGGTTGCCCAGCGTGGTGGCATCGAAGCCTATCTGGTTCATCAACGCCACCATGGGATAGGCCGGAATCTCGTACATGTCGTTCAGCGGCTCGCCGGTGCGGTTGTCGCCAGCAGAAAAGACCAGCAGGCCAGGATAGAGCGCACGCAACGAGTCGGCCACATCAGCCAAGGCCGGGAAGGCCTCCAGGGCGGCGTGCATGTCGTTAGCCGAAAGGATATGAACTTCGCGCCGTTGCGCTGTGGCATCAATGCCCATTGCCAAAAGGCAAAGGACGACTGCCAGGGATAGCCATCTGTATCTTTTCATCATTTTAATGGTTGAGGGGATGGGGTTCTTCAAAGGCGATGTGCTGCCCGTCGCTGAGCGGCGCATCGTGGTCGAGCTCGTGGTCGTAGTCATCGTGCACGACGATGGCATCGATAAGCTCTTTGTCGAGTTTCTTCTTAGCGAAATACCTCAGCAGGGCATTCCTCACGCGGGCTCCCTCGAAGAGGCTGAAGGTTAGGGCGTTCACTGTAACTTTCATAAACTATGCTTTTTAGATTTACCCAATACTTTTATTGAGAGACTGTGGTACTGTCGCCATCGACCTCGGTGGCATCGAAATCATAGGCCCGGTCGACGGTCTTGCTATAGACGGGCTTCATGCCGTCCCACGTGAACAGATGCTCCTTTACGTAGTCGGCCGTATAGTCGGTCACCACCAGGTTCTTCCCTTCCTTGGGCAGTCCGTAGTAGCGCTGCTGCCCTTCCTTCTTGGGTGGCAAAGCGCTGAGCAGTCCCTTGACGGGCACGAGCGTTTTGGCAGCGTCGTCGTAGTCATAGAAGCACACTATTTCCATTTCGGGATCCACGGGCTGACCGATGTTGACGGCGAAGAGGCGATGACCATTAGAGCGATTCCAGTAGCAGGCGGTCATGTAGCCCATGTCGGTGCCAGCGTCGAACACCTCCACAAAACCGTTCTTTGGATAATAATGCACCTGGTATTCGGTCTCGTCGTCAAGCACCTTCGACGTCAGTCCCTGCTTCATCACCTTGACGGCGTCGCCCACGGCGATGGTGGGCCACTGCTGGTAGAAGGCGGCGAGCATGTCGGGCAGTGAGCCGCTCTTCACCTCCCGTATGGTCACGTCAGCCCAGCGGCTATCCACTTCTTCAAGCGAATAAAGACGCTCCTGCGCCATGGCCATTGTGGCCACGAGCAGCATCATGAATGGCAGTATTCTCTTCATCATCTTTGGGTACTGTTTATTCGTTTCAACTGTATTACAGATTTCATGGCAAAGATACAAAAAAAATGCCGTCCAGCAAAGCCGGACGACATTTTATTTACAAGAAACGCGAATTTTCTTATTTCAGTTCAGCCAGATACTTGATGGTGCGAACCATCTGAGAGGTGTAGCTGTTCTCGTTGTCGTACCAAGCAACCACCTGAACGAGCGAGTTGCCGTCGCCGATCTTGCTGACCATGGTCTGGTTGGCGTCGAAGAGCGAACCGAACTTCATGCCGATGATGTCGCTGCTGACGAGCTTCTCCTCAGTGTAACCGAACGACTCGTTGGTAGCAGCCTTCATGGCAGCGTTGATACCCTCAACAGTTACCTCACCCTTTACAACAGCGTGCAGGATAGTAGTAGAACCAGTGGGAGTAGGTACGCGCTGGGCAGCACCGATGAGCTTACCGTTCAGCTCGGGGATAGCAAGACCGATAGCCTTAGCAGCACCAGTAGAGTTAGGAACGATGTTCTGAGCACCGGCACGAGCGCGCTGAACATCACCCTTGCGCTGAGGACCGTCGAGAATCATCTGGTCACCAGTATAAGCGTGAACAGTGGTCATGATACCGCTCTGGATGGGAGCGAAATCGTTCAGAGCCTTGGTCATAGGAGCCAGACAGTT
>JAFPTC010000113.1 GCA_017400455.1 Prevotella sp. | reverse complement strand
CTTGACCTATTTCCCTGTCGTTGTCTATCAGTTCATTAACACGTTGGTAAGTAGAGTCCAGATAATGGAAGTACCCCTGCTCGCTCTTCTCGGGCAATTCGTTTGCCAGTTGCCCCATGTTGCGTTTCGCTTCTATGTCGCAATAGATGGTCTCTGGATCGATGCCCTGTTCTGTGGCATAGACCAAATCGTGATTGAAGTCTGCCAATTGCCCGCCGAACGTCAGCGCATTGGCCAGCCCCTGCGTTTTCAACTTATTAAGGTCGAGCGTAAACGTAACCGACTGCCCAGGCACTACGTAGCAGATGAAGCGACATTCCCCCACCGCCACATGGCAGTCCACCGTTGTACCCGTAGGCAGGTTCAGAATGAATCTTCCGTCGGCGTCCACGGCAGCACTTGCTTGTCTGAGGGCATCTCCAGTTCCCGATGTGTACTTCAAGGCATAGCGGACATGCACACTTTCCGTTATCTGCTGGTCGTTTCCAATAACCTGTCCGCTTAACACCGCAGGTTCCTTCGAATATTGAAACGCGGGTAGATGCTTTTGTGCCAGTCCCGTCGTTGCGAAGAGGGCGAACAGAAGGGTGATGATGGTATTCTTGTTCATTATTCGTTTCTTATTTGTTTTTACCTTTTATTATTTATACGCTGTAATATGTTACTTGGAAATCGCTGTAATGCGAAATCCAATGGCAAATATAAACAACTTGGACATCTTTGGACAACATCTTATTATAAGTTGTCCAAAGATGTCCAAGCTGTCTTTATTTAATCCGGTTTACTTCACCAGAATCTTCACCGTCTTGTCGCCGGTCTTCATGATGTTCAGGCCGCGCTGGGGAGCCTGCAACTGGCGGCCGTCGATGGTGTAGAAGGTGACGGCGCTGTTGCTCTGTGTCTTCACTCCGTTGACGCTGGTCAGCTCGGCGCTGTCATAGCTCAGGCGGAAGTTGTCCACCTTGAACCATCCCTGACCGTTCAGGCCGCCAGTAGCGAAGGTATTGCCCTCGGCATTCACGCCGTTGGTGCGGAAACCGATGGTAGCCAAGCCGTCGTCGCCCACCTCGAAGGTCACTGACATGGGGTGCAGCAGGTCGCTGTTGGCCAGTCCCTCCTGGCCGGCAGCGCAGAAGTATCCGGCATAAGTCAGCTGGGTGGCGTTAGCAGCATCAGCTGGGAGGTTCAGCTCGTTGTAGTAGCTGGGGGCGCCCCACATCTGCACATAGTTGTTGCCGAAGATGCGCTGCGTGGTGGTGCAGTCGCCGGCCCAGTTGAACTGCACCATGACGTCGGCCTGCAAGGTGTAGGTTCCGGCGGGCATGTTCTTGAAGCTCTGGCTCAGCTCCACCTCGGGGATATTCGAGTTCCAGATGCCCCAGAGGTATTCGCCGTCGGTGTACTGATGGGTAATCTCCGTTCCGTCCTCAAGCATCACGCTGATGTTGTCGCCGTGGTTGATGGCGCACCATCCGCCCGGCACCGTCTCGACCACTTCGCCGTCGACCTTCAGTGTCCATCCGGCAGGAGCGGGCTGAGCGCTGTCACTGGGCGAGCCGCCTTGGTTGCTCAGGTCCTCAAAGCTGGGGTTCTTCACCAGGAAGGTGATGTCGCCGAAGCTGACCGATGTGGCCTTCAGCTCCTCGATGCCCTCGTTGATCTTGGCAATCATGTCGCTGATCTCGTCGTTGTCGGCCTCAGCCAGGTCATACATGTCCTCGGCATCGTAGAGCAGGTCGCTCAGCTGGTCGGCGCTGGAGCTCAGCGGGTATTCCAGCAGTGCGGCATAGCCCTTGTTGATGGCTTCCTGCAGGTCGGTGTAAGCCTTGGCCGATGCCTGCACGGCGGGATAGAGCTCCTTCAGCTTCACGATGGCGTTGATGATTTCCTCCTGCGAGCTGGATGTGCCGATGTTGCCTTCAATCAGGGCCAGAGCCTGCTCTTTCAGTGCGCGCTGCATCTGCTGGCCGGTCAGGTTGTCGTAGAGGTTGGCAAAGTGCTGGTACACGGCCAGTGCGTCCTCCTGGATGTAGCCCTCCTTGTAGACGCGGAAGTTGTCCATCTTGAACCATCCGTCGCCGCCTGCTCCGTTGGCAGCCTCACGCTTGGCGGCAGCAATGTCGCCGTTGGTGCGCAAGCCGAAGGTCAGCGTGCCGTCATAGACGAAGGCGCGCACGGTCATCTCCTGCAGCTGGCGGTCGGTGACGGGCTCTTCCAGTCCCTCGAAGCCGTAAACTTCGCTCTGGTCGAGCAGCGACTCGTCGTACTCATAGTCAGATCCGAAATACTTTGCGTTCAGGTTGCCGAAGATGCGCTGTGTGGTGCGGCGCGAGCCGTTGCCATTGGCACCCACCATCACGGCTGCGGCAATGGTGTAGGAACCGTTGTCCAGTCCGGTCAGCGTCTGCGATACCTCGTATTCGGGCACGCCGCTGGTCCACAGACCGAAGGCATAGTCGCCCTCCTTGCCGTCAGCATCGTCGTTGATGCCGTGCCAGGCGGTGATGCCGGCAGCCCTCACCTCGTCGGCGGTGGTCACCTGCTTTCCGCGCACGAAGACATTCCATCCGTAGGGAGCACCTGCCACGCCCGTGGTCATGGCGCCATTCTGCGACGAGAGGTCCTCGAAGCTGTTGTTCGTCACCAGCGGTGTCAGGTCGCCCGAGCCCTCGGCGTATGCCTTCTCGGCAGCCTTCAGGTCGGCCAGTGCAGCCTCCAGTGCAGCCGTGTCGCTGCTCTCGTTGAAGGTCTTCGTGGCTGCTGCTATGGCGTCGCTCAGCTGGCTGCTTGGCGTGCCGTTGGCCAGCAGGTTCTGGGCCGTCACAATCTCTTTGTAGAGGTTCATCTTGGCTGTGATGATGACCTTGGCGGCATCCAGGTCCTCCTGGGTGAACTCCGCCTTATTATAATATGGCAGGGCAGCGTCCATTGCTCCCTGGAAGCCAGCCTGGAATCCGTCGAGGGCCAGATAGTTGTCCTCGATGTCCTGCAGCTGTGCGTAGAGCTGAATCTTCAGTGCGTAGGCAGGCACGTCGTCGGGCGAGAGGAATGCCCAGTAGCACGACACGCGTGTGACGAAGAGGGGGAAGAGTCCGCTCTCGTCGGTCATGACGGCTCCGTCCTCGTCGCGCTGCACGCCACCATAGACGTCGGGGAACCATGAGTTGCTCGACTCATTGATAATGGCATACTGGTTGCCGCCGTTCATGTGCAGGTAGCCGCCAATGGTCAGGTCGTTCTCCTGTCCTTGTCCGGCCTTCAGCTGGTAGAAGCCCTTCACGTCGCTTTCCTCCACCGTCCAGTAGGCCGGCTCGGCCAGCTTGCCGTGCAGGTTGTCGGTGCCATAAGGAATACCCACGTAGGTGGTGCCATAGAAAGTGTCGGCGCCGAAGGTCAAGCCCTCCTCGCCGTTCTCCACGGTGAAGAACCATGTTCCGTCCTCAGCCTTGTGGGCGGTGAACACGCCCAGGTTGTTCTGTGCGTCGGCCAGGGGCAGCACGTAGTAGGCGCCGTCCCAGCTGGTTCGCGTCCAGAAGTTTGTGGGGTTCGAGCGGCTGGCCAGGATGTAGCTCTGGCCGTCGGTGGGTGTCTGGGCGTAGGGGAAGTCCACAGCCTGCACACCCGTGGCCGTCAGCATGGCTGCCGACAGGGCCATCAGTTTCAGGTAACTTTTTTTCATAAGCATAATTGTTTGGTTGATAAAAAGATTATTGTTAGTGGTGGCAAAGTTACACTTTCTCCGTGAGCTTGGCAAATATTTTATGGCTTTTTTGGCAAAATCAACAAAAGAGCCCTGCATTTTCAACAAAAATGCAGGGCAGAATCGCTGTTTTTACGTAAAATTACTTACGCAGGCCGAGGGCCTTGACGATGGCGCGATAGCGCTCAATGTCGTTGTTGTAGAGATACTTCAGCATTTTGCGGCGACGACCCACGAGCTTGGTCAGCGAGCGGGCGGTGCCAAAATCCTTGTGGTTCTGCTTCAGGTGCTCCGTGAGGTGCTTGATGCGATAGGTGAACAGGGCAATCTGGCTCTCAGCCGAACCCGTGTCAGTGGCCGACTGGCCGTACTGCTCGAAAATCTCCTTTTTCTTTGCTTGATCGAGATACATGTTTTGAATGTGATTAAAATAAGTTGTTTGCTCATAACATCCTTCCCCCGCTGGCAGCCTTTAATCAATGCTGCTTCACGACGTCGAATGCTTCGGTTTTTCCGAAAAGCGGGTGCAAAGTTACTGCTTTTTTCCCGTTCTGGCAAGGATTTTCCCTTATTTTTGCTTCTCTGGCCCGCTTTTCCCCCTTTTTTACCCTGTTTTTTCCCTCTGTCAGCCCCCGATGACGGAAAAACGCCACGCCGCCAGCATTTTTCCCGCCCGCCCCGTTTTTCCTGCTTACCTTTGCACCAGCCAAACGGAGAGAAGGCGCCCTCGGCCGCAAGGCACACACATTTTTTAATACATTATTATTATGAATAGGAACAACAAACCAACAGAGAATCCCTTCATCGAGGCTTGTCGCCACATGCACGACATGGCCAACATTTGCCGCAACTGGGTGGGCCTGACCAGCGGTCGTCCTACCGACATGGTCCATTACGAGCGTGGCTGCATGCGCAGCACCCGACTGACCTGGCTGGCTCCCGTCACCCACGAGCCCACGGCCCAGAGCGCCCTTCAGCTGGTGGTGCTGCCCGAGAGCTTCAACGACGTGCGCCAACGGGGCTACGACCACAGCCGCTGGCAGCTGATGGTCTACAGCTGGCTGGGACGCGAGCTGACGCTCCGCCTCAGAGAGGAGCTGGCGTCGAAGACCGACCTCAGCAGTTGCACCTTCTTCCTGGTGGAAGCCAAACAGTGTGTGAAACTCTAATTGTGGCTCTGTATCTCAGTGTTGGAATTGTATATATAATAAAAAGGTATAACGACTATGAGAAAGATAAACGAAATCATTATCCATTGCACCGCCACCCCCGAGGGACGGGCAGTGAGCGTGGCCGACGTGGACCGATGGCACCGCCAGCGCGGCTTCTTCGGCATTGGCTATCACTATCTGGTTTTGCTCGACGGCACCGTGTGTGAGGGACGTCCCCTTTGGCAGGTGGGGGCCCACTGCCTGGAGCATAACACCCATTCCATCGGCATCTGCTATGTGGGCGGGCTCGACCGCAAGATGCAGCCCAAGGACACCCGCACGCCCCTGCAGCGCATTGCCCTGAGGCGGCTCATCGGCAGTCTGCTCCGGCAGTTCCCCGGTGCGCGGGTCTTTGGCCATCGCGACTTCGCCGCCAAGGCCTGCCCCTGCTTCGATGCCAAGGAGGAGTATGCCGACCTGATTTAGAAAAACTATTGTTGGGGTTGGACGACTCGGATTCGAACCGGGAATGACAGAACCAAAACCTGTAGTGTTACCATTACACCATCGTCCAATCAGAAAGTGGCGAAAAAAAGGTTTTCGCGCAAATCGGCTGCAAAGTTAGTGCTTTTTTGCGCGAAAACCAAATTTTTTCCCTGTTTTTTCGCTTTTTTTGTTTCCTGTGGCGCGGAATAGGATTATTTTGCCTAATTTTGCAGGCTGTTATGAGTACCATCATCTATCCTTCACCCATCTTCGGGCCTGTGCATAGCCGCAGGCTCGGCCTGTCGCTGGGCATCAACCTGTTGCCGGCCGACGGCAAGGTGTGTTCCTTCGACTGTGTCTACTGCGAGTGTGGCTTCAACGAGGACCACCGTCCGCAGCTGCCCCTGCCCACCCGCGAGGAGGTGGCCAAGGCCCTGGAACAGAAGCTTCAGCAGATGCAGGCCGAGGGCCGGCTGCCCGATGTGCTTACCTTTGCGGGCAACGGCGAGCCCACCTGCCACCCCCACTTCCCCGAAATCATCGACGACACCATCAGCCTGCGCAACCGCTATTGCCCCGAGGCAAAGGTCAGCGTGCTGAGCAATTCCACCCTCATCCACCGGCCCGCCGTGCACGCGGCGTTGATGCGCGTAGACAACAATATCCTGAAACTCGACACCGTCAACGCCGACTACATCCGCCTGGTGGACCATCCGCAGGGCACCTACGACGTGGAGCGCATCATCGAGGGAATGGTCTCGTTCCACGGCCACGTCATCATCCAGACCATGTTCATGACGGGCGACGTGGCGGGCGAGAGTGCCGACAACACCGGCGACGAGTATGTGCTGCCCTGGCTGAAGGCCGTCGGGCGCATCCGCCCCCAGCAGGTCATGGTCTACACCATCGACCGCGAGACGCCCACCCAGGGTCTGCGCAAGGCCACCCATGAGCAGCTCGACCGCATCGCCGAGCTGGTCCGTCAGCAGGGCATTCCCTGCAGCGTCAGCTATTAGCAAATTCTTCTTCTTCCATGCCCGCCCGGAGCGGGGCCATGGCGCATAAAAATTTCTCACGTGAGATTTTTTTACGGGAAGGCCTCCCAGAAAAATTTCTCACGTGAGATTTTTTCACGGGAAGCCTCCCCAGAAATTTTTCTCACGCGAGTTTTTTTCACGCGGAGGCCTCCCCAGAAAAATTACTCACTGTTTGGATAAGCAATTGCCTGTCGTGGCGCAGCTCTCCCCTCCCCTCCAAGGGGAGGGGCTGGGGGTGGGGTCTGTAATCATAAAAAGATTTTGCGGTCAGATTCGTGAAGATGTAGTGCAAAACCCGTTTTATCAACACAGAGACACAGAGGCACAGAGATTGTGACTCTTAAGATAAAACCTCTGTGTCTTTGTATCTTTGTGTTTACATCTTCCGCGAAAAACGTAGAAATAATAGGCGGATAGTTTTGGCTGTTCGGATTTTTGTTTGTAATTTTGCAACCAATTCAAAAACAGTATGAATAAGACGCTACGAAAAAGAACCTTTAGCAGCATGGTGACGGCCGCTATGACCCTCGCCCTCTGCCTGCTGATGCCGGGCAACGCCAAGGCGCAGCAGAACCACAACCTGGAGGTGGGGAAGAACCTGGAAATCTTCAACACCCTCTACAGCCAGCTCGACCTCTTCTATGTGGACACCCTCTCGCCCGGCCAGACCATGACGGCGGCCATCAAGGGCATGCTGCGCTCGCTGGACCCCTACACCGAGTATTACCCCCAGGAGGAGACGAAGCAGCTTGAGATGCTGCTCACGGGCAAGTATGCCGGCTTTGGCGCGCTGGTGAAATACCACACGCGGCTGAAGCGCGTGGTCGTCGACGAGCCCTACGAGGGCATGCCCGCCGCCGAGGCTGGTGTGAAGAAGGGCGACATCATCCTGAGCATCGACGACTCGCTGATGACCGACAAGACGGTGAACTACGTGAGCAGCCACCTGCGCGGCGACCCAGGCACCACCTTCGTGCTGAAGGTGAAGCGCCCCTCGACGGGCAAGGAGATGAAGTTCCGCATCACCCGCCGCAACATCAAGCTGCCCGAACTGCCTTATTATGGCATGCGCCCCGACTCCATCGGCTACATCAACCTGAGCCAGTTCACCGAGGACTGCTCGAAGGAGGTGCGCCGCGCCTTCATCGACCTGAAGAAGCAGGGCGCCAAGGGGCTGGTATTCGACCTGCGTAACAACGGCGGCGGCTCGGAGCAGGAGGCCGTGAACATTGTCAACCTCTGGGTGCCACAGGGTCAGAAGGTGGTGGAGAACCGAGGCAAGGTGGCGCAGGCCAGCCGTACCTACAAGACCCGCCTGGAGCCGGTGGACACGGTGATGCCCATCGTGGTGCTGGTGAACGGCGAGACGGCCTCGGCCAGCGAAATCACCAGCGGAGCGCTGCAAGACCTGGACCGTGCCGTGGTCATGGGAACGCGCACCTACGGCAAGGGACTGGTGCAGGTGCCGCTGGACTTGCCCTATCACGCCAACGTGAAGATTACCACCTCGAAATACTTCATTCCTTCGGGCCGCTGTATCCAGGCCATCAACTACGACCGTGAGAAAGGCGCCGCCTATACCGAGCATATTCCCGACTCGCTGACCCGTGTGTTCCACACCCGCAACGGCCGTGAGGTGCGCGACGGCGGAGGCATCAAGCCCGACGTGGAGGTGAAGAACGACACCATGCCCAACATTGCCTACTACCTCAGCGTGGGCGGACTCGACTCCACCGAGGTAATGTTCGACTACATCGTGGACTATATTGCCCGTCACGAGCAGATAGCCCCGGCCGCCCAGTTCCACCTCACCGAGCAAGACTGGCAGGAGTTCCGCCAGCGCGTGATCGACAGCGGCTTCAGCTACGACGACCTGAGCCGCAAGCAGTTTGACGAACTGGTGAAGACGGCCAAGTTCGAGGGCTTCTACGACCAGGCCCGAGAGGCCTTCGACGCCCTGTCGGAAAAGCTGAAGCACGACGTGGCCACCGAGCTGGACCGCCATCGCCAGGTGATTCAGCAGATGCTCGAACTTGACATCATTGCCGCCTACTACTATCAGCGCGGCAGCATCGAGGCCGGACTGGCCTACGACCGCCAGCTGACGGAAGCAGAAGGTCTGCTGAAGTCGCCCGAGAAATATGCCAAGGTGCTGGCTCCGCAGTAGGAAAAGCAGGGGGCAGGGCCTCGATGCCGCCCTCGGAATGGTGGCGTGAAGGCCGCGACTGTTACAATGCAGTTACAATTATCCGTTGTAACTGCATTGTAACTTTTTTTAGTTGGTGCAATGGCCGATTATGCTTAATTTTGCAGCGTAAAAATCAAAAATTACCATGACACAGAATTATGTAATTATCGGTCTGAAGCTGCTCGGCGCGCTGGGTTTGCTCATCTATGGCATGCGCATGATGAGCGATGCACTGCAGAAAATGGCAGGACCGCAGCTGCGCCACATCCTTGGCCGCATGACCACCAACCGCTTCACCGGCATGCTCACCGGCACCTTTGTCACCTGCGCCGTGCAGTCGTCGTCGGCCACGACGGTGATGACGGTATCCTTCGTATCGGCTGGTCTGCTCACGCTGGGGCAGGCCATTTCCGTCATTATGGGAGCCAACATCGGCACCACGCTAACGGCATGGATCATGTCGCTTGGCTACAATATGGACCTGTCGAACATCGTCTATCCAGCCTTCTTCTTCGGCATGGTGCTCATCTACCGAAAGCAGCACCGCTACGTGGGCGATTTCCTCTTTGGCATAGCCTTCATGTTCCTGTCGCTGGTGATGCTGAGCACCGCCGGCAAAGAGCTTGACCTGGAGCACAACGAGGCTGTGGTGGCCTTCTTTGCTTCGTTCGACACCGACAGCTACTGGACCATACTCGCCTTCCTTGCCATCGGCACGGTCATAACCTGCATCGTGCAGTCGTCGGCGGCAGTGATGGCCATCACCATCCTGCTCTGCTCCACGGGTGTGCTGCCCATCTATCTGGGCATTGCCCTGGTGATGGGCGAAAACATTGGCACCACAGCCACGGCCAACCTGGCGGCCTTGGGAGCCAACATGCAGGCTCGACGGGCGGCACTGGCCCACCTGCTGTTCAACGTCTTTGGCGTGATTTGGGTGCTCTGCGTGTTCTATCCTTTCGTCGACATGGTCTGCTCGCTGGTGGGCTACGACCCAACAGCAGCCGGACAGACCACCCTGCTGCCCGTGGTGCTGGCCACATTCCACACCTGCTTCAACGTCACAAACACCGCCCTGCTCATAGGCTTCATCCCGCAGTTGGAACGGGTGGTGTGCTGGCTGCTGCCTTCGCCTGCATCTGCAAAAAGCGAGCAGGAAGCTGCCGAGGAGGAGGGCAAGCTGCAATATATTCATGCCAACCTGATACAAACGCCCGAAATAGCCGTGCTGCAAGCCATGAAGGAGACGGCCCACTATGCGCAGTATGTTCAGCAGATGTTTGGGCAGGTGCGCCAGATGCTGGACGAGGAAGACGACGACAAGGCTGCCGAGATTTATGACAAAATTGCGCGGCGCGAGGACGTGACCGACAAGATGGAGCTGGGCATTGCCAACTTCCTGGAGCAGGTGAGCACCGACCACCTGAGCGACGTGACGAAGCAGAAGGTGCGCCAGCTGATGCGCGAGGTGAGCGAGCTGGAGTCGATAGGCGACTCTTGCTTCAAGCTGGCCCGCACCATCAAGCGCCGCCACGAGTCGGGACACGACTTCCCTCCCGTGCTCTACGAGAAGCTGCGCGCCCTGATGCAGCTGGCTGACGAGGCACTGACGCAGATGAACAACATCATGATAGGCCATAGCCGCGAGCACAGCATCCGCGACAGCTATCGCATAGAAAACGACATCAACATGATGCGCCAGCGCCTGAAAGCCTTCAACATCCAGGCCGTGAACGAACGCGAATATGACTATGCCTTAGGCACCCTGTTCTCTGACTTGGTGAACGAGTGCGAGAAGCTGGGCGACTACGTCGTGAACGTAGTGCAGGCCAGATTTGGCCAATAATATTCGGCGTTCTCAAATATATTTCGTAACTTTGGCTTCGCCGAACTTACTTTTCGTTCGGAAAAGGAAAGAAAAATGATCTTTTCTTTCCTTTTCTCTCACTTATTTCGTAACTTTGCAGCAAACTTTTCGCTTTACGAAAGCAAGCAAGGATGATAATAATACGGACTCCATCCCCCAACATCTGCTGATATGGAAAAGAAGAGAATTCTGGTGGTCGACGACGAGCAGGACCTGTGCGACATCCTGCTCTATAACCTTTCTTCGGAAGGCTACGACGCCGAAGCGGCCTACTCGGCCGAGGAAGCACTGAAACAGGACCTGACAACCTTCGACCTGCTCATGCTCGACGTGATGATGCCCGGCATGTCGGGATTTGAAATGGCCAGACTGCTGAAGAGTGACGAGCAGACGGCCGCGCTGCCCATCATCTTCCTCACGGCAAAGGACACCGAGGAAGACATGCTCTACGGCTTCGGGCTGGGAGCCGACGACTACGTGAAGAAGCCCTTCTCGGTGCGCGAGGTGATGGCACGCGTGAAAGCGGTGCTCAACCGCACTCCATCGGCACTGGAGGAAGAACCGGAAAGCCTGCTCAGCTACGAAGGGCTGGTCATCGACCAGGAGCGGAAAGCGGTCATCGTCGACGGCGAATCCGTGGCGCTCACCAAGACCGAGTTTGAACTGCTACTGCTGCTGCTGAGCCATCGCGGACAGGTGTTCTCGCGTCAGGAAATGCTGGAGCTGGTGTGGCCCGACGGCGTGATTGTTTCCGACCGGACAGTGGACGTGAACATCACCCGCATGCGCAAGAAGATAGGGCGCTACAGCCACTATATTGTCACACGCCAGGGATTTGGCTACTGTTTTGAAGAAGCAAAGACGAAAAGGGCGTAAAAGATGAAAAAGCTCTCTGAAGGCCGGAAGATGTTTATCAGCATCATGGTCATATTCACGGTCTATGCCTTGTTCTTCATTCTGTTCGAGGACTACGACCGCCGCTTTCTGGAACCCTTCCATGAAGCCAGCGACTGGCACCTGCTTGCCTTCTCGCTTGTGGTCATGGTGGTGCTGGCATGGCTGCTGAACCGCTATTCAAAGCGCATGGACGAGCGCATCAGCCGAGACCAGCAGATGAAGCAGAACCAGATGCGCCGAGAGCTGACCCAGAACATTGCCCACGAGCTGAAAACGCCTGTGAGCAGCATCATGGGCTATACCGACACCATTCTTAATGCGCCAGCCATGGACGAGGACACGAGGAACAAGTTTATTGCCCGTACCAACGCTCAGGCTCATAGGCTGTCGGCCCTGCTGCAAGACATCTCTATACTGAACAAGATGGACTATGCGCCCGACATGTTGCGCCAGGAGCTGGTGGATGTTTCGGTGATGGTGGCCGACATCGTGCAAGAGTCGGAGCAGGCACTGGCCAAAAAGCAGATGACGTTTAAGAACTTCCTGCCGCAGGACATCAGTCTGCACGGCAACTGGCAGATGCTCTACAGCATCTTCCGCAACTTGACCGACAACGCCATCAACTATGCCGGAGCAGGAACCACCATCGAGCTGTCGGCCGAGCGCCGATCGGAAGGCTGGCACTTCACCTTCAGCGACAACGGAACGGGCGTGCCCGAAGAGCACCTGCCCCGACTGTTTGAACGCTTCTATCGGCTGGACAAGGGGCGTAGCCGTGACCTCGGAGGAACAGGCCTCGGACTCTCCATCGTGAAGAACGCTGTACAGTTGCATGGGGGAAACATCACGGCAAGCAACAACAAAGGAGGCGGACTGCGCTTCGATTTTATGCTCATACAGCAGAAATAAGAAGGATATTATTTTGTGTTTTGCCGTTTTTGTCGTACCTTTGCACCCGATTTCAATAAGGTATCATAAGGAAGAAGAAAATGCAAGACATCAGGAACATTGCTATCATTGCGCATGTAGACCATGGAAAGACAACTTTGGTCGATAAGATGATGCTGGCCGGAAACCTTTTTCGCGAGGGTCAGGACCTTTCGAGCCAAGTGCTCGACTCTAATGACCTGGAGCGTGAGCGCGGCATCACCATCCTTTCCAAGAACGTGAGTATTAACTGGAAAGGCACTAAGATCAACATCATTGACACGCCGGGACACTCCGACTTTGGAGGCGAGGTAGAACGCGTGCTGAACATGGCCGACGGCTGTCTGCTGCTGGTAGACGCCTTCGAGGGCCCAATGCCTCAGACGCGCTTCGTGCTGCAAAAAGCGCTGCAGATAGGCTTGAAGCCCATCGTGGTGGTGAACAAGGTCGATAAGCCCAACTGTCGTCCGGAAGAGGTCTATGAAATGGTGTTCGACCTGATGTTCTCGCTCAACGCCACCGAAGATCAGCTGGACTTCCCCGTGGTCTACGGCTCGGCCAAGAACGGCTGGATGGGCGAAGACTGGCAGAAACCTACAGGCGACATTACCTATCTGCTGGATAAGATTGTGGAGGTGATTCCTGCTCCCACGCAGATAGAGGGCACGCCCCAGATGCTCATCACCAGCCTTGACTACAGCAGCTACACGGGTCGTATCGCCGTGGGACGCGTTCATCGCGGAACGCTGAGCGACGGCATGCAGATTACCATTGCCCATCGTGACGGCTCCATGGAAAAGACCAAGATCAAGGAGCTGCACACCTTCGACGGCATGGGCCACCACCGCACCGAACAGGTTGACTGTGGCGACATCTGCGCTGTCATTGGCCTGGAGAAGTTTGAGATTGGCGACACCATCTGCGACATTGAGCATCCCGAGCCGCTGCCGCCCATAGCCATTGACGAGCCGACAATGTCGATGCTCTTCACCATCAACGACTCGCCTTTCTTCGGACGGGAAGGCAAGTTCGTCACCAGCCGACATATCAGTGACCGCCTGCAACGTGAACTGGAGAAGAACCTGGCCCTGCGCGTGGAACCCTTCGAGGATTCTACCGACAAATGGGTGGTCTCTGGCCGTGGCGTCCTGCACCTGAGCGTGCTCATCGAGACCATGCGTCGTGAGGGCTATGAGTTGCAGGTGGGCCAGCCGCAGGTGATATATAAGACCCCCCTCAATCCCCCCGAAGGGGGGAAGACAGGCACAGATGGTACACTTAAGTTAGTCCCCGTTGACACTTCCTCCCTCCTTCGGGGGGACAGAGGAAATCTCTACGAGCCCATCGAGGAACTGACCATCAACGTGCCCGAGGAATTTGCCTCGAAGATGATTGACATGGTGACCCGCCGAAAGGGCGAGATGACCTCAATGGAGAGTCAGGGCGATCGGACGAACATCGAGTTCGACATCCCCTCGCGAGGCATCATTGGCCTGCGAACGAATGTGCTCACGGCCAGCCAGGGCGAGGCCATCATGGCCCACCGATTCAAGGAGTATCAGCCCTACAAAGGTGAGATTGAGCGTCGTGTGAACGGCTCGATGATTGCGCTCGAAACGGGCACGGCCTATGCCTACGCCATAGACAAGCTGCAGGACCGTGGCAAGTTCTTCATCGACCCGGGCGAGGACGTCTACATGGGCCAGGTGGTGGGCGAGCACGTCCACGACAACGATCTGGTCATCAACGTATGCAAAGCCAAGCAGCTGACCAACGTCCGCGCTTCGGGCACCGACGAGAAAGCCCGCATCATTCCCAAGGTCATCATGTCGCTGGAGGAATGTCTTGAGTATATCAAGGAAGACGAGCTGGTGGAGGTGACGCCGAAGTCGATGCGCATGCGCAAGACCATTCTCGACCACGACCAGCGCAAGAAGGCCAATAAGAACTGACCCCCTTTCCGCAACGGCATATTAAACGAATCAAACGGATTCCTATCGCTTTAATCAGCAAATAAGGAATCCGTTTGATTCGTTTAGTACGTTATATCAGAAGCGTGCTTTCTACAGTTTCTGCTGCACCTCAATCTCCTGGAACGTTTCGATGATGTCGCCTTGCTGGATGTCATTGAAATTGACCAGCGAGATGCCGCACTCGAAGTTGGTGGCCACCTCCTTGACGTCGTCCTTGTAACGCTTCAGGGCGTTGATGGCGCCAGTGAAGACCACGATGCCGTCGCGCACGAGGCGAGCCTTGTCCGAGCGGTGTACCTTGCCCTCGACGACCATGGCTCCGGCCACGGTGCCCACCTTCGATATCTTGTAGACCTCGCGAACCTCCACCTGGGCGGTGACTTCCTCTTTGATAATCTTGTCGAGCATGCCTTCCATCGTGGAGCGTACGTCCTCGATGGCGTCGTAGATGATGCTGTAGGTGTTGATTTCCACGCCCTCGGTGTCGGCCAGTTTGCGGGCAGCCGACGACGGGCGCACCTGGAAGCCGATGATGATGGCGTCGGAGGCACCGGCCAGCGTGACGTCGTTCTCGGAGATCTGTCCCACGGCCTTGTGGATGACGTTCACCTTGATCTTCTCGGTAGAGAGCTTGATGAACGAGTCGCTCAGGGCCTCGATACTTCCGTCGGTGTCGCCCTTGACGATGAGGTTCAGCTCCTTGAACTCGCCCAGTGCGATGCGGTGGCTGATGTCGGAGAGCGTCAGTCGGGTCTGCGTGCGCAGTCCCTGTTCGCGGGCCAGCTGTTCGCGCTTGTTGGCTATTTCGCGTGCTTCCTGCTCCGAGTCCATCACATGGAAGGCGTCGCCAGCCGTGGGCGCGCCGTTGAGGCCCAGGATGATGGCCGGCTCAGCGGGGCGGGCCTCCTGTATGCGCTGGTTGCGCTCGTTGAACATGGCCTTGATGCGTCCGTGGGCTGTTCCGGCGATGACCACGTCGCCCACGCGCAGCGTACCATTGCTCACCAGCACGGTGCTGACGTAGCCGCGTCCCTTGTCGAGCGACGACTCGATGATAGAGCCGGTAGCCTTGCGGTTGGGGTTGGCCTTCAGGTCGAGCATCTCGGCCTCCAGCAGCACCTTTTCGAGCAGCTCTTCCACACCGATGCCTTTCTTGGCGCTAATCTCCTGGCACTGGTACTTACCGCCCCATTCCTCAACGAGCAGGTTCATGTTGGCCAGG
>JAFPTC010000112.1 GCA_017400455.1 Prevotella sp. | reverse complement strand
TCGGAACTCTATCCCGTGCAGGAACAACTGCGACGGCTGAAGGCGCGCGATGGGGTGTTCGCCGTGCTGGGAAACCACGACTACAGTGTCTACATCGACGACGACCCAGCCATCTGTGCGGCCAATGAGCGCGAGACGCAGAACCGCGAGCGACAGTTCGGATGGACTCTCCTGACGAACGAGCACCACGTGCTGACGCGTGGTGGCCAGCGACTCGTCGTGGCTGGCATGGAAAACGGAACGGGCCAGGCAAGGGTGGCACGCGCCGACATCGGCAAGACCCTTGATGGCACGCACGCAGACGACTGCATCATCATGCTGGAACACGACCCGTCGGTCTGGCGCGAGTCGATTCTGAAGCAGGCCGACGTTGCCCTGACGCTGAGTGGCCACACCCATGGCGGCCAAGTGTCGTTCCTGGGACTGCGAGGCACACGCCTGACCCTCAGCGAAGACTACGGACTCTACGACGACGGCCAGGGCCATCAGCTCTACGTCACCTGCGGCTTGAGCGGGCTGGTTCCGTTCCGTTTCGGCGTGACGCCTGAGATTGCGGTCATCACGCTGGTTTCGAAATGAAAGAAAAAAGGACAATCTGCACTAAGATATGAAGACATTTCTCTATAGACTCTATCAGCTTCTGGTGGCGGCCCCCATCTGCCTTGTGGCCACGCTGCTGACGGCCCTGACGGTCATCATCGGGTGCTCACTGGGCGATGGCCACTTCTGGGGCTACTATCCCGGCCGCTGGTGGTCGAGGCTCATCATCAGGGTGTTGCTGCTGCCGGTGAAGGTGGAAGGTCGCGAGCACTTGGCAAAAGGCCAGTCCTACGTGTTCGTGAGCAACCACCAGGGGGCCTTCGACATCTTCCTGATCTACGGTTTCCTCGACCGCAACTTCAAGTGGATGATGAAACGGCAATTGCGCAGCATTCCCTTTGTGGGCAAGGCCTGCGAGGCTGCCCACCACATCTTCGTCGACAAGCGCGGAGCCAGCCGCATACGCCAGTCGTATGAGCAGGCACGTGAGACGCTTCGCGACGGCATGTCGCTCGTCGTCTTCCCAGAAGGTGCCCGCACGTTCACGGGCCACATGGGACAGTTCCGCCGCGGCGCATTCATGCTGGCCGACGAACTGCAGCTGCCGGTCTGCCCGCTCACCATCAACGGCTCGTTCTGCGTGAAGCCCCGCATGAAGGACATCTACTGGGTGTTCTGGCATCCGCTGCGCCTGACCATCCACGAACCCATCATCCCCATCGGACAAGGGGCCGACAACATCCGCCACGTCGAGGAAGAAAGCTACCGCGTGATCATGGGCGGCCTGGTGCCTGAGCATCAGGGATTTGTGGAGAATCCCGACCAGTAGCCTTCCGGCGACGCCTCGCCAGCGACTGACGGGCCAGTTCTTCTTGCGCTTCGCGTGTTTTTTTTCAAAGTGTCACAGCATCGCATGGGCATAGATCGTTTTTCATTTCTGAGTGTGCTGAAACCAGGCAAGGTCTGGGGCGTTCTGCTATTGTGCATGGCCAATCTGGCAGTCATGCACTACACGATTTTGGTCACCTGCCCTCCCGAAACGACCAACGTCTTTTTCTACCTGAGCAACGCCTTCAGCGTGGTGTTCGACGTGGTGGTCCTCTTTCTGTTTTTCTATGTGCTCACGTGGAAGAGGCTGAAGCCGACACTCTGGCTCTGTTTCTTCACGACTCTTTTATGGTCGCTCTGCAACGTGCTCTATGCAAGGTTCTTTCACCACTACCTGACGATTTC
>JAFPTC010000111.1 GCA_017400455.1 Prevotella sp. | reverse complement strand
TCCCTCCCCTACTCTCGGCGTCCTTGGCACACTGGGCCACATCGGCCTCGCTGAGACCGGCTAACTGCTCCTTGCTGTCGACCCACACCACAGCGTCGTTGGTGGCATTGGGCACCATGTCGCCCCACTGCGTCTGCAATTCCGAGATGCGCAGGTTGATTTCCTTCATGCGGGCCATCTTGTCGTCGGGCAGCAGGGCACCCTTGCGCACGAAGTCCTTGTAGGTCTCCTCGAGCAGCTTCTGGTCTTCACCCTGCAACGCATCGTGGTCGCGGTCGTAGACCTGACGGATGCGCTCGAACAGGGCCTTGTTGAAGGAAATCTCGTTCTCGAGGTCGGTGAGCATAGGCTGCACCTTTTTCTCAATCTCGCTTATCGCGTCGGTTTTGTCGGCTTCGACGATGGCAAAGAATACGCGGCTGACGCGGTCGAGCGTCTTGCCGCTCTCCTCGAAGGCCAGGATGGTGTTCTCGAAGGTGGCCGAGTCCTGATTCTCCACTATTTTGGCTATTTCATCGCGGTTTTGCTGGATGGCAGCCTCGAAGGCGGGCAGGTAGTCGGTAGGCTGTATCTTGCTGAAGTCGGGAGCGCCGAAGGGCAAGGTGCTCTCCTGCAGCAGCGGGTTCTCACGCTGCGCCTGCTGGCAGGAGGTGAGCTGCATCATAGAGGTCGACAGTACTGCTGCCGAGATGCCGAGGGTCATCAGTTTTCTGTTCATAGTCAACGTACCTTAATTATTTGCACTCGCCGTCACCATAGATATAGCCGAAGGCTCCGCTCTGATAGTCGAAGATTTCCTCCGGACGGAAGAAGCGGCACAGCTCGATCTGGGCGTTCTCCACGGAGTCGGAGGCATGAACGATATTCTGCTGGTTGCTCATGGAGAAGTCGCCGCGGATAGTGCCGGGAGCAGCTTCGCGGCCATTGGTGACACCCGCCATGACACGTACCACCCTGACGGCATCGACACCGCTGAGAGCCAACGCCACAACGGGCGATGCCTGCATGGAGGCCTGGAGTGAGGGGAAGAAAGGCTTGTCGGCCAGGTGAGCATAATGCTCACGGAGGATTTCGTCGCTCAACTGCATCATCTTCATGCCTGAGATACGCAGGCCGCGACGCTCAAAACGGTTTACCACTTCGCCGATTAACTGGCGCTGTACACAACTGGGCTTCAGTAAAACAAGTGTTGTTTCCATACTCTTTTATCATTTTAGGTTTGACAATTAGTTATTATTTCCAGCATAATAATGCAAAGGTACGAAAAAAAACAAGAAAAGGACACTTCTTTTACAGAAAATTATTATCTTTGCAACAAAAATATACGAGAAGAGGCCGAAACAAGACTTAATGGATAAACAACACTCATCAAGAATGAACAAAGGAAGACTATTTGGAATCATGTCGTTGGCCTGCCTGCTGCTGGCTGCCTGCAACACGGAAAAGGGAAAGAAGGGCCCCGGCGACCAAGCTCAATACAGGACGCTGACCGTGGAGCGCAGCGACGAGATACTGACATCGGAATACTCGGCAAGGCTGACAGGACGGCAGATTGTGGAGATACGTCCACAGGTATCGGGCAACATCACCCGCATCTGCATCAACGAGGGGCAGCAGGTGACGAAGGGGCAGACGCTGTTTGTCATCGACCAGGTTCCCTATCAGGCCGCCTTGGAGGTGGCAAAAGCCAGCGTAGCCAACGCCCTGGCCAAGATGGAAACGGCAAGGATGGAGTACGAGAGCAGCCAGACGCTGAAAACGGAACAGGTGGTGAGCGACTACACCGTACAGACAACGCTGAACACGCTGAACGAGGCGAAGGCCGCGTTGGCACAGGCGAAAGCACAGGAAGTGAACGCCCGCAACAACCTGAGCTACACGGTGGTGAAGAGTCCCGTCAGCGGTTCGGCATCGATGATACCTTATCACGTCGGTGCCTTGGTCAGCAGCAATATCAGCGAACCGCTGGTCACCGTGGCCGACGACC
>JAFPTC010000012.1 GCA_017400455.1 Prevotella sp. | reverse complement strand
TTCCAATGGCCAGGCCCGAGAGGTTCACCGAGTCAGTACGCATATAGGTAATGAGACCGCTTTCATAGAGGCGCTGCGCCACCATCATCGTTTGGCTGACGGTGAAGCCCAGCTTGCGGGCGGCCTCCTGCTGCAGGGTGGAGGTGGTGAAGGGCGGTGCCGGCGTGCGCTTCATGGGCTTTTTCTGTACCGACTCCACCTTGAAAGTGGCTTCCTTGCACTGTTCCAGGAAGGCCTCCACCTCCTGCTCTGTCTTCAGTCGCTGGTTCAGCGCAGCCTTCACTTCCGATGCCGAGCCGTCGGCATTCTGGATGGCCAGGATGGCGCTGACGCTATAGTAGGTCTCGCTTTTAAAAGCCTGGATTTCGCGCTCACGCTCCACAATCAGCCTCACGGCCACACTCTGCACTCGGCCTGCCGAAAGGGCCGGCTTCACCTTGCGCCACAACACGGGCGACAGCTTGAAGCCTACCAGACGGTCCAGCACGCGGCGGGCCTGCTGGGCGTCCACCAGGTTCATGTCCAGCGTGCGCGGATGCTCAATGGCTGCCAGGATGGCGGGCTTGGTAATCTCGTGGAACACAATGCGCTTCGTCTTCTGCTCGTCCAAGCCCAGCACCTCGCAAAGGTGCCATGAGATGGCTTCTCCCTCGCGGTCCTCATCACTTGCCAGCCACACCTGGCTGGCCTTCTTGGCTTGCGTCTTCAGTTCGCTCACCAGTTTCTTCTTCTCATCGGGAATCTCATATTCCGGTTCCAACGTCTGTTCGTCGATGCTCAGCTCGTGCTTTTTCAGGTCACGAATGTGTCCATAGCTCGACATCACCTTGTAGTCGTCACCAAGAAACTTCTCAATGGTTTTGGCCTTAGCCGGCGACTCTACTATCACTAAATTCTTCTGCATGATCATCACTTCTTTTTTGCTTTCGGGCTGCAAAAGTACGCAAAAACTTTCCTTATACCTTATTTATATATAACATTTTTTATTTTCTTAACTATTTCAAGAAGCGCTCCACGGCCTTGCTAATGCTGTTGAGGCCGAACAATTCGGGCCGCACCTCACCCAGCGGCACCCACATCAGCTCGGCAGCGTCGTCGGCAGCTACGGGCTCTTGGCCGGGCTCCACCTCCACGCGGAAGAACATGTCCAGCGTGTGGATGGTCATGCCCGAATAATCATAAAGGTTTGGAATGCTGAACAGATAGCTGAGCGCCTTCACCCGAAGGCCCGTCTCTTCGGCTACCTCGCGCATCATGCCCTCTTCCACCGTCTCGTCCATATCGACGAAGCCGCCTGGCAAGTCCAGCGTGCCCCGGGCCGGCTCCTTACCGCGCCTGGCCACCAGCAGGCAGCCGTCACGCACGATAAAAGCCGCCGTGGCCGACGAGGGATTGGCATAATAGGTGAAGCCGCAATGGCCACATCGCTTACTTTTCACATTGTTCTCCCTGAACTGCATGCTGCCACACACAGGGCAGAAGTTGAATTTTATCAAAGGATGCATATTGTCTGCAAAGTTACTAACAATAAGTGTAAATGGCTCTACTTTATAAGAAAAATCGCCACTTTTTAAACAATTTGTACATTTTTCTTGGAAGTTTTAAAAAAAAACTATAACTTTGCAGGCTGTAACGTTATATTGCGATAAGAATATTTAATAAATAACTTAAGTTTAACAAATTCATTAAAACCATGGGTAAAAGAAAGATTACATCTTTTTTCGTAATCGCCGCAGCAATGCTGGTGGCATTACCTACTCTTGCCCAGAGCAAGCTGAATCGCGAAGAGATTAAGGCTATTGCTTTCCAGAAGAAAGCCAAGACGCTCAACGCCGCCAAGCCCTCTGACGCCGAGAGAATGTATCCTTTAGTGGCCAAGGACTTGAAGAAGGTTACGACCTTCGGCGAGAAGAAAGGCCAGTTGCTGAATGCCAGTGCCTTCACAAAACCTGTAGGCCCGCGCAAGAACGTTGCCGTGAAGAACCTGAGCAATGGTCAGTCGCTCATCTCGGCTGCCGGTTGCGACATTCTGGCTACTAACGTCTTCACTGAAAGCCAATCCATCAACGTTGAGCAAATCAACACCAATGACCCCACCAAACCTGAGACACTGGTTGAGGGTGTTGACTTCAATGCCACTAACGGTGGCGGTCTGGTAGACTGTATCTACTATGGTGCCGAGCTGTACAACTTCTTAGGCTTGGCATATTTCCCCTACATCTACACCCTCAACACCGAGGATTGGACGTGGGATTATGCCTCTCCCGCAGACTTCAGCCTGATGGGTGTGTATGACACCGCCACTTCGCCCAGCGGCGATATCTACGGTGTGTTCTACAATGCCGACGGTTCTAACTACGAGTTCGGCATTGTCGACTATGCAAGCCTTACTCGCACCACCATCGCCACCTGGCCCATCAATGCCGTGCCCCTGGCATTCGGTATCTCGTCTGACAACGTGGGCTATGCCGTTTGTACCGACGGTGGCTTCTACAAAATCGACCTGGCTACCGGTACGCCCGAGCTGATTGGTGCTGCCGGATATGCCTTCGCCATGTACTATCAGACGGGTGAGATTGACCAGAAGACCAACACGTTCTACTGGCTGGCCCCCAACAACGACGGCACCAGCACCCTGCTGACCGTTGACCTGGAGACTGGTGCTGCCACCGAGGTTGCCAACCTGGGCATTTCGGAGTATGTTGACGCCGTCATCATGGCTCCCGCTGCCGAGGATGGTGCTCCCGCTGCCATTGCCGACCTGGAAGGCAACTTCAAGGACGGCAAGACCACCGGAACCATCAGCTTCACTGCTCCCACCACCACCTTCGCTGGCGAGGATCTCGCTGGCAGCCTGAATTTCTACGTGAACGTAGCTGGTCAGGTTGTGAAGGAGGGTGTCACCGCAGCCGGCGAGAAGGTTGAGGTGGAAGTGACTGTTCCCGAGGGCATGCAGACCATCTACGTGACCACGAAGAACGAGGTTGGCGAAAGCCCCAAGTCGAACAAGATCAAGCAGTGGTTCGGTCTCGACGTGCCCGATGCACCTGAGAACCTGACCTTCACCTATGCCGACGGTGCTGCCACCGTTACATGGGATCCTGTTGTGGTTGGCTCTCACGGCGGCTACGTTGGCGACGTGACCTACACCGTTACCCGCGTGGTGAACGGCGAAGAGACCGTTGTGGCTGAAGGCCTGACCGAGACTACCTTCGTCGACGAGTTCGAGGTTGACGAGATGTCGGCCATCTACTATGCTGTCACTGCCCTCAACGGCTCTGCTGACATCATCACTGGCTACACCAACGTACAGCCTGTGGGTGAGGCCTTCGAGCTGCCCTTCGCCGGCACCTTCGCTAACAGCGACCCCATTGTCAACCTCTGCACCGTCATCGATGCCAACGAGGACGAGGCCACTTGGGCTTATGACTCTTCCTCTGGTGCTTTCTACGGCACCTACAACAGCAGCATGGCCGCCGACGACTACCTGGTTCTTCCCGCCATTAAGGTAAGAGCAGGCAAGGCTTACACCGTTTCGGTTGACATCTCGGCCGGCAGCTATGCTGAGCGCTTCGAGGTGGTGGCCGGTTTGAAGGCTTCGGTCGAGGCCCTGACCATTCCCGTCATCGAGCCGACCGACGTGACCAATATTCCTCAAACCGCTCCTGAGACCTTCACCGGTGAGTTCACCGCTGAGGAAGACGGCGACTACTACATTGCCATTCACCAGATTTCCGATCCCGACCAGTTCTGGATTCGCGTTCACAGCTTCTCCATCGAGGGCGTTCCCACCGCTGAGTCTGCCAAGGCTCCCCGTCTGGCCGTCCAGCCCGATCCTTACGGAGCAAACAACGCCGTTATCACCGTCACCGCTCCCAGCCGCCAGATGGATGGCAACGCGCTGCCCAGCCTGACGAAGATGAACGTCTATCGCGACGGCAAGGTCATCGCCAGCTATACCGACGTGAAGCCCGAGGACATCAAGGTGTTCAAGGACGAGCATATCTCTGGTGTACATAAGTATTATGCCATTGCCTTCGACCAGTACGGCGACGCAGGCCAGAAGAGCCCTGTGATTACCGCCATGATTGGCCTCGACGTGCCCGCCGCTCCTGAGGAGTGCGAGATTGCCGACAACGGCAGCAGCCTCACCATCTCTTGGGATGCCGTTACCACGGGTAACAACGGTGGTCTGGTGGTTCCCGGTGAGATTGTCTACACCGTCTACGAGTGCGACAACCAGGGTACCCCCGTTACCGAGTTTGGCAGCACCACTGACAATGAGCTGACTTTCGACTACGACACCAACGCTGGTGAGCAGCACGTGGGAGTATTCTACATCCTGCCCAGCAACGACGCCGGTTCGGGTCAAGGTCTCTACGCCTACCAGTACCTGGGCGAGAGCTACAGCATGCCCATTGAGGAGTCGTTCGGCAACCCGCTCAACTACAGCACATGGACCTACTGGACTTCTTCCAGCAACATTGGTGCTTACCTGACCGACTATGCTTCTGACGACAACAACAGCGCCCTTATGTTCAATAGCGAAACCGACAACGAGTGGGCTCTGCTGAGCTTCGGCAAGGTGAAGGTTCGCCAGGGCAATCCCGTCCTGATGTTCGACGCAGCCAGCACTTCCGTGGCTAACGAGCTGACGGTTGAGGCTCAGACGCCCGACGGCGACATCGTGACCATTGCCAAGATTGATGCTGCCGAGGAGTACGAGCCCCAGATGGTTTCTCTGAAGGACTTCGCCGACGAGGACTATATCATTATCTCCTTCCGTGCTGAAATGGAAGAGGCCGGTTCTATCTTCATCGACAACATGAAGATCTTCGACCAGATGGAGTACAACCTCGTGGCTCAGATCAGCGCTCCGAAGAGCGTGAAGGCTGGCGAGGGCGCCAAGGTCAACGTTGTTGTGACCAACATGGGCATCAACGAGGCCGAGAACTTCACCGTGAAGGTCTTTGCCGACAAGGAGCAGCTGTTCAGCGAGACCGTGAAGGAGCCTCTGGCCGTCTTTGGCAAGAAGAACTTCAGCGCCGACCTGAACACCACCATCTTCGACGACCCGAAGGACATCACCCTCACCGCCGAGGTGTCTTACGAGCTGGATCTTGACGACGAGGACAACGTGGCCGAGGCCGTGATTACCCTCGTTCAGAGCACTGTGGCTCAGCCTGAGAACGTGAAGGCCGAGAAGAACGGCAGCGACGTTGTGCTGACATGGAATGCTCCGAGCAGCACCATTAGCGATGTGACCGAGGGCTTCGAGGACACCGAGACCTTCCCCGCATTCTCGCTGGGCGGCATCGACGCTGACAACGCTTACGGCGCATTCGGCGAGTGGACCGTCTACGACGGCAACCGCATGCACGTCTATGGCTTCAACGGTGTAAGCTTCCCCAACATGAACGAAATTGGTGCATGGCAGGTTTGGACTCCTGGCCAGGTTGAGGGTCTGGAGAACTACATGCCCGCCAACGGCGAGCAGTGCCTCATCTCGTGGTGCCCGGCCGACGAAGCTGGCACTCCCGCTGCTGACCACTGGCTCATCTCGCCCGAGCTGCCCGGCGTGGCTCAGACCATTTCGTTCAACTATCGCGAGATTGTTGACAACTACGGTCCCGAGGCCTTCGAGGTGCTCTACTCTACCACCGACAACAAGGTTGAGAGCTTCACCAAGATTGGCGACTACCAGGCTGCTAACGTGGAATGGCAGAACATGAGCGTCGAGCTGCCTGCCGGCACCAAGTATTTCGCCATCCGTCACGTGGCTCAGGACATCTTCGCTCTGCTCATCGACGACGTGACTTACACTCGTGGTGGCGGCGATGTGGCCAAGTACAACATCTATGTTGACGGCGAGGACGGCGTCTACGAGTCGGTTACCGAGACGACCTACACCATCAAGAACATCGGCTCTGCCAAGTGGGTGGCTGTCAGCGCAGTCATGGGCAACGGCAAGGAGTCGCGTCCTGTGGTGGTTGAGATCAGCGGTGCCAACCAGGAGATTACCGCCATCGAGCAGCTCACTGGCAACAACAAGCCTGTCGACATCTACAGCATCGACGGTAAGCTCGTCCGCCAGGAGGCTACTGACCTGAAGGGCCTGAAGGGTGCTTACATCATCAACGGCCAGAAGGTGGTGATTAAGTAAATGTGAATTCATTCATACACACTTTTCATAACACGGGCGGGGCGCATCCTTCGAGGTGCGCCCCGCTTTTTTTGTGCGCGGAGGGGGCCGAAATAATATTTCGGCATAGGGGACAGAAAAACGCGGAGGCTTCCCGTAAAAAAAACTCACGTGAGAAAAATTTCTGCGGAGGCCTCCCGTGAAAAAATCTCACGTGAGATTTTTTAACGGGAGGCCTCCGCAGATTTTTGGGGAGGGGCCGCCGGTTTTTGCGGGGTTTTAGTAACCGTAAAAAAAAAGTTGGTACAATGATGATGAATAAAACACAGAGATACAGAAACACAGAGCCTTATTCTTTTATAAGAAAAACGCTGTACCTCTGTGTCTCTGTGTTTCAAAACCTTCCCATGTTATTTTTTTATTATCACTTACGACTGGCGGAGCTGCATGGGCGTCATGCCAAAGTGCTGGCGCACGTACTTGCCGAAGAAGGAGGGGTTGGGAAAGCCGAGGCGGCTGCAAATCTGCTTGATGGAAAGGTCGGTGGTGCAGAGGTAGTAGCGGATGTCCTCCATGACGTGTTCCGTAATCCACTCGTTGGCCGTTTTTCCCGACTTCTTCTTGCACACGGCGGAAAGATACTTGGGCGTGATGCACAGGTCGGAGGCATAGCTCTCCACCGTGCGATGACGCATCTCGGTGGTCTGCAGCAGGTGGAGGAAGCGCTGAAACAGGCTGGTGGTCTGCGCCGAGGTGCTGGTGTCCTCACTTGTCTCGTCCAGCTGGGCCTTCATCCGTCCGCACAGGGCCAGGAAGGCCGCCCTGAGCAGCGACTGTATGACGTCGCTCTTGAATGGCATGTTGTCGTCGGTTTCCATGCAGAACGAGAGCATGTCATAGAAGTGGGTGAAGTAGGAAATCTCCTTCTCGGTCATGGGCAGCACGTGGATGTGGCGAATATACATCAACTCGTTCCACAACTGCATTTTCTCGCGCAGGAAGCTGTGCAGGATGTTAGTGGTGAAGAAAAAAGCCTTGAACTCGAAGTCGGGCGAGATCATGAAGTTCGACATCGTCACGTTGGCCGGCGTGATCGTCACCTGGTTCTTCTCCAGCGACGCCTTCACACCGTTCATCGAGCCTTCGGCGCGGCCGTTGGTGCAAATAACCAGCATGTTCATGTTCATTCGTGCCACGTTGGGGCTCACCAGGTTGCGCACGTTGTCCACAATCACTATATCCTTATCGCTATATCCCACTTTCACGTTCTCGTCGCTTGCCAGCGACTGCAGGGTTATTTCTTCGCTCATCTCTTAGGTAGATTTTACGTTTCAGGGTGCAAAGGTGGCAATAATTTCCCGAAAAACCATGACCTAAAAGTAACATTTTGCGCTCTTTTACACCACAAAAAGAACATTAGAAAACTATTAAAGCCATTTGGAACATTAAAAATACAGAAAATATTACCACCTTTGCACCGCTTTAGCCACTTTGGAGCACTGAAAGCAGAAAAAAGGAACAAAAAGAGAAAGCGAAAATATGAGAAGAATCTACACCGTGGCACTGCTGGCCCTGATGGTGCTGGGCAGTTGCAGCAAAGAAGAGAAAAGCAGCCCGAAAGGCCCCACGAGGGTGAAGACCGAGGTGGCCGGCGGCGCAACTGTGAGCAGCACCACCGAATATGTGGGCATCGTAGAGGAGCAAGAAGCCACGGCCGTGAGCTTCACCGGCATGGGCGTGGTGCGCCGCGTGCTGGTCAGCGAGGGCCAGGCCGTGGGCCATGGCCAGCTGCTGGCCGAGATGGACGACACCCAGGCCCGCAACCTGCTGAAGGCCGCCGAGGCACAGATGGCACAGGCCGAGGATGCCCTGCAGCGCTACGAACAACTGCACCAGGCAGGCTCGCTGCCCGAGGTGCAATGGGTGGAAATCCAGAGCAAGGTGGCCCAGGCGCGCTCGTCGCTGGCCGTGGCCCAGAAGAACCTGGCCGACTGCCGTCTGACGGCCCCCGTGAGCGGCATCATAGGCCGCAAGATGGTGGGCGCCGGCGAGACCGCCCTGCCCTCGCAGGCCGTGGTCACCATCCTCAACATCCAGCAAGTAAAGGTGAAGGTGGCCGTGCCCGAAGGCGACATTTCGGCCATCAGCGAACAGACGCCCTCCACCATCAGCATCGAGGCGGCCGGCGTGAGCACCCCGGGCGGGAAGATAGAGAAGGGCATCGTGGCCGACGCCATGACCCACACCTACGACGTGCGCATCCTGGTGAACAACAGCAACCGCCAGTTGCTGCCCGGCATGGTGGCCAGCGTGCGCTTCAGCCAGGCGGCTGAGGACGAGGCCGGACGTCCCACCGTGCCCGTCACGGCCGTTCAGCGCCGCGCCGACGGCCAGCTGTTTGTATGGACCGTGGGCAGCGACAGCACCGCCCACCGCACGCCCGTGAGCCTCGGCGCCACCCAGGGCAACCGCATCCAGGTGGTGCAGGGCATCGACAACGGACAGCGCCTCGTCACCGAGGGCTATCAGAAGCTGAGCGAAGGCACCAAAGTGAGTTATTAACCCCCAACCATCGGAACAGAAATGAAGCAAATGAACTGGCTCCGCTGGCCACTGGAGCAATATCCCATCACCCTGCTGCTCGCCCTGCTGCTCTTTGCCTTCGGCATCTTCGGCATGGAGCAGATGTCGAAAGACGAGTTCCCGGCCTTCACCATCCGCCAGGGCGTGGTGGTGGCCGTCTATCCTGGTGCCACCGCCGAGGAGGTGGAGGCCCAGGTGGCCAAGCCCCTGGAACGCTACCTGTTCACCTATGAAGAGGTGAAGCGCGAGAAGACCACCACCACCTGCCAGAACGGCATGTGCATGGTGCTGGTCCACCTGAACGACAACGTGAACAACAAGGACGAGGTGTGGAGCAAGATGAAGCACGGCCTGCAGCTCTTCAAGCAGCAGCTGCCCTCCGGCGTGCTGGCCTTAGTGGCCAACGACGACTTCGGCAACACCTCGGCCCTGCTCATCGCCATCGAAAGCCCTGAGCGCAGCTATCGCGAGCTGCACCACTACAGCGACCGCCTGGCCGACCGCCTGCGCCGCATTCCCTCGGTGGCCGGCGTGCGCACCTACGGCGAGCAGCAGGAGCAAATCAGCCTCTACATCGACCGCCAGCGCTTGCAGGCCTACGGCATTGGCCAGCAGACGCTCTTCACCCACCTGCAACAGCAGGGGCTGACCACCATGAGCGGCAGCATCAACAACAGCCGCCAGCAGATGCCCATCCACCTGGAACCCACCCAGCAGAGCGAGGAGGAGATTGCCAGCCTCATCATCTTCACCGACCCGCAAACGGGCAAGGTGGTGAGGGTGCGCGACGTGGCCCGCGTGGTGCGCGAATACGACACGTCGGGCGGCTACATCGAGCAGGACGGCCACCCCTGCGTGCTGCTCTCATTAGAGATGACGCCCGGCAACAACATCGTCCACTACGGGCGCGACGTTGACCGCGTGCTGAGCGACTTCCGCGCCGAGGAGCTGCCCCAGGACGTGAGCATCACCCGCATAGCCGACCAGCCGAAGGTGGTGGCCACGAGCGTGAGCGACTTCCTGCGCGACCTCATCGTCTCGATGCTCATCATCATTGTGGTCATGATGCTGCTCTTCCCCCTGCGCTCGGCCATCGTCGCCGCCATCACCATCCCGCTGAGCACGTTCATCAGCGTGGGCATCATGTACATGGTGGGCATCGAGCTGAACATCGTCACGCTGGCCGCCCTCATCGTGGTGCTCGGCATGGTGGTGGACAACAGCATCGTGGTCATCGACGGCTATCTGGAGTATATCGGCAAAGGCATGGCCCCGAAGGAGGCCGCCCTGGAGTCGTCGCGACAGTATTTCATGCCCATGATGCTGGCCACGCTGTGCATCTGCGTCATCTTCTATCCGCTGCTGCTCACCATGAAGGGCGCCTTCAACGACGCGCTGCGCGACTTTCCGCTGACCATCACCATCAACCTCATGGTATCGTTGGTGCTGGCCGTCACGGTCATTCCCTTCCTTGAAGTGCTCATCATCAAGCCCGAAAAGGTGGCCTCGGGTCAGCAGGCCTCGGGCGGACAGAACGCCATCACCAGGCTGGTGCAAAGCACCTACAACCGCGTGCTCGACATCACGTTCCGCCATCCCTGGGCCACCATTGCCATTGGGCTGGCCACGGTGGAGCTGAGCATGCTCATCGCCCCCACGCTGAAGGTGCGCCTCTTCCCCTACGCCGACCGCGACCAGTTTGCCGTGGAGATATTCCTGCCCGACGGCAAGGGACTGGACGACACTCGCGCCCTGGCCGACTCGCTGCGCATGGCCCTGGCCCAGGACGAGCGCGTGACGGGCATCACCAGCTTCATAGGCTGCTCGTCGCCCCGCTTCATGGTGTGCTATGCTCCCCAGGTGGCGGGCAAGAACTTCGCCCAGTTCATAGTCAACACCACGTCGCAGGAGGCCACGCTGGAACTGCTGGCGCAGTATCAGCCGCAATGGAGCGAGCACTTCCCCAACGCCTACGTGCGCTTCAAGCGGCTCGACTATCTGGAAGTGCCCGAGCTGGAGTACCGCTTCTATGGCGACGACCTCGACTCGCTGCACGCCGTGGCCGAACGGCTGATGGAGCCCATGCGCCAGATGCCCGAGCTGGAATGGGTACACACCGACTTCATGCAGCCCTTCCCCCTGATCAGCGTCGAGCTCGACCCCGTCAGCTCGGCCCAGCTGGGCATCAACCGCACCACGGCCGCCCTCTCGCTCACCGCCGCCACCAGCGACCTCAGCGTGGACCAGCTGTGGGAAGATGACTACGCCCTGCCCATCGTGCTCAAGGACACGACCACGATGACCTTTGCCGACATAGCCAACCAGCCCGTCACCACCCCCATGACCATGCTCTCGGGCGTGGCCGGCGGCACCGCCACGAGCGTACCCCTGCGCCAGGTGGCACAGGTGAAGCCCAAGTGGACCGAGAGCCGCATCATGCACCGCCACGGCGAACGCTGCCTCACGGTGACGGCCCAGTTTGCACAGGGCGTCTATGCCGCTCCGGTGGAACAGCGCGTAGCCACCCTGATGGGCCAGCTGCAGCTGCCACAGGGCGTGCGTGCCGAGGTGGGCGGCGAGATTGAGTACGACGCCGAGGCCCTGCCCCAGATTTTCGGCGGCGTGGCCATCGCCATGGTCATCATCTTCTTCTTCCTGCTGTTCAACTTCCGCAAGTTCGGCATCACCACCGTGTGCATCGCAGCCCTCGGGCTGATGCTGCCCGGCACGCTCATCGGCCTGGGACTGATGAACCGCACGCTGGGGCTCACCTCGGTGATGGGACTCATCACCCTGATGGGCATGATCATGCGCAACGAGATACTGATCTTCGAGCACGCCAACGACCTGCTACGCGGAAAATGGGAGGAGATGCGGCACGACAAAAAGGCCTACAACGAACTGGTGCGCCAGGCAGCCTACGAGGCCGGCCGACGACGCATGGTGCCCATCTTCCTCACCACGGCCACCACGGCCGTGGGCGTGGTGCCGATGATCATTGCGGGCAGCAGCTTCTGGATGCCCGTGGGCGTGACCATCTTTGCCGGCGGCATCGGCTCGCTCATCATGGTGGTCACCATGCTGCCCGTCGTCTATTGGAAAACAAATATGAAGTAGAAAAATGAAAAAGACAGTCCTTCTTTCCCTGACCATAGCCTGCTGCACGGCGGCCTCAGCCCAGCAGACGCTCACGCTGCAACAGCTCACCGACTCGGCTCTGCAACACAACGTGGCCCTGCGCTCGGCCCGCCACGACGTGGAGGCCGCCCGCGAGCAGCGGCGCGAGGCATTCACCAAGTATTTTCCTAATGTCAGCGCCACCGCCATGACCTTCAACGCCAACCGAGGCATGGCCAAGATGAACGTGGACCCGCAGGAGCTCATTCCCGCGTCGCTGGGCGCCACGCTCTCGCAGCTGATGCCCGCCGAGGCCCTCGCCGGCCTGGCATCGCCCATCAGCATGTCGATGATGAAAAACGGCACCATCGCCAGCCTCATGGCCATGCAGCCCGTCTTTGCCGGAGGCCAGATAGTGAACGGCAACCGCCTGGCCCGCGTGGGCGAGGACGTCAGCCTGCTGCAAATGGACCTGAAGGAGAACGAGGTGGAGCGCCAAGTGGCGGAATACTACTGGCAGCTGGTGTGTCTGCAGGAGAAGATGAACACCGTCCATGCCGCCGACTCGCTGCTGGCCGATATATATAAAGATGTGGAGGTGGCGGTGAAGGCAGGCGTCACCCTGCGCAACGACCTCCTGCAGGTGCAGCTGCGCCAGAACGACATGAAGAGCCAGCAGCTGAAACTGGAGAACGGCATAGGCATCATCCGCCTGCTGCTCGCCCAATACTGCGGCCTGCGCTCCGACGCTTTCGCGGTGGCCCAGGCTTCCGGCGAAGCCGACGCCCCCACCCTGTCGCAGGGCTCGGTCAGCGTGCTGCCCGAATATCAGTTGCTGGAAAAGCAGGTGGAGGCCTCTCGACTGCAAAAGAAGATGGCCGTGGGCCAGCAGCTGCCCAGCGTGGCCGTGGGCGCCGGCTACAACTATCATAACCTGCTCGACAACGACCGCACCTTCGCCATGGTCTTCGCCACCGTCAGCGTGCCCATCAGCGGCTGGTGGGGCGGCTCTCACGCCATCAAGCGCAGCAAGATAGCCGTCAGGAAGGCCGAAGAACAGCTGGAGGACAACGCCCAGCTGCTCAGCATTCGCATGCAGAAGGCCACCAACGACGTGGCCGAGGCCCGCCAACAGCTACAGCTGGCCCGCCAGGGCATGGAACAGGCCGAGGAGAACCTGCGCATCAGCCGCAACCGCTATCAGGCCGGCACTTCGACCATGAACGCCCTGTTAGAGGCGCAGCTGCTGAGCCAGCAGGCACGCGACAAGCACACCGACGCCCAGGCCCAGCTGCAACTGAGCCTGCTGGACTACCGGCAAGCCGTGGGGCAGTAGGTTAAAAGAAAATCAGGATTCCAGCAAGTATTCTATCACCTTCTCGCGGGCGTTGAAGGGCCGCAGGTCGTCAAGGCCCAAGCCTTTGATGGCCACCTTCATCACCACCGACTCGGGCAGGTCGATGCTCTTCTGCTCTTTCATCAGGAAATGGCGGCCGGCATCGATGAGCGCCTGACGGGGCACCAGGCCAATGATTTCCGTGCCCGTGACGCGCACGCCATGCTCCTCGGCGCGGCGGCAAACCTCCTCGTAGGCCACATGCAGGGGCGTGACGCTGAGATTAGTCATGTTCATCGACACCTGCGCAATGCCATACTCCTCAATATACCAGCCGATGGCCTTGGTGCAGGGCAGCGAGCCGCCCTTGGCCCTCACCTCGCGGGCAATGGCCTTGGCGGGGAGCGTCGACGCTGTGTTGAGGTTCCAGTTCACGGCCAGGAGGATGTTGCGGGCGCCCACCACGCTGATGCCCGAGCGCAGGATGGGCGTCGTAATGTTTTCGTGGAAATAATCCTCAAAGACTTTATCGGGCAAGAAGTCGGGCTGAAGCTCCGGCCGCGTGAGCTTGTCGTAGAGCGCCTCATATTCGCCGGCACGACAGTCGGCCAGGTTCTGATGGTCGGGGCGCAGGGCCGAAGCCTCGTAGGCGTAGCAGGGAATGCCGGCCTCGGCAGCCATCCGCTGGGCCAGCTGGCGCCCCAGCAGGGCACACTCTTCGAGCGTGATGCCGCTGATGGGCACGAGGGGGAGCACGTCGGTGGCGCCCTGGCGCGGATGGGTGCCACGATGGCGGCGCATGTCGATGACCTCAGCAGCCTTCTTGGCTCCCTGGAAGGCGGCCTCGACCACGGCCTGCGGCCTTCCGGCAAAGGTGACGACGGTGCGATTGGTGTCATAGCCCGGATCGACATGCAGCAGGCGCACGCCCTCGATGCCCTCAATGGCATCGGTAATTTGGCGGATGATGCTCATGTCGCGCCCCTCGCTGAAATTAGGGACACATTCAATGATAGCGTTCTCAGTCATAGTTCTTGTTTGCGGGAATTAGTTTTTGCAAAAGGTTCAGCCTCAACTGCGCGCCCTACAGCTGGTTCACATATTTCTTCAGCTCGAAGGCCCACACGCGATAGCCCTGCTCCGTCAGGTGCAGGCCGTCGCCGCTCAGCTCGGTGCGCAGCTGGTTGCTGCGCCCACGCGTCATGTGGTGGAAGATGTCGATGAAGGTGATGTGATGGGTCTCGCAGTAGGCCTTGATATACATGTTGGCAAAGGGGATGTCGTCGGTCCTGCCGGCCAGCGTGCGCCAGCGGCCCTCGGTCTCGTCGATGGGCAGGATGCTCTGCACGAAGAGCTGCGTCTGTGGCGCCTGCGTGCGTATGGCCTCGATGAGCTTGATGACATGCTGCGCCACCTGCTCGGCCGAGGTGTTGCCCACCATGTCGTTGATGCCGGCCATGAGGAAGATGGCCTTGGGCCGGAAGGGGGTAATCTGATAGAGGCGATCGGTCATGCCCACGGTGTTGTCGCCTATGATGCCACGGTTCACCACGCGGCGGCCGGTGCCCAGGCGTGCGCCCCAGTCCTTGCCGTTCTCGGTGAGGCTGTTGCCCAGCATGACGATGGTGGTGCTGTCGATGCCGCCTTCGCGCTCGAACTGGGCCATGCGCTGCTGGTGATGGTTGCCGCCGCGATGGACGGTGGCGCGCCGGGGGGTGGCCCTTCGGCGCTTACGCTGGGCTTCCATGGTGCCGACGCCCAGGGCCACTAAAAGGATAAAGGCAATGAGCCTATAGCTATGGTTTTTCAAAACTGAATATAAAATCTTCACTTCTAATCTCTCTCCTCTCTCCCCTCTCCTCTCTCCTCTAATATCTCTCCTCTAATATCACTCCTCTAACAATCAATACTGCTCCAACAATCGTATCCGCTCTTCGGTGCTGGGGTGGGTGCTGAAGAGCTTGCTGAAGAAGCCCGAGATGCTGCCCCCGCTGAGTGCCTGCGGATGGATGATATACATTTGGGCAATGTCGTCGCGCCCCACGTCGAGGCCCGGATCGCCCGAAATCTTGCGCAGTGCCGAGGCCAGGGCCAGGGGGTTGCCGCAGAGCTCAGCCCCGCCGGCATCGGCCATGAACTCGCGTTTGCGCGAGATGGCGAAGCGCGTAAGCAGGGTGAACAGATAGGCTATGGCGGCGCACACCACGCCGATGAGCATCACCACGGCCACGCTCAGGCCGTTGCCCTTCTCGTTGCTGCTGCGGCGGTTGCCTCCCCAGAGGAAGGTGTTCCACAGCATGCGCACGAGCAGCGTCATGACGGTGGAGATGATGCCCACGAAGACGATGCTGGTGATGAGCAGGCGCGTGTCCTTGTTGCGAATATGGGTCAGCTCGTGGCCGATGACGCCCGCCAGCTCGTCGTCGTCGAGGCGGTCCAGCAGTCCGGTGGTCACGGTGACGGTGTAGGTCTTCTCGTCGATGCCCGAGGCAAAGGCGTTCAGCTGCGGGTCCTCGACAATGTTCACCTGGGGCATGGACATGCCGCAGGCCATGGTGAGGTTCTCCACAATATTATATACGCGTGGATTGTCGCGCCTCAGCAGCGGCTGAGCCTTCACGGCGTGACGAATCATCGACGTGTTGCTGAAATAGGCAATGGCAAACCATACGGCCACGGCGCCCACCACCCACGGCAGCACCTGCATGAACGAATAGTTCACCTGTTCGGCGTCGAGGAAGTTCTGGGCGTAGCCATACTCATCGTAGCCGCTGGAGTTGCTGAAATAGTTCATGGCGGCCATGAACAGCCACACGGCACCGAGCAGGATGGCGGGGAAACCCAGCAGCAGCAACACGCTGAGCGTGTTGTTGCGCTGGATGAGCGAGTGCATTCCTACGTATTTCATGAGGGGTGGAGGAAAGGCTTAGAACTGTATTTCGGGAGCCTTGTCCATGGCGGCGCGCTCCTCCCTGGGCACCTCAAACATGGGTTCCTTGTGGAATCCGAACATGCCGGCGAGGATGTTCGAGGGGAAGGTCTCCACCTTGTTGTTCAGCTCGCGGGTGGCGGTGTTGAAGTAGCGGCGGGTGGCGGCCAGCTTGTTCTCGATGTCGCTGATCTCGTTCTGCAGCTGCAGGAAGTTCTGGTTGGCCTTCAGGTCGGGGTAGGCCTCCAGGCTCACCTTCAGTCCTGCCAGTGCGCTCGACAGCTGGTTCTCGGCCTGAATCTTGTCGTTGATGCCCGTGGCCTGCATGGCAGCGGCGCGGGCCTCGGTGACGCGGGTCAGCAGCTCCTTCTCGTGCTGGGCGTAGCCCTTCACAGTGGCCACCAGCTGGGGAATGAGGTCATGGCGTTGCTTCAGCTGCACATCAATGTTGGCAAAGGCGTTCTCACGGTTGTTGCGCAGTTTCACCAGGCTGTTGTAAATGCCAATGGCCATAAACACAAGCAGTACGACGACTGCTACGATAATAATGATTGCTGTCATAGTTTTTTTACGTGTTAAAATGGTTATACATTAATTTAGATGCAAATATAATGCTAAAGTTTGGCACGGCCAAAGGTTTTAAGTTTTTTTGTAAATAAAATCCGGTCGCAAGGAGTTTTGCCTCGCTTGCAACCGGATTTGTATAGATTCCATTAAGCAATCTTCTTTGCCTATTTCATGCGTCTCAGTACCTTCTGGTAGTAACGGTCGGTAGCCCGCTGGCTGTAGTTCGGACCTCCGTTCCAGGTGCGAATGGCTTTCTCTACGTTGTTCGCTTTGTTGTACTGCGACTGAATCAGAAGGAACATCTCTTTCGACTTTTCCACATCATAGCGGTCTGCCATGGTGTAGCGCTTATCACTGCCCCTCGACTTGAGGATGTTGTTGCACTCGCGTACGAGAATCGGGGTGATTTGCATCGCGCCTACTTGGTTTCCACTTACGGCGTTAGGATTTCCTTCGCTCTCTACCAGAATGATTGCCTCCATCACAGGGGCCCAATCAAACTGTTCTGAGTTGTCATTGTCATTTCCATTTGCAGCCCCGGCATATAAGGGCATCAGGGTCAGAATCGACAAGCTCAGACATACGTTCTTCACTAATCTTTTCATATTCTCTATTATCATTTAGTGGGGCTTTGCCAAGGCCCTCGTTTCTATGCTTCAATGCCCTATGCTCCTCACGAGCAGTAGGCGTTATCTCTGAAATCGGGTGCAAAGGTACGCAAAAACCTCAACTCAGAAAGAACGTTCCCTGATTTTTGTGCGCGCACAACGCCAGTTTCTTGACTTATGTCAATAATCAGGCCCTTTTGGGGGCGGTGAGAAAAGATTTCAAGAGAGGAAATTACAAGAGAGAATTATTTCTGCGTAGTTTTCCCGCGCACCCTCTCCCCGCCCCTCAAGGGGAGAGCGGCGGAGGCGGGCCAAGAAAAGTTCCTACGCTCATTAACCATTTAAAACCGTGGCCAGAAAAAAAATCGTGCTCCCCAAAAACCGTTTAAAACCGTGGCCAAAAATGCGGAGGCCTCCCGTGAAAAAATCTCACGTGAGAAATTTTTCTGGGAAGGCCTCCCAGAAAAAAATCTCACGTGAGAAAATTTTGCGCGCCGTTGGCTCGTTACAACGCCTTCTTGTAGCAGCGGCGGCGCTTGTGCTGTTCGTGCTCCAAATAGGTCCACTGGCTCTGCACCTTGCCGTTGGTTTCCATCTCCACGTGGGTCTCGCCCCAGAGGAAGCCATATTTCTGGTAGATGGGAATGAGGTCGTAGAAGAGCAGCGCGTTGGCACCTTTCTGCCTATACTCGGGCAGCACGCCGATGAGCAGACAGTCTACCACCTCCGTCTTGTGGAACTTCAGCGCCCGCAGGATATGCCACCAGCCAAAGGGCCACAGACGGCCGTTGCGACATTTCTGCAAGGCGCGGGTGAGCGAGGGCAGCGTGATGCCCACCCCCACCACGGGATGATCCTCCAAGGAGTGGTCCTCGATGAGCGTCACCATGTCCAGGTCCAGCACCTTGAAGTACATGCGTATGTATTGGTCAATCTGCCGCTGCGACATCTGGCTGTAGCCGTAGAGGTGGCCGAAGGTCTTGTTGATGACCTCAAAGACCTTCTGCCCATACTGTGCGGGGCCGAAGATGTCCTGCTTGGTGAGCTTCTTCACCTGCAGGTTGTAGCGTTTCATAATCATCTCCGACACCTTCACGAACTTCTCGGGCATGCCGTCCTTGGGCACATAAAGCTTGTATTCCACGTAGTCGTTGTCCTTCTCGTAGCCCTCCATCTGCTCCATCAGCTGGGGGTAGTAGGGGAAGTTATACTCGGTGGCCATGCACGAAAGCTCCTCGAAGCCATGGGTGAGCATGCCCTCGGGGTCCATGTCGGTGAAGCCCAGGGGGCCGATGATCTCCTTCATCTGGTGGCGACGGCCAAAGTCCTCCACGGCACCCAGCAGGGCGCGCAGCACCTCCAGGTCGTCCACCAGGTCGAGCCACCCGAAGCGCACGGCCGGCCGCTGCCACTGCTCGTTGTAGCGGTGGTTGATGATGGCGGCCACGCGGCCCACCACCTTGCCCTGGCGCAGGGCCAGGTAATACTCGGCATCGCAAAACTCAAAGGCGGCGTTGGGGTCCTTGGCCCAGGGCGAGAGCGTCTGCACCTCGTCGCTGTGAAGGTTGGGAGCATCGTAAGGATTGCCGCGATACAGGTCATAGTGCAGCTGGATGAAGCGCTCCAGGTCGCGCTTGTTCTCTACTTTCTTTATCTCTATTTCTGCCATAGTTGAATAATGATGAAAAGCCTGAACGCCCTTGTGCAAGCCGTTCAGTGGCCACAAAGTTACGACTTTTTTCCGAAAGCAGCAAACTTCTGGCAAAGAAAGTTCAGGCTGGCGCACTTCTGCCTGATACTATACATGGGCACTCTCGCCCCCTTTTCCGTTATATTTTGGAGAAAAAACGTGCAACTTTCGGAATATTTTTGTATCTTTGCACGCGAAACGATTCAAATAACTGCAACTATGGCAACAGCAACATCCATCCAAAAACCGGCTCAGATGATTATCACGCTGGAAGACAATGCACTCGTGGCCGACATCAAGCGGGCACTGAAGCTGATACGCGGTGTCGCATCGGTGCGCGTGGCCACCATCGGCGACGACAACACCATCACCCCAGCCATGCGACGCTCCATCAACAAGGCCCGCCGCGAATATGCTAATGGTGAAACTATCAAGTGCAGCACCCCCGAGGAGATGCAGCGTTACTTCGACAGCCTATGACCTACACGATTGATTATTCCAAGGAAGCAGACAAGACGCTGCGCAAGTGGAAGAAGTCCAACCCTCAGCTGTTCAAGAAAGCCACGAAGATTCTAATGGACATCATGCAGCATCCCCGTACAGGTTTGGGCCACCCCGAGGCTCTCATTGGTGGCAACGACGTAACCTACTCGCGCCATATCACTGCTCACGACCGCATCATCTACGACATTTATGATGATTGTGTTTCTGTGCTGGTGGTGCAAGCTGAGGAGCATTACAACGACAAGTAATTAAAGCCCCCACTCATCACTGCCCTCACCCCACTCCACATTCCACTATTCCCTGCATCCCCCCAAGGGGCGGAAGCGAGACGAAGAGCGGCCGGCCTTTGAAGGGCCGGCCGCTGACTTGACGGGTGACGAGAAACATTATTCTTCGGCGACCGCCCGGACGGAGTTGCCGTACGCCCGACCCATGCTGCTCCAGCCCCAGCTGCTCGAACAATAGGAGCCGAGACCACAAGCTTCCTTGAGGTTGCTACCGCAAGCCGACGCAGACCAAACATAAGCGTAGGAGCCTACATAGGTGAGCGAGCCTGATTTGTTGTAGTTACGATTGCCGGAGGCGGGGAAATACAGATTGGGGGTGTTATTCGTCCATGTGCGCCCCTTGTTTGTATCGTCCGGGTCGCCTGTCTTCCTGTTAGCATCATTACCCATGAAGTTATACAGGTTTCCCGTAGGCACGCAGAAGTCAGCGGGGCACGGGTCGTAGACAGTCTTCTTCGTCGCTGCTGCGATGTTGTCGGCGCCCGTCTGCTGCGCGTCCCACATGTTGTAATACGTGGTGTTGCATGGACCAAAGTTGTCGGTGTTTCTATAGAACGTCGTCGGGTTCTTGATGTTGTCGGCGATGGTGGCGGTGGTGTTTTCCGTGTAGGTCAGGCCCGTCACTTCGGTGCCATTGATGTCATAGACGGTGTGGTCGGTGGTAGAATTCCATTTTCCTGGGAAGAAGGCATCCTTGCGGCCCCACTGGTAGTAGGTGTTGTAGCCCCGCTTGCCATCGTCGCTCGTGGGCACCCAGCCGAGGTTGACGGGGGTCACCTGGTAGTTGTGGCTACCAGTGGCGACGGTGGTCAGCGTGGCATCAGCGAAGGTCTCCGTGGTCACCCAGATGTGCCACGACCAGACGATGTCGCCATACACATCCTTCGCGGCAATCACAGCGTTGCCCTGCTGCTCGGTGGCATCCTTGCCCACGGTCAGCGCCAGGTAGTCGCCGCCGATGCGCACGGCGGTAATCAGGCCCTCGGCATCCTGCCACAGCAGCTCAGCGGTGCTGACGATGATGTTGGCGTCCGAAGCGTCCTTGTTGTTCTTAATCCATGGGTCGCTGATAGCCTTGCCGGCGTGGTTGGGGAAGGTCAGCGTAGTGTTGGCATCCGAAATACCCGTATAGGCGGCGGTGTTGGCTACACCGTTCTTGATGGCGTTGCCATAGACCAAAGGCAGCTTATACAGGCCAGCCTCGTGTACCATATAGCAGTTGGCCGTACATTGAGTAGCGCGAGGATTACCGGCGTTGTCCACCTTCGAGAGGTCGACCACCGGCTTCATCTTCACCGTCGTCTGATAGAAGGTTCCGGCCGTGGTGGCTGTTTTGACGTTAGCCTTGGCGAAGAGGGGCTCGCCGCCGACGTTGGCGCCAAACAAGTAGGTGCCTGCCGAGAGGGCGGGCAGGGCTGCGTAGAGCTCGCTCGTGGCGGAACCAGGTGTAACGGTGGTAATCACTTTGCCCGCAATATCGCTGACCGCGAACACCGTGGGAGTGATTGGCGAACTGGAGGTGTCCTGAACGGTGAACTTGAAGATGCTGTACTGCGGAGCGGGCTGCGTGGTGACGGTCAGGCTGGGCGTGGAGGTCTGGATGGTGCCAGCGCCTACGCGCACGTCGAGGTTGGTGCTGAGGTCACCGTACTGCGTACCCAGCCAATCGGTATAGCTTTTCAGTTCCTTCGTTTCAAAATTAATGGCCTTCTCGGGATAGATCAGCGTGCAGGCGGTGCCGTCGGTCGTGCCGCCGTCCACGGTGAACGTGATGGTGGCTGCGCCTTCGGCATCCACGTCGGTAATCTCGGCTGCGGTTTCTTTCTTTACGCCGCCCACCTCGTAAACAATGCCGATGTACTCACCCTCGGCCCAAGTGGCGGTAATCTTGCCGTCGCCATTATCTTTCACGGCGCGGGTGGTGGCACCAGCGTCCTTCGGGGCCAGCGTGGCGGTGATGGTGATGCCCTCGGTCTGCGCGGGCTGGGCAGGCTGTTCGGGCAGCAGAATTTCATTGTCCTCGTTGCTGCAGGCGGCAAACGTCAGCGCCAGTGCAGCCATCAGGAAAAACTTTGTTGTCTTCATTGTCTTCTTGTTGTTAATAGGTTAAACACTGGGTGAATCAATAGGTGAAGGGATCGCCTCCGCTGGGATAGTCCGAGGAATCCTTCAGCGGACTGCCTGCCAGCAGCTGGGTTTGCTGTTGCAACTTGACGACCAGGATCGTCGGTGTCTGATAATCTTTTTTCTTCATACTGAAAAATTGGTTTTTGTGATTAATAATAATGTATAATATAATAATGTGTAAACAGTTCAGTCGCTGGCCTTGCGGCGGTACTCGCTGGGCACAACGCCATACTGGCGCTTGAAGGCGCGGGTGAAGGTGGCCTGGTCGTTATAGCCGCAGGCACTGGCCAGCTCGGCCAGCTTACGGCGTCCGTGGGCCAGCTCGGAAGCGCAGTAGCGCAGGCGCTGCTCGCTGACCCAGGCCAGGAAGTTGGTGCCCAGCGTCTGGTGGACATAGTACGACAGCTGGTCGCGGTCCACGCCGAGGACGCCGGCCACCTCGTCGAGGGCGGGATGGCCGTTGGTGAAGAAGGGGTTCTGGGTGAAGGATGTATGCCAGGGGGTGGTGCCGCCCTGACTTAACGACAGGACAACGGGCAGGCGCCCGGCCAGCAGCCGGCCCATGGCGTTGCCGGTGAGGCGCTCGCGGGTGAGCGCCACCAGGCGCCGATAGACAAAGGCCGTCCACAGCAGCGCCGCTACCCAAAGAAAATTCTTAACAAAATGGGGGGGGTAGAAATAGAGGGTAAACGGAACGACGGCGGCCAGCAGCAGCACGGCCCAGCCGCAGAGCAGGCGCACCTCGCAGCGGCTGAAGGCTGCGCGGGTTTCCATCGGCTTGTCGCCACGGGTGCCACGATAGTGCAGCCACTCCTCGACGAACATGCCGAGCGACGTCAGCCAGCACACCAGGAGCATGGCCATGAAGATGACGCGGCCGAAGAACACCACGGGCGCGTTGACCTGATAGTCGAGCAGGTCGGCAGAGGCCATGATGGGCCGGTAGTGGCCGCTGAGCAGCATCAGCGCATTCACCACCAGCAGGACGGCGGGAATTTGGAACATCAGCGTCCACGTGGTGAGCCGCTGATGGTGCCTGCGCCCCATGGCCGCCGAGCCCCAGAGAGTGAGCACGGCAAAGGCGGCATAGAGCAGGGTGAGCGGCTGGGTGGCATGCACCTCCAGGGCCTGTCCGCGCACAATGAAACAGCCGCTGAGCGAGTGGGCCGCCAGCGTCAGGAGAAAGGCAACCATCAGCGAGCGGCGCACGCGGAACTCGGCATCGTCATGCGCCATGCGGTGGCCCCGCACCAGCATGTAGAGTGCCAGCAGCAGGCTGAGGGCCATGACGGCGAGTTGCGAGATGATGTAGATGGTGACGTCCATTCTGCTCTATGCTCAATAAGAAAATCAATTTTGCGCCACAAATTTATATAATTAATCGGACAATAAACTTGGCAAAGCGGCACAAAAGCTTGGCAAAGCGCGAATTTTTAACGATTGATAACAGAAAAGCCATGACTCAAGGGGGTGTTTCAACACAGAGGTACAGAGGCACAGAGGATTTAAGTTGTGAGAAAAAAACTCTGTGTCTCTGTATCTCTGTGTTTGATTTACAGACCCCATCAAGCCAGCAGGGGGCTTTTTCTGTAATATGTGTAGAATAATCCGTAAATATGGTCATAGGAATTTGCCATTTTCTTCGTACCTTTGCAGCATGAAAGCAATCATATTATTAGTAATGAGCATGATTACAGCCACAACGGCCATGGCTCAGGGCGTGACGGACGTGCATAGCCACCTCATCACCCCGGAGTTCCTGTCGGCCCTCGAAGGGGAGGGACGACTGCTGGACGAGGGATTCCCCCTGCCGAAATATGAGGCGCAAGCGCACCTGCGGTGGATGGACGAGGCGGGCGTCACGACGTCGGTGCTGACATTAGCGGCTCCGCAGCCCACGTCGGCAACGGTAGTACGAAGCACGAACGAAGCCGCTGCGCGACTGAAGGCGGAGCATCCCGGCCGGTTCCTCTTCTGCGCTGCCCTACCCCTGCCCAATGTGGAGGCGGCTATCAGCGAGGCCGTCTACGCCCTGGACACGCTGGGGGCCGACGGCATCAAGCTGGCCACGAACGTCGGGGGACAGTATCTCGGCGCGCCGGAACTGGACACGCTCTTCGCCGTGCTGAATGAGCGGCGGGCGGTGGTCATACTTCATCCCCACAGGCCCGAGCCGGTGAACCGTCAGGTGATGGAGCAGACGCCGCTGGCCATGCAGGAGTATCTGTCGGAGACCACCCGCGCCGTGAGCAACATGATCAGCCGCAACGTGCTGGCGCGATATAATAATATAAAGGTAATAGTGCCCCACTGCGGCGCCTATCTGCCGCTGGCCGTGCTGCGCATGAAGTCGCTGACGACGGTGATGCAGAAGAACGGGATGGTGGGGCCGATAGACTACGAGGCCAATCTCGCAGCCCTCTACTATGACCTGGCGGGGGCCCACAGCCCCGAGGTCATCCGCATCCTGCTCAGCATCACCACGCCCGACCATCTGCTCTACGGCTCGGACTATCCCTATGTGGCGCCGCAGGTGCTCACCCAGAGCCTCGGGCGCATGCGGCAGTACCTCTCGACGGAAGCGGACCTCGCGCCCTATCGGGAAATGATCCTATGGAAGAATGCCCAGAAACTATTTCAGATAAGACAATGAGAATTATTACAACCATCGTCGCCCTGCTCCTGGCAGTGGCGAACATCAACGCACAAGAGAATATGAAAGAAAATGTAGATTTGCAGAATCGACTTGCGCTCGGTCATCAGCAAACAAGTTTGCATGACGCTCGCTTAAACGTCGATTTCAGCGTATGGCCGAAGGGCGAACTGAACTCGGCCTACGCCAAGTATTTCATCGGCAACAGTTATCTGGCACCGCTCGGCGGCGAGAACGGGCTGGTGAACGTCACCTTCGAGCCGCGCTGCCGCAACAACTGGCACATCCACCACAAGTCGGTGCAGGTGCTCATCTGCGTGGCGGGCAGCGGCTGGTATGTCGAGGAGGGCAAGGAGCCCGTGGTGCTGCGCCCGGGCGTGGTAGTGGCCATCCCCGCCGAGGCCAAGCACTGGCACGGCGCCGCCAAGGACTCGTGGATGCAGCACCTGACGTATATGACGAAGGTGGAAGAAGGGGCGTCCAACGAGTGGCTGGAGCCGGTATCGGATGAGGAGTACGACAAGCTGCCCGCCAGCGGGGCGATGCTCAGTCAGACGGATGCGGAGTATATGCAGCGCTTCGAGGCCTTTGCCTTCGGCGAGGTGGTGGAGCAGGTGAAGACGCAGCTCGACGACCACACCCGCTATATCTGCTATCTGGCCACGCTCTTAGGCTGTCAGGGCATCGATGCATACCGTGACCTGCTGCCCGAAGCACTCGACAAGGGCGTGACACCCGTGGAGGTGAAGGAGATCGTCTATCAGGCGACGGCCTATCTCGGCATGGGGCGCGTCCGTCCTTTCCTCTCGGCCACGAACGAGGTGCTCGCCGCCCGAGGCATCGCCCTGCCGCTGCCCTCGCAGCAGACCACCACGATGGAGAACCGCCGCGAGGCTGGCACCGAGGCGCAGGTTGCCTGCTTCGGCGAGGGCATGCGCGACTTCTGGAAGTCGGGCCCCGAGGACAGCCGCCACATCAACCACTGGCTGGCCGACAACTGCTTCGGCGACTACTACACCCGCACGGGGCTTGACTTGAAGATGCGCGAACTCATCACCTTCTGCTTCCTTGCTGCCCAGGGCGGCTGCGAGCCACAGCTGAAGGGCCACATTGCCGGCAACTACCACGTGGGCAACGACAAGGACCTGCTCATCGCCGTCATCTCCAGCAACCTCCCCTTCATCGGCTATCCCCGCACGCTGAACGTCCTCAACTGCATCCGCGAGGTGGAGGCAGCCAAATAGCAGCACAGACGCCATCGCGAAAAAAGGCGGCAGAGGAAAAGGTTCCTCTGCCGCCTTTTGTCGGGATGAGGCGCCAACATGTATTGAGACTGAAATTTATCATTTTTGTTATACTTTTACATAAATGCCTGAATTACAAGAGAAATAGAAATTAATCAATATAAGCATAATGATAATTTGATATAAATCAATTTATAATATCACGCCAAAAACACGCCAAAAATTAAGTGTTAAAATCATAATTCTTTCCTCATTTTTTTATACTTTTGCACCGCAAACGCCAAAAGCATGCGGTGGAGTGGCTCTCTGCCAATTACGGCGCAAAGATAATGATATTGTACTAAACGACCAAATATATGGTCGCTTTTTACGGAAATTTAAAAATGTTAGGTCAAAATGGCTCAGATAGAATTAAGATTGTCGAGTAAGGTACAGAAGGAAACAAAAATGTGTGAGGTGCTTATACGTTTCTTTCAGGGAACAAAGTTCAACACACGGGCAAAGAGTGGTATCTTCATTTCTCCTGAATACTTTGAATACTATATCGACAGGGCAAAGACGGAGAAGAATGATGTCAAGGTGCCTGCTAATCTCGCTACTGTCACTCAGGAGAAGGCAGATAAGAACAACTATGTCCTCAGGCAGAGCGGACTGATAGTTATCAAGCAGCGTTTGGAAACGCCTGATGTAAAATACCATCGTGAGCAGGCTAACCGGCTTGATGAACTCAAGAAGACTATCATCGAAACCTATGAAAGCAATAGGGACGAAAATGTCACAAGCGAATGGCTTCAACTTGTCTGCGATAAGTTCGTTAACCCAGACAAGTTTATCGTTAGAGCAAAGGAACAGAAGTCTTTCTATGTGCTTGCTGAGGAGTATATCGCCAAGCGAAAGATCTCCTATGCCCATGCCAAGGTGTTTCGTGTCCTGATGCGTGAGGTGGCAAGGTTCGAGGGCTATCTTCGTGCAAAGGAGCCCGGTTACCAGAACTTCGTTTTCGACATCAACACCGTCACACGAAAGGACATCGAAAACTTCATCGAATATCTTCGTCATGAATACAGCCTGTCTCAGGAGAATCCTGATTTATATAAGCAGTTGCTGACGGAATATCCTGCCAGCGTCACGAAAGGCAACTGCAAGTTGGAGGATCGTGGTGAGAACACTGTCATCAAAGCCGCCAAGCGATTAAAGTCACTGTTCCTGTGGTTCTATGAGGAAGAGTATACCAGGAACAGACCGTTCGACGGCATCAATATCGGTACGGAGAAGGTGGGTACACCTTATTATATAACTATAGAGGAGAGAAATACCATAGCAGAGACAGATCTTGCTGCAGCTTATGATGCTATGTCGGAGGAAGACAGAAAGGGGATCAGCAAGATTCATCTTCCTGAATATGGCGTACAGAGGGACATCTTCATATTCCAATGTTTCATTGGTTGTCGTGTGGGCGACCTCCTGAATCTCACGCCAGGCAATATCGTTGATGGAATCCTGACTTATACCCCACACAAGACAAAGGACAATGGCGACCAGGCTGTTCAGGCTCGTGTGCCACTCCACCCTAAAGCCATGGAACTGGTGAAGAAGTATGAAGGCGTCAGCAAACAGGGTATGCTCTTCCCATTCATCAGTGCTCAGAAATATAACGACTCCATCAAGAAGGTCTTTAAAATGGCTGGTATAACCAGGAATGTTATCATCCGCAATGCCCGCACGGGAGAGAATGAGCTGGTTCCCATTGATACCGTGGCATCGAGCCACCTTGCGCGACGCACATTCATCGGCAATGCTTATTTCAAAGTCAGCGATCCAAATCTGATTGGCAAGATGAGTGGCCACGTTGACGGTAGTAGGGCTTTCAAGCGATACCGCAACATCGAGGATGAAACCTTAAAGAGCGTTATTAACTTAATTGGCTAAATTTGCGGCGATATTTAACGAAAGTTGATTCTTGTCACGACTCGGCCAATCATGCAAGCTGAGTTGCTTGACGCGCAGACAGACCCGTTGATGATATTGAAATGAGAATGACAGTAATTGAATAGTGTAATGAAAAGACTCACTTTATTTTGTATGCTTTTCCTGCCTCTTGCTACATTGGCGCAAAAGCAGTATTTCCTGCCAACGGCGGGAACCTCGGACGTGGAGAAGGATCGTCCGATGATTGAGGTCTATCTGCCAAAAGAAGCCAACGGCTGTGCCGTCGTGCTCTGCCCTGGCGGTGCCATGCGGTGGCTGTCGTGGGAGAGCGACGTGGTGAAGATGGCCTCGTTCTTGAACGAGCACGGCATTGCCGCCATAGGACTGCGCTACCACTTGAACAAGGAGCCGATGCCGCAGGGCATGAAGATGCCGCCGATGGTGGACGTGACTCACTCAGAGGCATTCCCGCAAGCCGATGCCAATCCGATGCACACGACCAGCGGTGATTCCATCATTCAACTCGCCGCACAGGACGCCAAGGCTGCCATCCGCATGGTGAGGGAACATGCCGACGAGTGGCACATCAGTAAAGATAGGATCGGCTATCTCGGTTTCTCGGCTGGTGGCGGTGTGGCCATAGCAGCCACAATGTCTGCCGATAGTATGGAGCGCCCCGACTTCCTCTGCACCAACTTCGGTCCCTCGCTGATGCCCGTCACTGTGCCGCAGGATGCACCTCCATTACTTATTATGACTCGTGTCGACCATCCCAACGTCGCTGCCGGACTCGTAGCTCTCTTCATGGAGTGGAAGAAGGCTGGAGCCAATGCCGAACTGCACATGTATGGCGACGGCAAAGGTCCATACGAATTGATGCCGCAGACGGGCGAGACTACGACTGAAACCTGGAGCAGCCAGATGATTCAATGGCTGAAGGCCAAGGGATTCATGAATAAGAATTAATATGGTACTGCTCATTGCTTACAACCTTTCTCTTTTCACAAAACATATTAAAACCAAGGGCAAATATACGCATAATTCTCCATTTTTTCGTATTTTTGCACTCACAATAACAATACTTTATGATTTATGGAGTTATGAAGGTTCTTTTAATTAACGGAAGCCCAAGAGATAACGGTAATACGTTCACTGCTCTGAGTGAAGTGGCGAAAACCCTGAATGAAGAGGGGGTTGAGACTGAGATTATCAACATCGGTAAGCAGGCTGTGCAGGGTTGCATAGCCTGTGGTATGTGTGGCAGGAACGGTGCAAGATGTACTTTCCGCGATGACTTATATTATAAGGTATGGAGAGCTGTGAAGGATGGCATTGATGGGCTAGTCATCGGTTCCCCCGTGTATTATGGGGGGCCTAATGGTTCACTGTGTGCCTTGCTCGATCGTGTACTCATTAGGCAATGAGTTGATGTTCAAACCGGGTGCCAGTGTGGTGATTCTTACCTTAGAAGAAAGACCGAAGAAAAAAGGTTTCTTTAGTTTTTGGAAGTAATACATAGTAATATGAAAGTAAAGATACAGACAATGCTTGGCGACATTGTAGTCCGCCTTTACTCGTTAGTTGCTATAATGTTTGTAGCTTGTGGTAGTAAAACGGGGAAGGCAGTAAGTGAAACAGACTCTTTGGCCGTTGATTCTACTAACGGCTCTGTTGTTGATAAGTATTCGGAGGCCTATATCCGTCAGCGCATCGACACTATCTACAAGTTCGTAGGCAAGATTACTTATGATGCCGACGGAAACCGAGATTATAATTATAGCCCTTTCAATCTTGACAGTGCCTACTGCTCCGAACGTTACTATGCTTTGATGCAGCAGGCTTCGGCTATTTGTGACGAGACGGGTGACATCCTTTATGACTACGATTATTGGGTATGCGGACAGGATATCTCTGATGATTGGAGTTACAAGGTGGCGAAGGTCTATCATGTCACAGACTCTACGGCGCTCGTTGACATGATCATCCACAATTTCAGCGATACGGAAAACACGATAGCCCTGCGCTTTGAGCGTGATGACTGGTATATCGACGATTTCAGTCCGTCTGAGGACGGTAATGACGACAAGGCTT
>JAFPTC010000110.1 GCA_017400455.1 Prevotella sp. | reverse complement strand
GTGCTGATGGGCGCCATCTCGAAGCTTCTCACCGAGTTCGGTGTGGTGCGTCTGATGGAGAATATCCTGCGTCCGCTGATGAAGCCGCTCTACAACCTGCCCGGTGTGGCTGCTTTGGGTGCTGTGATGACCTTCCTCAGCGACAACCCTGCCATCATCTCGCTGGCCAAGGACAACAACTTCGCCCGCTACTTCAAGAAATACCAGCTTGTGAGCCTCACCAACTTCGGCACCGCCTTCGGCATGGGCCTGGTGGTGATAGCCTTCATGACCGGCCTCGGTTTCGGCAAGGGCGCTCTGGTGGGTCTGCTGGGTGCCGTCATCGGCAGCATAGTCTCCACGCGCCTCATGCAGCGCTTCACGCTGAAGAGCTACCCCGAGATGGACAGCCCCGTCACCGAAGAGGAGGGCACCGAGCAGAACATCTCCTTCAAGAGTGAGGGCAATGTCTTCCAGCGCTTCCTCAACGCCATGCTCGACGGTGGCAAGAGCGGTGTGGGTATCGGCGTGGCCATCATCCCCGGCGTGCTCTGCATCTCCACCATCGTGATGATGCTCACCTTCGGTCCTGCCGGCGCCAACGGCGAGTACACAGGTGCAGCCTATGAGGGTGTGCCCGTGATCACATGGCTGGCCGACAAGATAAACTTCGTCTTCTACTGGCTCTTCGGCTTCGAGAGCGGTGCGCTGGTGGGCTTCCCAATCACCGCCCTTGGCGCCGTGGGCGCTGCCCTCGGTCTGGTGCCCAGATTCGTCGCCGACGGCATCATCAACAACAATGCCATCGCCGTCTTCACCGCCATGGGCATGTGCTGGAGCGGCTACCTGAGCACGCATACCGCCATGCTCGACTCCCTCGGCTACCGCAAGCTCATCGGCAAAGCCATCGGAGCCCACACCATCGGCGGCCTCTGTGCCGGCATCGCTGCCCACTGGCTCTGGGTGTTGCTGGCGCTGATATTCTAAAAGTGAAGCTATGGGACTGAAGGAGCAGATACGCCGTTTCCGTGCTTGGCAGAAGGAGGCCGTCCACTACTCGGATGAGCATCTGGAGCCGCACCATTGTCCCAACTGCGGCCATGATTTCGAGGGCAACTACTGCCCCGTGTGCCGTCAGGATGCAGGCGACGGACGTATCACTTGGAAGTGGGTGTATAAATGTGTGATGGAGGTGTGGGGTATGGAGTCGCGCTCGCTACCTTACACGGTATTGCAGCTGATCTTTCGTCCGGGTTATCTCATACATGACTACCTCAACGGCCGTCGGCAGACGAGCTACACTCCGGTGAATATGCTATTCATCATAGCCCTCGTCTATGTTGTCGTGGCTCAGCTGCTCGGCATACGTGATGCGGAACCGCTTGAAGCGAAGGATGGCTCCTTCGAGCTGCTTGTCAATGCCAGCAACTGGATGGCGGCACACCCAGCCTGGGCCATGATTGGCATGACCATGATAATGATTCTGCCCACGTGGTTCATCTTCCGCTTTGCGCCGCGCCATGCTCGCCTCTCGTTGCCCGAGGGCATTATCATGCAGATATTCATGGGCTCGTTGATGCTCCTGGTTATTTTTGCCATTAGGATAACACCTTGGCTGTTTTGGCTTGCTCCGTTCTACTATTATGTCACTTACCGCCAACTCTTTGGCTATGGCCGTTGGGGCACCCTGTGGCGTGTCGCATTGTGCTTTCTTGTGTGGTTCAATGTCGTGCTTCTGATGGCTGTTTTGGCGACGCTCACAGATAAAGATGCTGGTGTGATTGACCAACAGGAGGGGATAGTTGTAATTATTACAATCTTCGCTCTCATGTCTTTGCTGACCGCATTTTTCATATTCATAGGCTGGATAATAAGCAAGCCGAAGGTCAAAAAGCACGAGAGGCAGTCTTGAATGCTTTTGCAAATCAGGTTGTTGTAAACAATATGTGAAAAATATTTTGCCAGTTCGCAAAATGTTCGTACTTTTGCACCCGCTTTCGAGCGATAGATGGTGGGCGTAGTTCAGCTGGTTAGAGCGCCAGATTGTGGATCTGGAGGTCGTGGGTTCGAGCCCCACCTCCCACCCTCAGAAAGAAAGGAAAGAGCCTGTAGCATTGATGCAGGCTCTTTTTTGTGTTTGTTGAACGTGGGCTACTGGCGGCCGCGCGGGAATTCCGGTGTGGCCTTGATGAACTCCTGGTAGTCTTTCATCATCTCGAC
>JAFPTC010000109.1 GCA_017400455.1 Prevotella sp. | reverse complement strand
TGGCAGCTGGGCACCATCCAGGTGGACTACAACCTGCCTAAGCGCTTCCAGCTGGAATATACCGACGAGGACAACCAGAAGAAGACGCCCGTCATGATCCACCGTGCACCCTTCGGCTCGCTGGAGCGCTTCACTGCCGTGCTCATCGAGCACACCAGCGGTCACTTCCCCCTGTGGCTCACGCCCGACCAGGTGGCCATCCTGCCCCTGTCGGAGAAGTACAACGACTATGCTCAGGATGTGGCCCGCCAGTTTGGCCAGCAGGGCGTACGCGCAAACATCGACCTGCGCAACGAGAAGCTGGGCCGCAAGATTCGCGACAACGAGCTGAAGCGCATCCCCTACATGGTCATCGTGGGCGAAAAGGAGGCTGCCGAAGGACTGGTGAGCATGCGTCAGCAGGGTGGTGGCGAGCAGCGCACCATGACCGTGCAGGAGTTCATTGACAAGGTGAACACCGAGGTGGCCGAGCAGACCAAGAACTTCTGAGTTAAGAGTTAAGAATTAAGAGTTAAGAGTTAAAAGTTAAGAGTTACGCGACAAATGGAAGGCTTCAAGCCGCCGTTTGTCGCATTTTTTCTTCATAAAAAATAAGTGGTTAAAACGTAATTATTATTGCAAAGGGACGTTTTTTTCCCTTTATCTCGTCATTTTGGTGCATTTTTTTTTGCAAATTGTTGCGACATGGGGCCAAAAAGGCGACAAAAGGCTTGGAAATATCGGCAAAATGTCGTAACTTTGCGGAACTTTTTTCTTAATTACAGTATTCTATGAGCAGGAACAGGAATCATCTGGTCATCATGGCCGGTGGAGTAGGCAGCCGCTTCTGGCCCATGAGCACGGCAGAAAAGCCGAAGCAGTTTATCGACGTACTGGGCACGGGCAAGACGCTGTTGCAGTTGACGGTGGAGCGCTTTGGCCAGTTAGTGCCGGCCGAGAACGTGTGGGTAGTGACTAACGAGAAGTATGCCGCCATCGTGGCCAAGCAGTTGCCCGACATGCCAAGGCAGAACATCCTCTGCGAGCCGTGCAGGAGAAACACCGCCCCCTGCATTGCCTACGTCAGCTGGCGCATCAAGTCGAAAGACCCCAAGGCCAACATCGTGGTGACGCCCAGCGACCACATCGTGATGAATGTGCAGGAGTTTCAGCGCGTGGTGGCCGACTGTCTGACGTTTACCGAGGACAGCGATGCCATTGTGACGCTGGGCATGAAGCCCACCAGGCCAGAGACGGGCTATGGCTACATACAGGCCGACCTCTCGGCACCGTCGCTGCGCAACAAGCAGATATTCCGCGTGGACAGCTTCCGCGAAAAGCCCGACCTGGCCACCGCCCAACAGTATATCAAGAAGAACAACTACTACTGGAACGCGGGCATCTTCATCTGGAACGTGTCGACCATCGTCAATGCCTTCCGCGTCTACCAGCCCAAGCTGGCCAAGATCTTCGAGTCGCTGCTGCCCGTCTATGGCACGGCCGAGGAGCAGGCGGCCATCAACGAGCACTTCCCCCGCTGCGAGAACATCTCGGTTGACTATGCCATCATGGAGAAGGCCGAGGAAATCTTTGTCTGTCCGGCCGACTTTGGCTGGAGCGACCTGGGCACGTGGGGCTCGCTGCTGGAACAAAGCCATAAAGACCTCTATGGCAACGCATTGATAGGTAACGACATACAGCTTTTTGAAAGCCACAACTGCATCGTCCACACCACGCAGGAGAAAAAGGTGGTGGTGCAGGGACTGGACGGCTACATCGTGGCCGAGAACAACGACACGCTGCTGATTTGCAAGCTGTCGGAGGAACAACGCATCAAACAGTTTAGCGGAGAGAATTAGGATATGGAAGAGAGGAGAGTAGCCCTGATTACGGGCATCACAGGACAGGACGGCAGTTTCCTGGCCGAGTTCCTTATAGAGAAAGGATATGAGGTGCATGGACTGATGCGCCGCTCGTCGTCGTTCAACACGGGGCGCATTGAGCACCTCTATCTCGACGAGTGGGTGCGCGACATGAAGAAGAAGCGACTGGTGAACCTGCACTATGCTGACATGACCGACTCGTCGAGCCTGATACGCATCATCAGCGAGGTGCAGCCCACCGAAATCTATAACCTCGCGGCCCAAAGCCATGTGAAGGTGAGCTTCGAGGTGCCGGAATACACCGCTGAGACCGATGCCGTAGGCGTGCTGCGCCTGCTGGAGGCCGTGCGCATCTGCCGGCTCACTGACTGCTGCCGCATCTATCAGGCCAGCACGTCGGAGCTGTACGGAAAGGTGCAGGAGGTGCCCCAGAGCGAGACCACTCCCTTCTATCCCCGTTCGCCCTACGGCGTGGCCAAGCTCTATGGCTACTGGATGATGAAGAACTATCGCGAGGCCTACGGCATGTACTGCTGCAACGGTATCCTCTTCAACCACGAGAGCGAGCGGCGCGGCGAGACCTTCGTCACACGAAAGATCACCTTGGCAGCAGCCCGTATCGCTCAGGGGCATCAGGACAAGCTCTACCTGGGCAACCTGAATGCGCTGCGCGACTGGGGCTACGCCCGCGACTATGTGGAGTGTATGTGGCTCATCCTGCAGCAGCCCCAGGCCGACGACTATGTCATAGCCACCGGCGAGTATCACACCGTGCGCGAGTTCTGCACCCTGGCCTTCCGCGAGGTGGGCATCGAGCTGGAATGGCGCGGCGACGGTGTGGACGAGAAAGGCTATGATGCCCAGACGGGCAAGGTCATCGTCGAGGTAGACCCCAAATACTTCCGGCCGGCCGAGGTGGACCAGCTGCTGGGCGATCCCTCGAAGGCCAAGGCCCAGTTGGGATGGAATCCCCACAAGACTTCCTTCCCCGAGCTGGTGCGCATCATGGTGCAGCACGACATGAAGTTCGTCAAGAAGTTGTTCATCAAAGCACACATGGACGATGCTTAATAAAGATAGCAAGATTTATGTTGCCGGCCATCGCGGCCTGGTGGGCTCGGCCATTTGGCAGAACCTGGCACAGCGGGGCTATACCAACCTGGTGGGGCGCACCCATCAGGAGCTCGACCTGACCGACCAGCTGGCCGTGCGCCGCTTTTTCGATGAGCAGCGTCCCGATGCCGTCGTGCTGGCAGCAGCCTTCGTGGGCGGCATCATGGCCAACTCGCTCTATCGGGCCGACTTCATCATGCAGAACATGAAGATGCAGTGCAACGTCATCTCCGAAGCCTACGCCCACGGGGTGGAGAAGTTGCTTTTCCTCGGCTCCACCTGCATCTATCCCAAGGAGGCGCCGCAACCTATGCGTGAAGACTGCCTGCTGACCAGTCCGCTGGAATATACCAATGAGCCATACGCCATTGCGAAGATTGCAGGACTGAAGATGTGCGAGTCCTACAACCTGCAATACGGCACGAACTACATAGCCGTGATGCCCACCAACCTCTATGGCCCCAACGACAACTTTCACTTAGAAAACAGCCATGTGCTGCCAGCCATGATGCGCAAGGTCTATCTGGCCAAGCTCATTCACGATGAGGAATGGGCCAAGATTGCCGCCGATTTGGACAAGCGGCCCGTGGAAGGGGTGGACGGCTCGGCCACGCAAGGGGAAATCCTGAGCGTGCTGGCCAAATATGGCATATATAATAATAAGGTGGAGCTATGGGGCACCGGACGGCCGCTGCGCGAGTTCCTTTGGAGCGAAGACATGGCCGATGCCTCTGTACACATCCTGCTCAACGTGAATTTCAGCGACATCATTGGCCATGATCGCTACTCCAGCGTACATTTTGGTGCCAAGACCGACGGAGCCGTAGACCGCAATCACAGCGAGGGTAGGGGAGGCGCATTGCCCCAATTGGGCGAGATTCGCAACTGCCACATCAATGTGGGCACGGGCAAGGAGCTCACCATCCGTCAGCTGTCTGAGCTGGTGGCCCAGGCCGTTGGCTTCGAGGGCGAGATAGCCTTCGACGCCTCCAAGCCCGATGGCACGCTGCGCAAGCTGACCGACGTTAGCAAACTACATTCCCTGGGCTGGACCCATAGCGTGGAGATTGAAGAGGGCGTCGGGCGCCTGTTCCGCTGGTATGGTGACAGCCTCCAGGCAGGTGGATAACAAAAAATCCATATAAATAGGGATTGTGGGTGTGAAGAAAAGGCCGTACCTTTGCACCCAAATTTCGAAAGAATGAAAAAAAGATTGTTTTTACTCCCCATGTTGGCAGCTGCGGCCATTGAGGCAACTGCTGGCATCACCCCTTCAGAGGTGGCCGCTAACGACACCTCGCGTATTGTTGACCTCGACGAGGTCGTCGTAGTTTCTGAACCCAAAGACTTGCACCTGTTGCGTCAGCAGCCGCTGAGCAGCACCCTGTTCTCGGCCACCGAGTTGAAGCAGCTCAACTTGCGCGACCTGCGCGACGTGTCGGCCTTTGTCCCCACGTTCGTCATGCCCCATTATGGCTCGCGCTATACCTCATCCATGTACGTGCGTGGCATCGGATCACGCGTGAACAGCCCCGCCGTGGGCCTCTATCTCGACAACGTGCCCGTGATGAACAAGTCGATGCTTAACTTCCACGTCTACGACGTTGACCGCATCGACGTGCTGCGTGGCCCCCAGGGCACCCTCTACGGCCAGAACACCGAGGGCGGACTGGTGCGCATGTACACCCGTTCGCCGCTGAACTATCAGGGCACCGACGTGAACCTGAGCTTCGGCACAGCCCTCTATCGCAAGGCTGAGGTGTCCCATTATAATAAGGTGAACGACCACCTGGGCTTCTCGCTGGCAGGATTCTACCAGGGACAGCAGGGATTCATCGACAACAGCACCACTGGCGACCACGCCGACAAGTTTGACGAGGGCGGAGCCCGTGCCCGCCTGCAATGGCAGCCCACGCAGCGCTTCCTGCTCGACCTCAGCGCCGACTATCAGTATGTGAAGCAGAACGGCTTTGCCTACGGCGAGATGAGTCTCACCGGCGGCGACACCAAAGACCCCTATACCAACCGCCAGGGCGAATACCAGCGCCACATGCTCACCACCGGTCTGGGGCTGAGCTATCAGGCCGACTGGGCCGACGTGAAGTACACGGCCTCATGGCAGTACCTGAACGACGACATGCTGATGGACATCGACTATCGTCCGCAGGACTACATGCACATGGAGCAGGCCCAGCTGCAGAACGCGCTGACCCAGGAGCTGACGCTGAAGAGCCGCACCACCGGCCCCTGGCACTGGACCAGCGGCGCCTTCTACTCTTATCAGGCCCTGAAGACCGTGGCTCCCGTCTACTTCGACCCCGCCATGAACGACTATCTGTCGCAGATGATTCAGGACTATGCCTACTATGGCATGCTCAACAGCATGGCCAAGCGCATGGGCCAGGAGGCTGCCGCCGCCATGATTGAGCGTGCTGGTGGCTGCCACATCCGCCTCGACATGGACCCCATCCCCGGCTATTTCCGCACCCCGCAGCACAACTATGGCCTGTTCCATCAGTCTGACATCGACCTTACCAAGCGCCTCATCTTGACCTTGGGCCTGCGCTACGACGTGTCGCAGACGGCCATCGACTATTTCACCGTGGGTTCCATGCACCTCGACGAGAATGTCATGGGCACCCAGGTCAAGGCCAACGTCATTTCTCAGCTGGAGCATGAGGAGAAAGCCAGCTTCGAGCAGTGGCTGCCCAAGTTCGGACTGACCTACAAGCTCGACGCCCAGGGCAGCAACATCTATGCCCAGGTGGCCAAGGGCTACAGGGCCGGAGGCTTCAACATCCAGATGTTCAGCGACATCCTGCAGACCGAGCTTCAGAACAAGGCCCAGACGGCCCGTGGCGACATGGAGCTGCAGCACACGCCCGCCGACTATCGCAACATGCGCAATACCATCGCCTTCAAGCCCGAGGAGAGCTGGAACTACGAGTTCGGCACCCACCTGAACCTCTTCGGCTCCAAGGTGCAGCTCGACCTGGCCGGCTTCTACATGCAGATTCGTAACCAGCAGCTCTCGGTCATGGCAGGCAACTACGGCTTCGGACGTATGATGGTCAACGCCGGCAAGAGCTACAGCTGCGGCGTGGAGGCCTCGCTCAACGGCCGTCTGCTCGACGACCACCTATCGTGGGGCCTGAACTACGGCTATACCCGTGCCGTGTTCAAGGAGTATACCGACAGCATCACTGGCCAGAACGGCACAGAGGCCGTGAGCTATAAGGACAAACGCGTGCCCTTCGTGCCCGAGCATACCTTCTCGGCACGGGCCGACTATCGCATCGACTTCCAGGGCACCCTTCGTTCCCTCACCCTTGGTGCCAACGTCTCGGCACAGGGCAAGACCTATTGGGACAACGACAACCTCTACTCGCAGAAGCTCTACGCCCTGGTAGGCGCCCATGCTGATGCCGACTTCGGCACCGTCAGCGTGAGTCTCTGGGGCCGCAACCTCACGGGCACGAAGTACAACACCTTTGCCACCGACAGCCCCATGGCCGGACAGACCCTCTACTTCGCTCAGCTGGGCAATCCACTGCAGGTGGGCCTCGACCTCAGGTTGCACTTCTGATTTCTTCTGAACCACATAAAGACCATATTATAATCAAGAAGCCGCAGCGGAACTCATGCGTCCGTTGCGGCTTTTCATTTTCTTCAGTTTTGTCTGCCTCGCAGAATCATTGGAAAAGGGACTGCGAGTTTTGGGAAGGCCTACCCGAAGAGTGTGCGCAGGGCTTCCTCCACTTTGCGGACGGGATGAAGCTCAATGGCGGACTTCTTGTGGGCGAAGGCCCGCATGTTGTAGTGGGGGATGATGATGTGCTGGAAGCCCAGCTTCTCGGCTTCCTGCACGCGCTGCTCGATGCGGGCCACGGGGCGCACCTCACCGCTGAGGCCCACCTCGCCACACATGCACCAGCCGCTTTCGATGGGCGTGTCAACATTGCTCGACAGCACGGCAGCAATGATGCTCAAGTCCATGGCCATGTCGGTGACGCGCAGGCCGCCCGCAATGTTGATGAACACATCTTTCTGCATGAGCTTGAAGCCCACGCGCTTCTCCAGCACGGCCAAGAGCATGTTCAGCCGGCGCTGGTCGAACCCCGTGGCCGAACGCTGAGGTGTGCCATAGGCGGCGCTGCTGACCAGGGCCTGCGTCTCCATGAGGAAGGGCCTGACGCCCTCGATGGCGGCACTGATGGCCACGCCCGACAGGCCGTCGTGATCCTCGGTGAGCAGCAGTTCCGAAGGGTTGCTCACCTGGCGGAGCCCGTTCTGCTGCATTTCGTAAATGCCTAATTCCGAGGTGCTTCCAAATCGGTTCTTCATGCTTCGCAGGATGCGGTACATATAGTGCTGGTCGCCCTCAAACTGTATGACGGTGTCGACGATGTGTTCCAGAATCTTCGGTCCGGCCAGCGTGCCCTCCTTGGTGATGTGGCCAATGAGGACCACGGGCACGCCGCTGGTCTTGGCAAAGCGCAGCAGGGCTGACGCACATTCGCGCACCTGGGCAATGGAACCGGCGCTCGACTCCACCTCCTCGGTGGCAATGGTCTGAATAGAGTCGATGACCACCAGGTCAGGCTGCACTTCCTTGATATGCTGGAAGATGGCCTCCAGCGAGTTCTCGCAGAGAATCATGAAGTTGTCGGCCTCCATCGACGAGGGGTCGAGCCGCTGGGCGCGCATCTTCAGCTGGTGGGCGCTCTCCTCGCCGCTGACGTAGAGGATGCGCATGTTCCTCAGCCGGAGCATGGTCTGCAGCGAGAGCGTTGACTTGCCGATGCCCGGTTCGCCGCCCAGCAGGACGATGCTGCCAGGCACCAGTCCTCCGCCCAGCACGCGGTTCAGCTCGTCGTCGCCCATGGAGATGCGGCGGTCGTCCTGTCCCTGAATCTCCTTCAGCCTCACGGGGCGGCTGGTGCGCAGCTCACGTCCGGCACTGGCAGCCGCACTGGTGGCAGCCATGCGTCCCGTGTCGGCCGCTATCTTTATTTCCTTAAACGTGTTCCACTGCCCGCAGGAAGGGCACTTGCCAATCCATTTGGGCGACTCCTGTCCGCAGTTCGAGCATACGTATGCTGTCTTGTCCTTTGCCATGATTGTCGGAAATTTGGGGCCAAAGGTACAAAAATATTATGAATTATGAATTGTGAATTATGAATTATTTTGTACCTTTGCAGCAAAATTGAGAGTACCGCTATGAATAAGCTACTAATAACCTGTCTGATGGCTGTCGGACTATGTCCTATAGCAGCCAGTGCACAGACGCGTACCGTAGAACTGAAGGTCATCGAAACCAGCGATGTGCATGGCCATTTCTTCCCCTACGACTTCATTGAGGGTAAGGACCTGAAAGGCACCCTTGCCCGAGCAAATACCTACATCAACCGTCAGCGCCAGGAGTATGGCGACCGCCTGCTGCTCATCGACAATGGCGACATCCTGCAAGGCCAGCCCTGTGTGTACTGGTCGAACTATGTGATGCCCGACGACGAGAACCTGGCCGCAAGGGTAATCAACTACATGAAATATGATGCCGAGACCGTGGGCAACCACGACATTGAGACGGGCCACAAGGTCTACGACAAGTGGATTCGCGAGGTGCGCTGTCCGGTGCTGGGCGCCAACATCGTCGACACCGCCACCCAGCTGCCCTATGTCCGCCCTTATGCCCTGATAGAGCGCCAGGGGGTGAAGATAGCTATCCTCGGCATGCTCACGCCCACCATTCCCTGCTGGCTGAACGAGAGCCTGTGGCAGGGGCTGGAGTTCCAGGAAATGGTCAGCTGTGCCCGTCGCTGGGTGAAGCACATCAGGCAGGTGGAGCAGCCCGACCTGATTTTCGGCCTCTTCCATAGCGGCCTGAACGGCGGACTCACCATGGACAACGGCATTGAGGAAGATGCCACCCAGCGCGTGGCGCAGGAGGTGGAGGGCTTCGACGCCATCTTCTTCGGCCACGACCACAAGGTGCACAACTTAATGCTGAAAAGCCCCTCGGGCCACGACGTGCTCTGCATCGATCCCTCGTGCTACGTGAAGAATTTGGCCGAGGCCACCATCACGCTGACCTACGAGGGCGGCCGACTGGTGAACAAAGACATCAAAGGCCAGATTGTCGACGTTCGCGACGAAGCCGTGGACCAGCAGATGATGGCTCATTTCCAGTCCGACGTAGACCGCATCAAGGCCTTCGTGGAGCGCCGCATCGGCACCTTTGCCAATGAGGCCAGCACCCGCGACAGCTATTTCGGCAATTCGGCCTTCACCGACTTCATCCACCAGCTGCAGCTGCAAATCACCGGTGCTGACATCTCGCTGAACGCCCCCCTGTCGTTCGACTCGAAAATCAGCAAGGGCCCCGTCACCGTGGCCGATATGTTCAAGCTCTATCGCTTTGAAAACCAGCTCTGCGTGTTGCGCATGACGGGGCGCGAGCTGCTGGGCCACCTGGAGATGAGCTACGACCAGTGGGTGAACACCATGACCCAGCCCAGCGACCACCTCCTGCTGCTCAACATCGACAGCCGCAGCGACCAGCAGCGCATGGGCTTCAAGAACTACACCTTTAACTTCGACTCCGCCGCAGGCATCGACTACGAGGTTGACGTCACTCAGCCCGACGGCCACAAGGTGAGCATCCTCCGCATGAGCAACGGCCAGCCCTTCGACCTCGACAAGGTCTACAAGGTGGTGATGAACAGCTATCGTGCCAACGGCGGCGGCGACCTCATCGTGCGGGGCGGCGGCATACCCAAGGACTCGCTCAACGGCCGCATCATCTACCAGAGCGAGCTGGACCTGCGCCACTACCTCATGGAGGAAATCCAGCGCATGGGCACCGTGCGCCCCAAGGCCGCCTCAAACTGGAAGTTCGTGCCCGAGAAATGGACCAAGGCCGCTGCCCAGCGCGACCGCAAACTGCTCTTTGTAAACCGATGAAACCCTTCCGCTATATCTTATCCGCCATCCTGCTGCTGACGCTGGCCATAGGCCTCCAGGCGCAGACCGACGCTGAGCACGTGAGGCTCACCAACCTGCCTCACATCTATATCAACACCTTCACCGGCCGCCCCGTCACCAGCAAGACCACCACCGTGCTGGCCCGCATGTGGTATGTGGACGAGCAGGACAACGTAGCCTTCTACGACTCGCTGGAAATCCGCGTCCGGGGCAACTCCACCGCCACGCTGCCCAAGCGCCCCTACAGGCTGAAGTTCCAGAACAAGGTGAAGCTCCTGGGCAAGGGCTTTGCCAACGCCAAGAAGTGGACCCTGCTGGCCAACCATGGCGACAAGACGCTGCTGCGCAACGCCCTGACCAGCCAGATGGGACGCTTTGCAGGACTCCCCTTCAACCCCGCCGCCAAGTTCGTCGACCTCACCCTGAACAACCAGTATCAGGGCAACTACCAGCTGTCAGACCAGGTAGAGGTGCGCCCCCACCGCGTAGACATAGCCCAGCAGGACTATCCCCTTGAGGACGACAGCAACATCACGGGCGGCTACCTGCTCGAAGCCGACGGCTTTGCCGACTTCACCACCCAGCCGCAAGGCCCCCAGCAGTCGCCCACCGGCTTCTACACCCCCATGCGCCACGTGCCCGTGCGCATCCATTGTCCCGACGACGATGAAATCTACCCCTCGCAGTACAGCTACATCCGCCAGGCGGTCAACGACTTCGAGCTGCGCCTCTTCAGCCCCTCCTTCACCGACCCCCTCACGGGCTATCGCCCCCTGGTCGACTCCGTCACCCTGGCCAACTGGTACATCTGCACCGAGGTGAGCGCCAACGTCGACGGCTTCTTCAGCACCTATTTCTATAAAGAGCGCAACGACCCCCGCCTCCGCTGGGGGCCATTGTGGGACTACGACATTGCCTACAACAACGACAACCGCACCGACCGTGGAGGCACCAGCAACACCGAGCGCCAGCTCATGAAGGACCATGGCTATGGGGCCAACGGCAACGGCTGTCGCCAGTGGTTCGAGCAGATGTGGCGCGACCCCTGGTTTGCCCGCCTCGTCAACCGCCGCTACCAGGAGCTCGTCAGCAGCGGCCTCGAAGACTTCCTCTACCAGCAGCTCGACAGCCTCGTCACCCTCATCGACCAGTCGCAGCAGCTCAACTACCAGCGCTGGGGCATCAACACCCGGGCCCTTCGCGAGCGCGTGCTCTACAGCACCTACAGCCGCTACATTGCCGACCTGCGCACCTTCATCGGGCGCCATACGGCCTGGCTCACCACCGCCTTTGCCAGCCAGCAGCCCGACGACCCCACGCCCGACGATGACCAGCAGCCCGGCTTCGCCGCCGACCCCCACACCTTCTACACCATCACCAATGCCGGCACGGGCACCTGCCTCGACGTCGACATGGCCACCAGCCAGCTCTGCGCCAACCACCGCCAGGCCCTCAGCCACAGCCAGCAGTGGCGCCTCGTCACCCTCCAGAACGGCCTCCACCTCCTGGTCAACCGCGCCACCGGCCAGGCCGTCAGCGACCCCTCGCCCGCAGGCTCCACCGCCACCACCAACACCGGCGCCACCCTGCTGCTGGCCCCTGCCGACAGTGGCGACGTGCGCCAGCTGTGGCGCATCGTGGCCCAGACGGGCCAGCGCTACAACCTCGTGAGCCGCTGGAGCCACCATGCCGCCAACCTCAATGGCGGCAACGCCGCTGACGGCACCCGCGTGCTCAGCTACACCAGCGACAACCGCGACACCTCCTCCAACAACCGCCTCTGGCACATCCAGGCCACGGGCACCGATGCCGAGACCAGCCTCGACGCACCCTCCATGGACTATGCCCTGGCCTACGACCCCCAGCGTCAGCACCTCCATTTCGGAGCCGACGACGTGCAGCGGCTCACCTTCCGCGTCACCCTCTACGATGCTGGTGGGCGCCCCGTGGCCACCTTCCGCGCCAGCGACGGTTGCAGCCTGTCGGCCCTCCCCCCAGGCCTTTACATCGTGTCGTGGACGGCCGACGGACGCCACGAGAGCGTCAAGCTGAAAAAGTAGAACCAAGAGCGTTTTGCAAAAAGCCATGCCTTTTCACGCAGAAGACCTTTCCTGCTGAAACGGGAGCAAGGGAGAAAGGGGGGAAGGACGCGAGAAAAGGGGATAAGTCACTGGGTAATAGGGAAAAAGGTACCGAGTTGCCCGATTCGGGCGGCCGCCCTCATTAATAAGGGCGGCCGCCCTTATTAATCCGAGCGGGCGGACTTATATATGTGGGCGGGCGCTGAATCCCGAGTTTTATTCAGTCGGTCTTACCTGGCAATGGTTCATTTTGTTTTTGTGCAAAATGAAGGAAAAATGAAGGGAAAATGAAAAAAAATGGCCTTAGCGTGCAGTTTTTTCATGTTTTTTGGACTTAATAGATAGAAACGTCATGTTTTTCGATGGAAGTTACTCGGCTGATTGAACGGTGCAGACAGGGGGATGCGGATGCCCTTGGAGAACTGTACAAGGCATACGCCCAGAAGATGAGGGGCGTATGCCGACGCTACGTCAGCGACGAACAGGTGGTGGACGATGTGCTGCACGATGCCTTTGTGATCATATTCACATCGTTCGACCGGTTGCGTGATAGCCGGAAAGCCGAGTCATGGATGATGTCGATAACGAGGAATGTAGCATCGAAATACAAAGAACATCAGAAAAACCTATCCTTCGTCCCGTTAGAGGAAGTGGAGCTGTTCTCGCTTAGGCAAGCGTCCCTGAGGGCCGAGCAGGCTGCTGCGGAAACGACCACGGTGAGAGGCGTTCCATTGGAAGAGGTGATGAGGCTGGTAGACAACTTGCCGGAAGGTTATGGCAAGGTGTTCCGGCTGTCAGTCTTTGAAGGTATGTCGCACAAGGAAATTGCCGACATGCTGGGCATAGAGCCCCATTCGTCATCATCACAACTGGCACGTGCGAAGAGAATACTGCGCAAGATGATGCAGCAATATTGGGCTGCCGTGCTTCTGCTGCTGCTCATGCCGCTTACATACCTTTTGCTTAAAAAAAACGAAACGGCTTTGCCCACTCATGATAAACCGGAAATGGCAAAGCAGGAAGAAAGCGAGGATGAACACTCATCGTTGCCAAATGAATCTGTGGAGGTGCAACGCCAAGAGCCTGTGAAAACAATCATCGATCAGGCTGCGGATTCCACCACTATCGTGGTTGCCCAGGAGCAGGTGATGACTGACACGATAGCGAACGATACGGCAAAGACGCTGCGCGAAGTGGAGATTCCACATTACGACATGGCCGAGTCGTTACCCGACCTGCCCACCATCAGCACGAATGACGAAGGGAAATGGTCGTTAGAGCTGGCATACACTGGGCCGTTTGACGAGCTGAACCGCAATAACCAGCCGTTCAGCTTTAAGCCCAGGCCGTCAGCTGCAGAGTCTCTGCCAGGGCCATCCCCCAGTCCGATCATCCCAAGCAGTATTGACAACTGGACGGACTATGCCGCCTATCTGGTCAATCATCCTGATGCTGTGAGTGCTCAAACTCGTAGCGTTATCATGCGTATCGCCCTGAATAATGCCAGTGCTCCTGGCGGTGACAAGATTCTTCGCAAGACCCACCATCAGATGCCCGTCACATGGTCGCTGGCATTGAAATATAGATTGAATCATCGCTTCGGACTGGAGTCTGGCCTCAGTTACAGTCGCCTGTCCTCTGACTTCGAGATGGGAACAAACGGAAACACCATCAGCGAGCAGCAGACCATCCATTACCTTGGCATTCCCATGAAGGGTATATATAATATGTATAGCAGACAGCGATGGGGCGTCTACGGCAGTCTCGGCATGACTACCGAAATTCCCGTCCATGCTACGCTCCACTCCGATTTCTTTGTGAACGGCCTGTATGAGGCCAGCGACAAGACCACCATCCGTGCGCCGTGGCAGTTCTCCGCTACCTTCGGTCTTGGCTTGCAATACCACCTGACGCCCAGCATCGGCTTCTTTGCCGAGCCAAGCATGCAGTATTTTATTCCGATGAAGAGCGACGTTGAGACCTACCGCACCGAGCATCCGTTCACCTTCTCCCTGCCCGTTGGCATCAGATTTACGTGGTAAGCGTGCAGTCTTTTTCAGTTTTTTAGGACTATATAAATAGAACGTCCAATCTTTTAAACTCAAAGAAACATGAAACATTACAGCCCCCTCGCCTGGACGATGGCGATAGCCATTGCCGGCACAGTGATGACAGCCTGCAGCCTTGACGGCAACGAACCGGAAAAACCTTTCACAACCTGTCCGGTAGAAAATGGCAGGCTCTATGCCTTTGGAATCGGTGTGACGGAAACGCGCTTCAGTGCTGACACGGAAAGTGCTCTTTTCACCGACGACGACATCGAATGGTTTGACCTGAACACCCGCGAACTGCGCTTCCGCGACACGATGGAACCACTGCGCGACAGAATCCCGTTGCTGGCTGGCGTTGACTTCTATCTGGGTGGCGAACACCTCTTTTCTGGCGGGGCCACCCACGTCGGTCTGATCTGTAGTCAGGTGTTCGATGACCTCGTGCTTTGCTGCGGAAAGATGGATGGCGAGGTCATTGACGATGGTCACTACTATCTCTACGACTGCTATCCCCCGCAGTTCATCGATACTGACGAAGTGAAGGCCAATCGCGAGCGGCGTGCCCCGCAGTGGGAGGCTTTCCTGAAATACTTGGAAAGCAAGGGTAAGCTGAGGAGATGATCCCTCCTTCGCGCTGCTATGGGTTGCGGCTTCTGACTATTGACAGAAGCTGCAACCTGTTTTTATATATTCAAATGATGAAGTGTTCCTGCGCTTCGTCGGGCGTTCATGGGCCAGTGGTAGGGTTCTGCCTTGTGTCTCCGCAGAATGGACTACTGCTTTACGGTATAGTCGAAACGGGCGAATTGTGCTTTCCCGCCAGGGACGCTGCCCAGGGTGTAGCAGAACAGGCCTACGCGTGAGCCTTTCCAGCTGCCCATGCGCAGGGTGTAGGGCTGGCCGGCTGGCGTGAAGGTGCGGCCGTCGGTGCTGTAGAAGAGCTGGTGGCGGTTGTGGCGGCTGTCGATGGCGGCACGCAGATAGACCTCCTTCTTGGGGCAGGGGGCCACGATGGTGCGCTGGCCGTCGTGGTCGAGATAGAAGGACAGGCGGCCCTGCTGCCGACAGACGCCCACACCCATGAACCGATGGCCCATGCAGAGCAGTCCGGCATGGTCGCCGTCGCTGAGGCGCGAGGCGTCTATCTGGGTGGTGGCCTGGCTTTGGAATCCTATGGTCTTCTGGGTGAGCATGTTGCGGCTCTGCCTGAGGGTGGGCGAGGGTAGCGCATGGAGGGTGAGCCAGCCCCGGCGCTCGGTGATGCTCCATGCCGAGTCGGCAGGGTTGTGGCACCACTGCCATTCCAGGCCCAAGGGACTGAGTGATGAGTGAGAAGTGATGAGAGATGAGTGAGGAGTGGGGAGTGATGAGGGAGAAGTGGGGTGTGAGGAGGGCTTTGTCCACACGGCTACTGGCTCGCCGATGCCGTTGCCGTCGATGTCGACGCCAATGAGGGGCCAGTCGTCGGCCGTCCAGCGGGCGGGCTGGAGGTGGACCACACGGCCGGCGGGATGGGTCTCCTGGAAGTGGAGGAACCACCAGGTGCTGTCGGCGGCTTCCACCAGTGCGCCCTGATGGGGGCCGTTCACGGGGGTGCTGCCTTGTTTGAGCACTACGCGCTTCTCGTAGGGGCCGTAGATGTTGCGCGAGCGCAGCACCGTCTGCCATCCGCAGCAGACGCCTCCCTCGGGAATGATGAGGTAGTAGTAGCCGTTGCGCTTCATGATTTTCGTGCCCTCGGCCACGGGGCCGGTATAGACGGTGACGCCGTCGTCGAGCAGCGTGCGCCCGTCGGCAGACATGCGGTGGATGATGATGGGGCCGGCGCCATACTGGCTACGCCCCAGGTAGGCCTTGCCGTCGTCGTCCCAGAACGGACAGGGGTCTTCCCACCGGGGAACGGCCTTCACGCAGTGCAGCTGGCTCCACGGGCCGTGGGCGCTTTCGGCCGTGGCCATGAATAGTCCCTCGTCGGGGGTGCAGAAGTAGACGTAGAAACGGCCGTCGTGGTGGCGGATGGCGGGTGCCCAGGAGCCGCCGCCATAGTGGGCATTGGCATCCCATTCTGGCAGGTCGAGGCGGCGGTATACCTGGCTGACAATGTGCCAGTTCACCAGGTCGGCCGATTCGAGCACCTGCATGCCCATGAAGTGGAAGTCGCTGGCTACCATGTAATATTTGTCGGCCACGCGAATGACGTCGGGGTCGCTATAGTCGGCACAGAGCACGGGATTCTTGTACGTGCCGTTCAGCTGGTCGCCCCAGTCGAGCGGCTGTTGGGCCCATAGCGGCATTGCCAGCAGCAGGAGGGCCAGGAGTGATGGTCTTTTCTTCATATCTTCGGCAAAGATAGCTATTTTTTTCCTTTCCTCCAGCATTTCGGCATGAAAATTGCTGGCCTTAGTGTAAAAAAAAGAAAGGAGATAGGTATTATGGCATTCATTGACTATTACAAGATCTTGGGCGTTCCCAAGGACATAGCGCAGAAGGACGTGAAGAAGGCATACCTGAAGCGTGCCAAGCAGTTTCACCCCGACCTGCATCCCGACGACCCGAAGGCTAAGGCGAAGTTCCAGGCCTTGAACGAGGCCTACGACGTCATCGGCGATGCGGAGAAACGGAAGAAATATGACCAGTATGGCGAGCAGTGGCGCGAGGCCGACCAGTTCCAGGGCGGCTTCCAGGGGTCAGCGGGCGGCTCGCCCTTCGAGGGCTTCGACTTCTCGGGCTTCCAGGGGGGCAGCGGCTTCAGCTCGTTCTTCGAGAACCTCTTTGGCGCACGGGGTGGCCGTGCGTCGGGCTTCAGCAGCGGCTTCGGTGGCTTTGGCAATCAGAAGGCCGAGCCCGCCGAGACGCAGGCCTCGATGACCATCGACATGTACACCGCCCTGCTGGGTGGCGAGGTGATGGTGGGCCTGGGCGACGGCCAGAAGTTGCGCCTGAAGGTGAAGCCCGGCACGCAGCCCGGCACCAAGGTGCGCCTCCGTGGCAAGGGACAGGGCGGCTCCGACCTCATCCTTACCTACAACGTGACGCTGCCCGCCACCCTCAATGACCGGCAGCGACAGCTGCTCGAAGAAATGCGCCGCTGCTAAGACATCAAGATTTTGGACATCAAGACAACAAGACATCAAGATTTTGGACATCAAGACAACAAAGACATCAAGATTTTGGACATCAAGACAACAAAGACAACAAAGACAACAAGACAACAAGACTTTTCGGGGGAGGCTCCCCACGAGAAAGGGACAACAAAGACAACAAAGACAACAAGTCTTCAGAACAGAATTAACGTCGTACTGTTAACCTATAGTCTTGTTGTCTTGTTGTCTTGATGTCTTGTTGTCGTATTCTCTTATTGTCTTGTTGTCCTTGTTGTCTTTGTTGTCTTTGTTGTCTTTATGTCGTATTATCTTATTGTCTTGTTGTCTTGATGTCCTATCGTCTTGATGTCTTTTCAGCTGAGAGGAAGGCCTCGGCACGGGCCAGGTCCTCGGGGGTGTCAATGCCGACGGTCTCAACGTCGGAAAGACCGACCTTGATGCGATAGCCGTTTTGCAACCATCGCAGCTGCTCCAGGCTCTCTGCCAGTTCCAGTGGGCTTTGGGGCAGTTGTGTTATCTCGTGCAGCACGCTGCGTCGGTAGGCATAGAGGCCCAGGTGCTTCAGGTAGGGGAAGTGGGTGAGCCAGCTGTCCTGCTCCTGGCCGCGCACGAAGGGGATGACCGAACGGCTGAAGTACATGGCATAGCCGCGAACGTCGCACACGATCTTGGGCGAGTTGGGATTCAGCACCTGCTCCATGCTCTCGAAGGGCTTGCCGATGGTGCCAATCTGCGTGGCAGGGTCGTCGAAGAGGTGGATGATGGTCTGGAGCTGTGAGCGCTGGATGAAAGGCTCGTCGCCCTGCACGTTGATGATGACATCGGCCGTGGTGCCAATCTTCTGGGCGGCCTCCTCAATGCGGTCGGTGCCGCTCTTGTGGTCGCTGCGGGTCATCACGGCCTGTCCGCCAAAAGCCTCCACGGCCTGCAGGATGCGCTCGTCGTCGGTGGCCACCCAGGCCTGGCCCAGTACGCTCTTTACTTGTTCATAAACTCGCTGGATGACAGGCTTGCCACCCAGCATGGCCAGGGGTTTCCCTGGGAAGCGCGTCGATGCGTAGCGCGCTGGAATGATACCAATGAAAGTCATATAATCAGAAATGTTTTAAGTTTTCTACCATGGCAGGAACTCCAGCTCCAACTCCCGCCACTGAGGCTGATGGGTGATGGGTGGCTCGGGCGGCTGCTGAGCCAGGCCCGACACGCCAAGGCCAAGCAGACGGACGGGATGACGAGCGGAGTAGTCGACCTGGCCCAGTAGCTGCAGGGCCAGGGGGAGCAGCTCGTCCTTGGTGAGCAGCGCCCGCTCCTGCGTGATGCTGCGGGTAATCTGACGGAAGTCGGCATACTTCACCTTCAGCGTGAGCGTCCGGCCCTCGAAGCCGTTCTTGGCTATGCGGTGCTCCAGCTCCTCTGCCACGTGGCTCAGCTCGGTGGTGAGCTGTTCCGTGAGGAAGATGTCTTTCTCGTAGGTGCGCTCGCAGCTGACCGACTTCCGTTGCCACTCTGTGACTACTGGCCGATGGTCGATGCCACGTGCAAAATCGTAGAACACCCGCCCCATCTTGCCAAACTCCTGGTGGAGGTGTTCCAACGACATGCGTCGCAGGTCGGCACCAGTGAAGATGCCCATGCGGTGCATGTGCTCGGCCGTCTTCTGTCCAACGCCCCAGATGCGCTCCACACGCAGTTGGTCGATGAACTGCTGGGCACGGTCGGGATGGATGACGCAGAGACCGTCGGGCTTGCGGTAGTCGGAGGCGATCTTGGCCAGGAATTTGCAGTAGCTGACACCAGCCGAGGCCGTCAGCCCCGTGAGGTCGAAGATGCGCTGCTTGATTTCCTTGGCACAATCGACCCCTAACGGCAGCCCATGCTTGTTTTCCGTCACGTCGAGGAAAGCCTCGTCGAGCGAGAGCGGTTCTATCAAGTCTGTGTAATCTTGGAATATGCTTCTTATCTGCATGGAAGCCTCCTTGTAGGCCTGAAAGCGCGGCTCGACAATGATGAGCTGCGGGCAGAGCCGCTTGGCCGTGACGATGGGCTGGGCTGAATGTACACCGTAGCGGCGCGCCTCATAGCTGGCTGTGGCCACTACGCCACGGGCAGCATCATGGCCAACGGCTATTGGCAGGCCTCTCAGCTCAGGGCGGTCGCGCTGCTCCACGGCTGCAAAGAACTGATCCATGTCGATATGTAGGATTTTCCGTTGCATGTTTCTACTGCAAAGGTAGTATTTTTTTCCATGAAACAAGCTTGAGATATGAAAAAAATGTATAACTTTGCAATCAAAAAAGACGACGAAGCGTTTTGCGCATGCCAATGACTAAGACAAATGCCTGACTTTAGCCCAAAGATATACACCTCGGGCGACACATTGCCCGAGGGACTGATGGAGGAGAATTTCTTCCACAGCAGGCAGCTCTTTGAAATATTCCGCAACACTCCCCGCCACCGACCATTTATGGTGGTCTTGCAGGCCGACGACGGAAGAATAGTGGCCCAGATGCTGGCGGTGGTGCGTTATCGCACGTCATGGTTCCCACCTTATTATTATATGCACTGCCGCATCATGGGAGAGGGAGCCTATTGTGAGGAGGCCCAGGGCGACACGTTCGGGCTGATGCTCCAGGTGCTCACCTCCAAGCTGGGGCCCCGCATGCTGTATATTGAGATTAGCCACCTGAGCCATAAGATGTTTGGCTATCGTCAGCTGCGTGACCAGCGCTATTTCCCCGTGCGTTGGATGAGTATCCACAACTCGCTACATTCACGCACGCCCGAAGAGCGCATCAGCCGGCAGATGAAGCAGCGCATAGACAACGCCTATGGGCGTGGCGTGGTGACCGATGAGGTGAACGGCGAGGCCGACATGAAAGAGTTCATCAAGCTGCTGCGCCACCATAACTGGCTGAAGCCCAAGCGCTATATTCCTGCTGATGAATTCTTCCACCAAATAGCATCGCAGCCCGAGAGGGGACGGCTGTTCCTCACCCGATATAAAGGACATGTCATAGGTTGTTCAACGGTCTTCTACTCTGCTGGCCAAGCCTACTTGATGTATGCCGCCTACCGACGGAAGACGTTTGCCGCCCTGCGTCCCCGGGAACTGACCATCTGGCATGCCATCAAACATTCCCATCAGTACGGATATGAGCACATCTTCTTCATGGACGTGGGGTTGCCCTTCCGCAAAAACAAGTTCCGCGACTTTATCCTGCGCTTCGGGGGGAAACCAGTCAGCACCTATCGATGGTTCCGCTGTTCCATAAAGTGGATCAATTCGCTGCTTTCCTGGATTTACCGCGACTGACATATAATAAATGGGCGAGTTTCGCGTTATTTCCTTGATGAAACGACGCATCGCACCTTTAATTCTCTTGCTCGTCATGCTGATGGCGAGCCTTTCAGCTATGTCGCAAGGAACGTTTACGCTGAAGGGCTTGGTGACCGATGAGGAGGGGAAAGGATTGGAACTGGCCACCGTGAGCTGCGTAGAGCAGGGCAAGATGACCATGACGAACCTGAGCGGAGAATATCGCATGCAGCTGCAAACGGCCGACTCGGTGGTGATAAGGTATAGCATGGTGGGCTACAGGGCTCGTCAAAAAACACTGTATAAACCTCAGGGCACACAGACACTGCGCATTGTGATGAGACCATCTCAGGAACTGGGGGAAGTGGTGGTTACGGAAAAGAAACGACAGACGGACCAGATGGAACAACTCGATCTGACGGATTTGAGGGCTAATGCTGTGTCGGTAACAGGAAATGCGGTGGAGGAACTGATTCAGCAGCAGGCTGGAGTGTCTACACATAACGAGTTGTCGAGCCAGTACAACGTGAGAGGTGGTTCGTTCGACGAGAACTCTGTTTATATAAATAATGTGGAGGTCTATCGTCCACTGCTCATCCGCAGCGGTCAGCAAGAGGGCCTTTCCGTCATCAATCCCGACATGGTGGAACGGGTGGCTTTCAGCACAGGTGGCTTCTCGGCCAGATATGGCGACAAGATGTCAAGTGCGCTCGATATTACCTATCGGCGTCCTGAACGTTTGGAAGCAACGGCCACCGGCAGTCTGCTGGGAGGATCGGCTTATGTGGGATATGGCTCGGGCAAGTCCCAAACCTTCAGCATGAGTCATGGATTGCGCTACAAGACCAACCGCTATCTGCTGGGGTCGCTGGAAACGACGGGTGAATACCGCCCGAATCAGCTCGACTATCAGACCTACATCACCTGGCACCCCAACAAGCGCTGGACGCTGGATGCAATGGGCAACGTGTCGGAGAACCACTACAACTTCCGGCCGAAAGATCGCGAAACATCGTTTGGCACCATGCAGGATGTGAAGTCATTCCGTGTCTACTTTGATGGTCAGGAGAAGGACATCTTCCGCACGCTTTTCGGCACAGCATCGCTTACCCGACATCTGACCGACTCAGCCAGTGTGAAATTGCTTTGGAGCGCTTTCCATACCAAGGAGCAGGAACGCTATGACATTCAGGGACAATACTGGCTGAGCGACTCGCAGAGTGCTGAGCAGCTGGGGGTGGGCACTTATGCAGAGCATGCCCGCAATTACCTGACGGCGAATGTGCAGAGCCTGAAGTTGATGGTGAACAGGAAGTTGCGTCAGCACGACATTGAGGCGGGCCTGACTTACAAGTGGGAACACATTAAGGAACAGAGCCGTGAGTACGAGATGCGTGATTCAAGCGGCTATTCCGTGCCTCATACTGCCCATCGTCTGGACTTGATTTACAACCTTAGCTCGCGGCAAGATATGCGCTCGCGTCGAGTGGAGGGCTATATGCAGGATGTGTTCCGCTTCAGCCACGAAACGCAAGAGGCGGACGAGCAGGGTGGGGAGGCCGCAGCCACTTTCTATACGCTGACTTACGGGGTGCGCTTTGCCCATTGGTCGTGGAACCGAGAGACGCTGCTCTCACCGCGTTTGTCGCTGGCCATAGTGCCAGCCAGTAATCGCGACATTACCTATCGCTTGGCAATAGGCCTCTACTACCAGGCTCCGTTCTATAAGGAACTGCGCGACACCATGCTGACGGCCAGCGGAACCACTTCCGTCGTGCTGAATAGAAACATCAAGAGCCAACGTTCGCTCCAGCTCCTGGCAGCCCTGGACTACAGGTTCAAGATGCTGGGACAGCGTCCCTTTAAGTTCACGGCCGAGGCCTATTATAAAGCTCTGAGCAACCTCATTCCTTATAATGTGCAGAACGTGAAGGTGACCTATTATGGTGAAAACCTCTGTAGCGGATATGCCCTGGGCCTCGACATGAAGCTCTATGGCGAGTTTGTGCCGGGCACCGATTCGTGGATATCGTTCTCGCTCATGCGTACTCAGCAGAAGTACGATGGTCAATGGGTTCCATTGCCCACCGATCAACGCTATGCTTTGAACCTTCATTTCACCGACTATTTCCCCGGTACCGACCGCTGGAAAATGACCCTCCGACTGGCCTATGCCGACGGACTGCCTTTCGGCGCTCCACACCGAGGCATTGAGGCGCAACACTTCCGTGCACCAGCCTATAAGCGAGCCGACATTGGCATGAGCTATCTGGCCCTACACCATCAGAAAGGGGTGAAGAATGTCTGGATAGGCTTAGACTGCCTGAACCTCTTTGGCATTAGCAACGTAAACAGCTATTATTGGGTAACAGATGTTACAAATCGCCAGTGGGCTGTGCCCAATTATCTCACTGGGCGCCAAATCAACGGGAAAGTTGTCGTTGAGTTCTAATCCTACTCCTTTTTTTATATTTAATTAAGCCTTAAAAGGGTGTTATTTCATAGAACTTTTGTACCTTTGCAGTCAAATTCTAAGTTATAACTTTAAAACATTATGAAAATTTCTCACATTGAGCATCTGGGCATTGCCGTCCAGAGCATTGAAGAGAGCCTGCCGTTCTTTACTGACGTGCTGGGCTTGGAGTGTTATGCAACTGAAGTAGTGGAAGATCAGAAGGTGAAGACTGCCTTCCTGAAGTGTGGCGAGGTGAAGTTGGAACTGCTGGAGCCCACAAGCCCTGAAAGCACCATCCAGAAGTGGATTGACAAGGGCAATAAGGGTGTTCACCATGTGGCATTCTGCATTGAGGACGGCGTTGCCAACGCTCTGGCTGAGGTCAGCGAGAAGGGCGTGCGTCTCATCGATCAGCAGCCCCGCAAGGGTGCCGAGGGCCTGAACATTGCATTCCTCCACCCGAAGTCAACTGCTGGCGTGCTGACTGAGCTGTGCGAACACCCTGAGTAAACAACGACTAAGTATTTACGAATTTCATCAATAAGAAAAAGATGTCAAAGCAATTAGATAAGATTAAGAAACTGATTGAGAACCGCGAGAAGGCCCGTCTGGGTGGCGGTGAGAAAGCTATTCAGAAGCAGCACGAGCGTGGCAAGTACACTGCCCGCGAGCGTATAGACATGCTCCTCGACGAAGGATCGTTTGAGGAGTACGACATGTTCAAGGAGCATCGTTGCCACAACTTCGGCATGGAGAAGAAGCAATTCCCTGGCGATGGCGTGGTGGCTGGTAGCGGTACTATCGACGGCCGTCTGGTTTTCGTCTTTGCACAGGACTTCACCGTCCACGCAGGATCGCTTTCCGAGACGATGAGTCAGAAGATTTGCAAGGTCATGGACATGGCCATGAAGATGGGTGCCCCTGTTATTGGCATTAACGACTCGGGTGGCGCACGTATTCAGGAGGGCATCAACGCTCTGGCTGGTTATGCCGAGATTTTTGAGCGTAACATTCTGGCTTCGGGTGTTATCCCCCAGATCAGCGGCATTTTCGGCCCCTGTGCTGGTGGCGCTGTCTACAGTCCCGCTCTGACCGACTTTACACTGATGATGGAGAATACTTCTTACATGTTCCTCACCGGTCCCAAGGTGGTGAAGACGGTTACTGGCGAAGATATTGACCAGGAGCACCTGGGTGGTGCCAGTGTTCATGCCACGAAGTCGGGTGTTACCCATTTCACTGCTAAGACTGAAGAGGAAGGCCTCCAGATGCTGAAGACCCTTCTTAGCTATATTCCCTCGAACAACATGGAGCTGGCTCCTCGTAAGAAGTGCGACGACCCCATCAACCGCATGGAGGATGCCTTGAATGAGATTATTCCCGAGAATCCCAATGAGGCCTACGATATGTATAAGGTCATTGGCTCGGTGGTTGACAATGGTGAGTTCTTCGAGGTGCAGCCCAAGTTTGCCAAGAACATCATCGTCGGCTTTGCACGTTTCAATGGCCAGAGTGTTGGCATCGTGGCCAACCAGCCTTCCTGCTATGCAGGCGTGCTCGACGTGAATGCTTCGCGTAAGGGCGCTCGTTTCGTGCGCTTCTGCGATGCCTTCAACATTCCTATCGTTTCGCTGGTTGACGTTCCTGGATTCCTGCCCGGCACGGGTCAGGAGTACAATGCCGTCATTCTTCATGGTGCTCAGCTGCTCTATGCTTACGGCGAGGCTACTGTGCCCAAGATTACCGTCACGCTGCGTAAGTCGTACGGTGGTTCCCACATCGTGATGGGCTCGAAGCAGCTGCATACCGACCTGAACTACGCATGGCCTTCTGCTGAGATTGCCGTGATGGGTGCTTCGGGTGCTGCTGCCGTGCTCTATGCCAAGGAAGCAAAGGCCAAGAAGGAGGCCGGCGAGGATGTGAAAGCATTCATTGCCGAGAAGGAGGACGAGTACAACGAACTCTTTGCCAATCCTTATCAGGCTGCTAAATATGGTTACATCGACGATGTCATCGAACCGCGTAATACGCGCTTCCGCATCTGCCGTGGCTTAGCTCAGCTCGCTACCAAGCGCGACGCTCTGCCTGCCAAGAAGCACGGAAACATTCCAATGTAATACCATCATTTGATATTTGAGATTTTTGATTTAAGGCCAATCTCTTAGTCCTTCACATCAATCATCTCAAATCTCAAATTTCAATCCTTAGACCAAATGAAGAATAACGAAGTTTATGCTGCCATTGTACTTGCTCTTCACGAGCATTTAGGTAACAACGTCCATGACGTGGAACCGGGCATCATCACCATTGCCGAACATCCCACACAGTGGAACGGCTATGCCCAAACCATGACAGCTCATCCTTAAATTCTGAAAGACATGAAAGAATACAAGTATACCATCAACGGTACGAAGTACGAGGTTGCCATTGGCGACATTGACGACTGCAAGGTTGTCGTTACTGTCAACGGAGAAGATTATCAGGTCGAGATGGAACGTCCTGCCGAGCCTGAGAAGAAGAAACCCGTCTTGGGCAAGCCTGCTGCCGCCGAGGCTGGCGACCAGCCCGCTGCTGAAAAGGCCTCAGTCAATACTAACAATGCCATTAAGGCTCCTCTGCCTGGCGTCATTACCGACATCAAGGTTCAGGTGGGTGACGAGGTTCAGGTGGGCGACACCGTCGTTGTCCTTGAGGCCATGAAGATGGCCAACAACCTGCAGGCTGAAAAGGCAGGAAAGGTTACTGCTGTCTGTGTAAAGGTTGGTGAAAGCGTCATGGAAGACGATGCTCTCGTCGTCATTGAGTAAACTTTCATCAGGCGCTGAATGAGCTTGGCGCCAGAAAGACCTCTTAGCAATATAAGTCATGGGGCTGTGTTCCAAAAAGGAATCACAGCCCCATGATGTTTTCTTTTACTTTTTATTGGTAATAGTAGTACCAGTAAGTGTTACGAAATTCTTCCTCCAGGCGGATTCTACGCTCTGACTTCAGCGGATAGAGCGAGTCGTAGCGGCAGTAGGAATGCCAGCGGGCGGTCATCACCGAGTCATCATAGACAAAAGAGGTGTCGATGCGCTCCCGGTAAAGTACGAGTGCCTCCCGATAGTGGCGGGGCAGCACCGAGTCAAGGGCTGAGCTGCTGGCCATGCGCTGGGCAAAGGGTTCCAGCTTTCGGTCGATGAGCAGTCCCATGAGCCGGTAGTCGCGCCAAGCCGGTGAGGCCAGTGAATCGTTGGCCAGCGAGTCGAGATACTGCGAGGTAGTGAGCGCTCCTCCTAAGATGCGATTGATTCCGGCCGAATTGGCACGGGCCACAATGCTGTCGGGACGCACGCCGAAATAGTCCCACAGCAGAGTGTCGGGCATGATGTGCAGACTTGATTTGCTGCCAGCCAGCGGCAACATGTCATGGCTGCTGCCACTGATGGAGTAGTTGAAGAGGTGATCGGCCAGCAGGCCTTTCTGCGAGAGGGCAAAGATGCGCAGCATGGTGAGCGTGGGATCAGACTCCAGCGAGCGGCGGCCAACCCTCAGTGCTTTGTCAGCATCGCCATGCATCAGTGCCACTTCAGCGTGGGCCTTGAAATGGTCTACGGCATTGGTGTTGCTTGCCGCAGCAACGCCCAGCATCATGCCTCCCATCTGCAACATGTTGAGCCACAGCAGGCGCGATAATAGCCCCGTTGACAAGTGGGAATTATAGTCAAAGGGCAGCGCCTTCTTTGCCAAGACCACTGCTCCCGCCCATAATAGCAGTACCAAGGGGGCAGCCCAAAGCCAGGCGCCCCATTTGAATGGACTGCTAACGCTGCTGACGAAGGCCAGCAGCAGGAACGAGGGCAGATAGGTCAGTGCATGTGTGCGCCGTTCGAGCCGCGTCAAGGCGTAGACTATCAGCTGAACCAGCAAAAGGCTCACGGTCAGTATGAGTGCGCCCAGCGTGCGGTTGTAACTGGTTATGCCGTGGCTCAGTCCATGCTGAGCCACGGCTAACAAATCGGCTTGGAACCAATAGAGCCAGCTGAACGTGAATACTACAAATACCGTTGTACAGGCCACCTTCGTGGCGCTTGGGCCTCTATGGCTTCCCGGCATGCTGTTGTTTCCCATCTTTTCAGCCGAAAATATGATCTTAGTTCTTCTTCAGCACCACGGCAGAGCGGGCTGGCAGATAGAGCTTGAGCCACTCCTTGTGGTCTTTAACGTAGAGCGGGTCGTAGTTGGTGAAGTGGGTCAGCGAGTCGTCGGCAAAGCCGAATCCGCCAAACTCCTTCGCGTCGGTGTTCAGCACTACGTCGTAGCTGCCTGTCGGCACCAGGAAACCATAGTCAGTGAACGATTGGGTGGGCGAGAAGTTGAACACAAAGATGAGATCGCCGCGCATGAATGCCAGTACCTGGTCACCGTCGTTGTGCCATATCTCGACAACCGGTTTGTTCTGGAAGTTGCGCACGCTCTTGATTACCTTCAGCATCTCGCGGTCGAAGTCGCCCAGCCAGTGGTAGCACAGATCTTTGTTGTCCACCAGGCTCCATTGGCGCCGTGCATATTTATAACTCCAGCCATTGCCTTCGCGGGGGAAGTCAATCCATTCGGGATGTCCGAATTCATTGCCCATGAAGTTCAGGTAGCCACCGTTGATGGCAGCGGCCGTCACCAGGCGAATCATCTTGTGCAGGGCAATGCCGCGCTCGGCCACGCCGTTGACATCCTTCTTGGCGAAGTGCCAGTACATGTCGGCGTCGATGAGGCGGAAGATGATGGTCTTGTCGCCCACCAGGGCCTGGTCGTGGCTCTCGCAGTAGCTGATGGTCTTCTCGTCGGGACGACGGTTCTTCACTTCCCAGAAAATGCTCGAAGGCTTCCAGTTCTCGTCGCTCTGCTCCTTGATGGTCTTAATCCAGTAGTCGGGAATGTTCATGGCCATGCGATAGTCGAAGCCATAGCCTCCGTCCTCGAATTTTGCGGCCAGTCCTGGCATGCCGCTCACCTCCTCAGCGATGGTGATGGCGTCGGGGTTCTCCTCGTGTATGAGCAGGTTGGCCAGTGTGAGGTAGCAGATGGCATTGTCGTCCTCATGGCCATTGAAATAGTCGCCGTAGCCACCAAAGGCCTCGCCCAGTCCATGGCTATAGTAGAGCATGGAGGTGACACCGTCGAAGCGGAAGCCGTCGAAGTGGAATTCTCCCAGCCAGTAGCGGCAGTTAGAGAGCAGGAAGTGCAGCACTTCATCCTTGCCGTAGTCGAAGCAGAGGCTGTCCCATGCCGGGTGCTCGTGGCGGTCGCCGGGATAGAAGAACTGGTTGGGATCGCCGGCCAGGTTGCCCAGGCCTTCCACCTCGTTCTTCACGGCGTGGCTGTGAACGATGTCCATGATGACGCTGATGCCCAGGCGGTGGGCCTCGTCGATGAGTGCCTTCAGCTCCTCGGGCGTGCCGAAGCGACTGCTGGGAGCGAAGAACGACGAGACGTGGTAGCCGAACGAGCCGTAGTAGGGATGCTCCTGAATGG